>JAYUVF010000088.1:0-3854 GCA_043754215.1 Chthonomonas sp. | reverse complement strand
GCTACCTGCGGGGTTCCATAATGACTAAAATGATGTTGTTTCCGCCACTCGAGAAATTCGTCGGAAAAGTGTAGATATCTTTGCGTTTTCCGTAGGCGTGCTCCTCTGTTAATTCAATGGGGAACCGACGTGCTGAGTTGCACCACAGCCCGCCACAACGCACATGCAGCGGGGACGATAGGGGGGAAAGGACCATGACTGCTTTGGCTCATCTTCGCGTCCATTGCATAGTTGAGACGCCCATCACGTTCTGCACATCTTCGACGGTTTCTTGGGAGGAATTGTTTGGTGAGACGAGCGGAGAGTTACATCGGCGGTTCGAGCATTGTATCCATCAAGTTTCGCCAGCGGCGTTCTCAGTAATCTGTCCACACGAGGGAAAGGCGCTGCCGCCCTACATTCTGCGTCCCCCGCAAGACGCTGCTTCCCGGTATGGCGCGGGCGCGGAATTTAGCATCGAACTCATTCTATTCCCTCAAGCGTTAGAGTATGCTGGGTTGATATTCGACGCCATAGACAGGGTCGGTCAAACAGGATTAGGTCGTTCGCGTGGCAAATTCATTAGGATCCGGATCGAGGCGGTGCGCTCACAAGTATTGCCAGACACCGTCTGGGAATCGGACACGCCTTGGATTGATGCCGAGGATCTACCGATACAAGTTAGCGAGTTACTGCAAACTCAACCGCCTGTGGGCGCGGACATCGCAATTGAGTTCCTCACGCCAACTTGGGTAGAAACATCTGATCGAGATAAGAACCCCGATACGGGCCGGGTGTTTGAGCGCCTCATTCGTAGTTTGCTGGATAGAGGGGGTTTACTTGGACTGATTGATGGTCCAGCGGCAATTCCAGGCTCGGAACAACGACAAAGTATTGAAGCGGCCGCAAAGCTGGTTCAAGTTAAGGATTCCCAATTGAGTATGGCCTCTTGGCATTATCAGTCGCTCTATAAGCGTCGGGTTGACACTCACCGCGGCTGGTTAGGTTGGCTTCGACTCGAGGGTGACTTTCGGTACCTCGCACCCATCCTTTGGCTGGGCCAATGGATACACACGGGAAAGCACAGTAGTTTTGGATTGGGACAATACAGGCTAAGGTCGTATTAAGATTGTGCACATTGCGCATGAACCGTCAGTTTCAATGATGGGCCACATCAGAGTCAGATCAATGAACCGAAGAAGGAGAATGGCCAGCAATGTCTAAATACCTCGTTCGAGTAGAAGCGATCAACCTTTCCGCCGTGCTAGACGACACAAACGACATCAGTACTCGGCGCGGCGCGGGATTGCACCTGCTGAATGCTGCGCAAGACTGTGCCCAATGCGGCACCGCGCTAAGCACCGGCGCTTCGGCAGCCCTCCTCAGGGTCGAGGACGGAACCAAGATCGATGACGTTCTAGAGTGCCTGCGGTCAAAATTTACCGTCGACGGTAACGAACACTTCACCTTTGCCGTTGCCGCGGTAGAAGAAGAAGCGGACGGATTCGCGCGGGCCGAGGCCGGGACAATCGCGGCTGTGCGCTGGCAACAAATGCAGAGTTTGAGTTTTGCGTTACCGGCGTTACAGACATCACCTGACAACGCAGTTAACGCAATTGCTGTATGCGAGTTCGATGGCGTGAGACCGGCGCACTGTGATGAGCCTCTTCCCAATGGCAAAACAAAACGGGTAAGTAGTTCCGTGGCCTTTCGCCGCCGACTCGGACGCGAGCAGCGCCAGCAACTTTACCGGTCAGAAATGGGCCATCTGAAAGACGCCAAAGACGAAGAAAAAGTTGCGTCTGTTCAGGGACTCAAATTCACCCAGGACCTCCAAGCCCTTTCTGATCCCGGCCAGGATATCAAAGCCGGCGTTCTTAAGGATAAGATTGCCGTTATCTATCTCGACGGTAATCGTTTTGGCGCCATTGGCGCTGAATCGGCAAAAAGAGACTGCCTGCAGCATTGGGACGAGGAATTGAAAAACAAGCGGCGCCACCTGTTGCTTGATTTGCTCAAGACCACCACGGATCCTCGATGGAAGACAACGGACAATAAAATTCGCCTTGAAACATTGCTATGGGGCGGCGACGAGGTGCTGTTCGTGGTTCCCGCGTGGCTGGGCTGGCCTGTAGTGGATTTCCTCCACGATCGGACCGCCGACTGGAAATTTGATCTCCCAAAGTCCAACAACCATCCGGCAGAAACCATGAATCTGCGTCACGCCTATGGTTTAGTGTTTTGTCACAGCAAGGCGCCGATCCAACGGGTGGCAAAGTTAGCTAAGGACTTGGCGGATTATGGCAAGACGGATGACTACAGGAAACACAACACGGTAACGTGGACTGCGCTGGAATCCTTTGATCATCTAGGCTTAGCTCTCGACGACACCATCAAACGGCGATATGGTGGCCACGCGACATGGTGCAATTGGGTCCTCAAGGCCGAGCAAATCATGACGCTGCAACGCGATTTTGTTATCGTGAAGGACCTCCTCCCACGCAGTCAGATCGTGGCGGCGGCTATTGCGGGAGCGCGGGATGGCGACGAGCGCTTTGGCGCGGCTCATAAAGACGAGCGTTTTGTCGCGGCTCATAAACGAGCGTGGGCCCAATCGGGTTCCGCCGTAGCGTTAGACACTAATAGTTGTGCGGCCTGGAAAAATATCTGGGATTCCCTAACCGAATGTCACCCAGAGGACATTTCAAAACAACGATTAGCGTGGATCCAGCTCGCTGAAATCTGGGATTACGCGGGACTTGATCCTCTGCCAACGGCGAGCCAATCATGACGAATCAAGCGTTCAATTTAAACCTCAGCATCACGGTTAAGGCGCCGTTCGTTATTCATTCCAGCGAGCCGGGCGGCTTCGGTATAGATAGCGCCATCATGCGTGACCCCGACGGTTGCCCCATCATTCCGGGAACGCTCCTGGTCGGCAAAATGCGCGATGCCTGGGATCTCTTCGGCCAAGAAAAGTTGATCGCTGAATGGCTTGGCGGCAAGGCATCGAAGTTCCAGCCCAAGCCAGGCAGGCTTTGCGAAGCGGATCTTCGACTTGACGGATGGAAACCCGAATCCGAGCCCCGCCAAGAAACCACACGCGTGGAGATTGACGACGCAGCCCACCAGCCCGCCACAAAACCGTGGCAAGCCTGCCAACAACTAACTACACGCGTGGAGATTGACGACTTAACCGGTGCCGGTGAATCTGGGTCACTAATGGTCATCGAACAGCCTTGGGCAATCGCGCAGAAACTCAACTTCAACGGCACGTGGCGAGTCATCGGTTCGGAGGAAGAAGTTAAGCGTCTATGCAATGCTGCGTGTGGCGCCTTACGCTGGATGTCCCAAGTGGGCGCTGAAGCTAGTGTTGGTTGGGGGGAGCTAGTCGATATCGACATAAGTTGCAAGCCAGCGTCTTCCAGCAACACGTCAAAAACCATTCAGGTCGACGCAGTGCCTGAGCGTTTGTACTACGCGCTGTATTGTGATGATCCCATGTGCTTTCCTGACAAAGTCCTCGGCGACGATAACCTATTTGAATCATCCGACGTCATTCCAGGTAACGCCATCAAAGCCGCGTTGGCTTTGACGTGGGGGGCATATGAAGGCAAGTTTGGAAACGAGGTCGAAGAAACGGAATTTTCCACGCACCCGAAACTCGCCGCGAGCTTCTGGAAAATGGGTTTCTCCCATGCCATGCCCAGCCACACTAAAGAGCGGCCTCTGCCCGTGCCACAGTCCTTTGCGTGGGCCGACGACCAACTCTGGGACGTGGCATTGCTCGAAGAACCGCATTTATTAAATGGCCAAGCTCCGGCGTTTCCGATCGACTGGAAAACCAAGGCTGGGATGGCAGCAAACGCTATACG
>JAYUVF010000087.1:0-55543 GCA_043754215.1 Chthonomonas sp. | reverse complement strand
GGCACGGTCTCTCAAAGGTCTCTCAAATGAGGGAGCAAAACTGATACCATCTGAGACGTCAGCAGACTCAAGTTCGTGCTTGTGAACCCGAGGAACTCCCATGACACTGTAGGGGTCACAGGTTCAAATCCTGTAGCGACCACCATTTCCCGCTTTTCCTGGTTTTCCTACTTTTCCTGGGCAGAACTGACCTCTTATGCCTTTTTTGGAAAGTGAAGTCTGTTGATTCCTTCTTGACAGTCGACGTCTGGGCTGTTCGTCAACTTCGCGCTCGGCGAATCACCCTCATCCGACCTTCGGCCACCTTCTCCCTTCGAGGGAGAAGGCCGTTGGCGGTGGCTTTGTGGCGGAAGCTCAAGAACCCGTGGGATCTTCAGTTTCTGGAGGAATGGAGCCTCTTTTTCGCGCGCGGTTTTTGGCGCGACTTAGTTTTTTCTGCCCCGGGGCGGCGGTTCGGAAGGACTGCTCGTCGAACCCCTTCGAGGCGGCGATGATCTTGTCTCCGCCGACATTTCTGGGCGCTTGGTCCTCGTTGGTAAGTTGGCTTCCCAAGAACATCGCGATCTCTTGGAATGCGGAGAACGGTTCCACTTTGGATGCAAACTTGAAGTTGGCGAGGCGAGGGTTTGCAAACACGGTGACTGGCATGGGGCGATCCCAATGAGTGAATACTGTTAGAAAAACTGGTGCATCCACAAGACGATGAATTTCATGCCCGATGTCCCGACCGCTCAACTTCTCGCAGAATGCTTCATAACTTTGCCGCGCAAATTTTAGCTCGCGCTCCCTGTCCATGTTGCTATACCGATAAAAGTCTAGCTCTATCTTCAAGAAGCGCTCAAGCGACACGGTTTCAAAGGCACGATTTCCAACCACGGAATCCATACTCAACCCAACGGGTTCGGCCAGTAACATCGGATAGCTTTTTCCACAGAAGCCAATACAAGCATTTCGATTCAGCCATCCCCACTCGGTGTCAGGAATCGCTTTAATGACCTCCTTCATGCGACTACCCAACTTCTCGTAGGGCACCTCGCAGACGCTCGGAGTACGCTTGTAAATGAGCTGGGGATCCTGGCCGTATCCCATGGCCGAATCGTAGTAGTCGTGGAAGGGCGATATGATCCGCATGGATACGCTACATCAAACTGCTCGCTAGATCCTTCTCCGCTTGGCTAGTGGCTCGCTTCATCGCGCTGCGGGCCTTGCTGCTGGCTCCGGCTGACTTGCCACGCGCCACGTAGTAGCGGGCGTAGGCGAGGTTCGCCATCGCGGTGCCTTCTGTTCCTTCTTTCATGTCTTGAGCTAAGGAGTCGGCAGCCAGGAAAAGGCGATCTGCGGTCGCGTTGTCGCCTCGCTTGTGGGCAACTTCGGCGAGACCGATATAGAAAAACATCTGTTCGCGATCATTGGTTGCCTGGTCCTTCATTCCGTTGAGGAGCCGTTCCGCCGCGTCAACATTCCCCGAGGTGGCCAGGGCGTAGGCCCGACAAGCTCGACCTTCGAGAGTGCGTGCCGGGGTGTCGGCAAAGCGCAGAATTTCGCTGCGCCCAGAGCCTAGTGCTTGGATGAGCCCTTCGTACACGTCAGCCTCGACCATCGTAACTGGAATGAGGGAGCCGTTATCTACACTTGTCCCCGCGCCGCTTGGAGCAGTTGGACGACTAGTGGGTCGTGGAGGCGGCGGAGCCGCTGCAACCTCGGGTTCGATGATCTCCGGCTCGGCCCCGCCGCCCCCGGCATCGCCGCCGCCCATGAGGTTATCCGGCAGCTCCATGATGTCCTCCGCCTTTAGCTTAAGTGGCGCAGATCCTTTGGCCGTACCGCCCGCCGTTTCCACGATAAGCAGGAACTGGTCCGGGAGCCCCTCCGGGAGCTTGACCTTGATTTCATTGTCGGACCAGCTGATCACCTTGGCAGGAAGAGAGTCGCAGCGCACGGTCCCCCCCGTACCAAAGTTGGTACCACCGATCAGGATCGTATCGCCATCGAGAACCTCCGTCTTACTCGGCTGGATCGCCAGTGTCGCCACCTTCAGCGTAGGCTTTCCGATGCTGAGCTTCTCGGTTTTCGTGCGAGCGAGGAAACCCATCAGATCGCCGAAGATAAAGTTCGGACGGACCACAATCCCGCCGAAAATCGGATTCGCCTTTCCGGTTTGCTTGATGACCGGTGTGAGGTCGTAGCGAGCGGCGTACTTGTCGTCCGATGGGTCGAACCAAGTTTGTCGACCGGCGACGAGCTCCGGATTCGGCTTCTTCTTGCCCGATTTGTCCGTAGCTGGCGAAGCCAGCGGTAAAGGATCAATCTGCATCTCCTTCCCGGTCTCATCCAGCAACGTGACGCGCGCATTTCTTAGGCCGGAGCCATTAAGACGCAAAATCATCTCGCCGGTCTTCGGGTCTTGGGTGATGATGCGGTATCCGTCTTCGAGCGTGGCGTCAATGCTGAGCGCCAATTTCATCATCATAAAGCGCTGGTACCCGGCGAAGGTGAGGGTGCCCACGATAACGAGGCCGATCGCGAAGAAGACAATGCTTTTGCCATTGCGAACAATGGCCTGGAGGAACTGCTCAAAGGTCGCGGGGATTGGCGGGCAGTAGATCAGCTTGGCGCGAGTTTCGAGCTCTAGCGGATCCTCGACCGAGCTTAAAACCGCCGCGCCAAGATTGGCGTTTTGAGTCTGTTGGGGTAGCCCAACCAGAGGCGGCACGCCCGGAGCATCCACTCGCCGGAGCGTGACTGGGAGCTCGGTCGGAATGTTGGCGCTTCGGAACTTCTTGAGCTTAGTGGTGGCGCGGAAGCCCAAGGCGCGGCTGATCTTCTCGCCCGGTGCGGGGGGCGGCAGAGCGATGACTTCGGCGTCGCGTTCGAGGCTGATTTCGGCCTTATTGCCGAGGGCGGCTTCGATGTAAGTCCAGTCGTTGCCAGTGCTGGTGAGCACGAGCTCAAACCGGCGCTTGCGGCGGACGAGGCCGACCCGACCACTCTCGGGACTCCACGCCGCTTCCACTTCGTAAAACGGGCGGATGACCGCCGTGAGCGGCAGCTCCTTGATCTCGCTCATCGGGCTCATCGGGTCGTCGATGCGCGACTCGATGATGACGTTGAAGCGATAGATTCCAGCTCGCGCCTCGCTGGTGCGGGGAGCGCGGAGAGCGACCATGATCTTACGCGTGCCGCCGTCGGCGACGTAAACGGTAGCCCACTGGTTTTTGGGGCCGAGCTGGTCGGGGTAGCCAGACGGGATGCCGTTGTTGTCGCCTCGATCCGGTTCCAGCGGCACGATCTGCGCCCAGATCGGCTTCCAAAACGGCTCGGAGCACTCCAGCCGGATTTTGTAAGCGTTCTGATAGCCGGTGGTGTTGGACAGCTCGAGGATCGCGACGCCCTGACCGACAAATCCCTCGGGCGCGTGGGCGTAATTGGGGTCTTCTCCCGGGACCAAATTGACTTCGGATTGAAGGAGTTTCATTACTTGGTATCCCCCACGGAAAGCACGAACCGCATCACGCGCTCGGGGCCGCTGGTCGAAACCAATTCCCAGGTGCGTTGCTCTTCAGGCAGGGCGTTGACGGCGGCGATGCTATCCGGGCCGCCCTTGTAGAGGAATAGCGGACCGGCGAACGCCTGCGACTGCAGGGTTTCTACCTTCGACTCCTCTTGTCCAAAGTCCGCCACGCTGAAGTACTGCGAATTGGGCCGTTTAGTGATGGTCAGGAGCACGCTGAGCCGCTTGTCCAGCGAGCTGCTATTCAGCAAGTAAATGCGTCGTCCACCAGAAGCCGGCAGGCGAATCTTGTAAGTCGCCACGACCGAATTCCCCGCCTTCTCGCTATTTGTCGGTTCGCCAATAGACATCCAGGGCGGCGCGGCGGTGAGCGGTCTCATCTGCTGCGTAGCCGGGTCAATCCCCGCGAACATCAGCAGACCATCCGTGCGATGCCCGAGCGCCGTGATGTCGGTGGTCTGAATCGTTCGACCCATGAAATCCTTCAGCACGAGTTGGGCGTTCGACACGTAATCGTTAGCATTAAGCGTGATGGACTGGCCCTCACGAAGCGGCAGTTCGCGAGTGTTCTTGCCTTGGGTCAAGAAAAGTTTTGGTTTCAGGAAAGAGCTTCGATCAATGCGGAGTTGGAGCGGAATGTTGGCCTCTCGCTCCTTGGGCACCATCGAGGAGGCCATGACGATGACCCGACGATCGTCGGCCGGATAGGCATTCATGACTTCGACGGTGGTAGAGCCGCCGGTGAAGAACATCCAGAACAGGAGCACCAAGGGCCAGAACAGGAATGCGGCCATCGGGATAAGCCGCCAGCGGCGGGCTACCAATTCCACCGTATTCGATGGATTATTCGAATTGTTCGGGTCAGTGACGGGCACCGCGGCGACGCGCATCGGGTGCTTTTCGACGAAACCAAACCACCAAATGCCACGACGTCGGGCGGTCAGATGGTGGGATTGCGGCGTCGGCTTCCCGTCGGAGGACTGCGAAACCAGGTCGGCCAGCTCCCGATCAAAGTTGTACTGCCAATGGCCCTGTTCGTAAAGGTCCTCATGCTGGAGCAGGTCGTCGCGGTCGGCGGCCTTCGGGTCCTTGACGGCAAGGCGGTAGGCAGTTTCCGAGTTCCCGGCGCTGGCCACGCGGAGCTTAAAAGGTACGTCGCGCCCAAACGGCCCGATCTTGACTTCACGCTTCTCGGCCTCGACTTGGACGACCGGCACCGGTTGAACCGTGAGTACGTACTGCGTGGGGACAAACACCTGACCCTGCACGCCTACCTCGACTGAAAACGGGTAGTTGGCAGGTTCGGCATCGAGGGGCGGTCGGAGCATGACCGCGAGTTCCCCCGTGCCGTTCGGTTTAACATTGAGCGTGGGAACGACGATGTCGATCCAATCTTCTTTCAGCGCGCGGTTGTGCTGGAGGCGGAAGGTGCGCGACGCGGGCCGCTGGCCCTTTTGGACGTCGTGGCGGACGGTAAATTTGACGAGCACCGTTTCGCCAGGTTTGACCAGAATCTGGGTGCCGTTCTTGGCGTCGGTGATGACGCGATCGGCCTTGAAATCTCCCACCAAGGCTTGCTTTTCGGGCGTGGCTTGGGTGGCCTTTAGGAACTGGCTCCCGTCCACGACCGCGATGTCTGGCTTGGTGGCCTGTTCGAATTCTGCAGCTTCCGCTTCGGCTTCTTTGAGCTTTTTCGCCGCGTCGATCCGGGCTTGTTCCTCTCGGGCTTGCCGCTCCGCTTCTGCCTGGGCTCTTCGCTGGGCCTCCGCGGCCTCTTCGGCAGCGCGGGCGTTAGCCTCGGCCTCGAGCTTGGCGCGCTCTTGGTCGGCGCGCTGCGCCATCTCGCGCTTGCGCGCTTCCTCGGCTTCGCGGCGCTGTTCCTCGGCGGAGCGCTTCTTGGCTTCTGCCGCTTCGATTTCAGCCTGCTTCGCGGCTTCCGCCTGGGCACGGCGGGCATCCTCGGCGGCTTCGATTTCGGCTTGTCGGGCTGCTTCGGCTTGGGCACGGCGCTGAGCTTCGGCAGCCTCTTCGTCAGCAAGGCGTTTGGCTTCAGCTTGGGCCGCTTCTTGCTTGGCTCGCTCTTCATCCTCGCGAAGGCGCTTTGCTTCTTCGATGCGCTGGGTTTCGGCGGCTTCCTCAGCGAGTTTTGCGGCGGCGGCGGTTTCTGCGGCTAATTTGGCGGCTGCTGCTTCGGCCTGCGCTCGTGCGGCGGCGGCCAATTGTTCAGCCTCCTTGTCGGCGGCGATCTTTGCCAGTTTTTGTTGTTCTTGCTCGGCCCTCGCTTCGGCTTCCTTTTCAACGGCGGCTCTTTGCTGCTCCTGCTGCTTCGCCGCTTCGGCTTCTTGCTGGGCGGCGAGGCGGGTTGCCTCCTCCTGTGCCGCTTTGGCCTGCGCGGCTTCGGCGGCGGCTAATCGCTCTGCTTCCGCCTTAGCTTCAGCCTCAAGGCGAGCTTGATCTTCGGCTACTTTGGCTTCTTCCTCTTGTTGCGCCGCTTGAGCAGCGGCTAAACGGTCAGCTTCCGCCTTGGCCTCAGCCTCAATCCGGGCTTGCTCAGCCGCGGCTTCTGCCGCGAGTCGAGCCGCTTCAGCCTTAGCTTCCTCCTCTATACGGGCTTGTTCAGCAGCCTCGGCGGCAGCGAGCCGATCTACCTCTGCCTTAGCTTCAGCCTCGGCCTGAAGCCGCGCTTGCTCCTCGGCAGCGGCAGCTCGTTCGGCTTCGGCCTTAGCTTCAGCCTCGGCCTGAAGGAGAGCTTGTTTCTCGGCTGCGGCCACTCGCTCTGCTTCAGCCTCGGCCTGACGTCGCGCTTGCTCCTCGGCTGCGGCAGCGGCACGCAAGGCTTCCGCTTGGGCCTCTGCCTCTTGCCGTTGGCGAAGTTCCTCCGCCTGCTGGAGCGCTAGTGCCGCGGCCTCTTGCTGGCGCAACTCTTCGGCGGCGGCTTCGGCACGCGCTTGCTCCGCGGCGTGATCCACCACCTCAGCGTATTCGACCTCCACGTAAAGCGAAAGCTGGCCGGGTGGATCCACCGCCTCACCATCTTCCATAACCGCGATTTCCAGGGGATAGTCGTCGGGGGTCGTGTTGCCCGTGGGGGCAAAAGTAATTCGCGCCACGCCCGTTTCAAACGGGGCGACGTGGACCTCGCTGGACTCCACCTCGGCAAAAGCCATCGCCGCTCCACTCACCACAAGGTCGTAGCTTCGAAGTTTGGAACTCGGGTTATCGAAGGTGATTTCGACCACCAAGACTTGGCCCATCGGCACGGAGACCGACGAACCGTTGGCAGGATTGATTGCGGGCGATGGGGTGGGCATCGTGTGACTAGTCTAGCCTCAATAGCTGAGCTCGGCGGCGGCGCTGTTGCGCGTACGCGGCGACGTTCATCCCAAACTCGACGGACTGGCGAATCGTTTCGCGTCGCTTTTCTTTGCCGGCCAGTTCGCCTTGCCATGCCGCACCGTAGTCATACGTGCTGAAAATAATGCCGTTGGCTTCGTCAATTTGGACTTCGCCGGTGTCTTGACCGCCGCTCGGAGCGGCGGAGAAGGCGACGTGTGCCGTCAACAACGGGTGGCCCGACGCGACCGCGGTGAGCTTTGCGCCGAGAGCCGAAACGACCTTCTCAAAAGACTTGGTGAACGCGGCATTTCCGCGGCAACCCTCGACGAGGATTGTTCCGCCGTTGTCGAGATACTTGCGCAAGCCCTCGACCTGGGGTGCGCCCATATCTTGGGTTTCCTGTCCGCCCGCGGCGTAGAGGAACAGCGGCGCCGAGTCGTCCAAATCGCCACGCAAGTTCAGCGGCCCGGTGAATTGAAGGTGGAATCCGGCCTGATTCGCCTCGCGGATGAAGTTGACCAATCCGGGCCGGTTCAGTTTCCACTGAGTGGCATCCTTCTTGGGAAGGAAAACCAATTCGCCCACGCCTCCATCGGCGGGACAATAGGGGAAGGCCAAGGGGCGGTACAGGAGATTCAGCTCGTTGTCGCCGGGATCAAATGGGTTTTCGGCGTCCTTCACGGCAGCCGTCGCGGTGGTGCGGTCCACCCGAGCCAGTTCGATGAAACTCGTCTGCGGGGCTTCCTTGGTCACTAGCAACCGGCGAGATTCGATCACCCGGAAATACTTGGTGCCTCCGCCGAGTTGCATCGCCGAGCGCGAATCGTAGTTCTGTTCGAAGCTGAGCGTGATGAGGTTTTCGCCCTTCTGGTCCATCACGAGGTGCTCGGGAGCGGTCACAAGTAGGATGTTCCCTTCTCCGTCCACGGCGACCCCCGGGGCGACCACGACGGATTTGTCCTTGGACTTCGAAACGAAGACTTCTAGGCCGTAGACGATGCCTGGACGGTGCGCGGTGAGGGCGTGCAGAAACCGGTGTTGGCCGTGGTGATCGTGTGCCTCGCGCCAAACTTCGCTGTCGATGGCGAGTTCATTGAACGCTTCAATGTTCGTGATGGGGCGGTTTAGAATGGTTTCGAACGTCATATCAACCTCTCGGGACGGCTTGTTTCTGGACGACACGGAGCGAATAAGCCGTGTGAGCGGGCTTTTCGTAGCGAATAATCTCGTGAAGAATTTGCTCTTTGATCAGGCTCGGATCGGGCACCGCCACGGTGACGACAAAGCAGTGGGGGCGGATGTCGCCGAGTTTGGTAGCGGGGTCTCCGAGCTTGGCGGTTTTGCCTAGGCGCATCCCGCTCACGGGCTGATCATCAATGATGGGCACAAACCCGGTATACAACTCGATAAAGTGGCTGAGCCCGCGCTTGGTACCGCGCCAGCGATAAAGCTCTACCGAATCGGCCACGAGCTTTCGGCGCTTGATTTCGGGCCAATTGGAATCAAATCTGGCGCAGACCCAACTTGCCATCCAAAGCAGGAAATCAGGCGGCGTGCTGAACGGGCCGAACAGCCGATCCATTGCGTCAAGGGTCTTGTTAAGCGGCGCAAAGAAGTCCTCGAAACCGGATAGGTAGCGACTGAAAAACGGGGTGACGTCGGTGAGTCCTTCCGCGTCCTGCCACTCGTCGAGGGCCTGCTGATAGACCCCCGGGAGTTGCTTGAGGAACTCAGATTCGGGGTGGCGAACTTCGAGAAGGCATTCCACCACTTGCCCCACGTCCTCTGAGCCGACCTCTTCGATGCCGAGGGCAAAGATGAAATAGGTTTCCTTCGACTCGGGGCCCAGGGGCACGTCGATTTCGAACGTGACGAACCGCTGCTCCCCCTTCTTGACCAGAATCTGGACGCCATCGGGGAGCTGACGATCTTGGTCGGCCACTGCCGTGCCCCCGCCGATATCGGAGCCCTTGCGCTCGGCAAAGTGCCACTTGATCCAGTTCGGATCCCAGCCCTCATCTTCGCAGTAGGCCGAGATTTTTAAGAGTCGATCTTGGGAATCGTCGACCGAGATACTGAGCCCGCCTGTTTTAATTTCCTCGACTTTATGGAAGCGAAACCCAGGGGATTCTGGCCAGGCACCGCGGACTTGAGCCCGCAGTCGGGCGACAAAATTGCGGCGTAAAACGCCGACGCCGAGCCACTCCGGCGGAGTGAGCCCGCCGTAAATTGGAGTCTTGGGATCGGCGATGCTTGCCATGTTTTAGCCTTCGAGCTCCGTTTCATTGCCCACAAGGGTGATCGGCACCACGCGGACGCGGTGCTGGCGACTGCACATCACTTCGTTGCGAGCAAGGCGAATGCCTTCTTCATTCGACGCGACCGCCTCTTGGCTCAGCCTTCCGGTCTCGCGATTCTCTACTCGCGATACTAAAATCTTGGCTTCCAGCAAGAACGCCACGCCTTGCACCGCCGCAATTTGAGCGTAGATATCGGCGAGGGTGAGGGCTTTGCCGAACGGCCAGCCGGTGCCCATCGGACCGCCGTAGAGGGGGTGAATGTAAGCGTAGAGCCGGTCCAAAACGTGGCGCGTGACGGTCTCTTGGTCGAACCTCGGGTTCATGACGAGGGCCACATCCACCGAACCGTACACGTAGTCCGGCTCTCCTACTTCAAGGACTGTAGTCAACAGCCGTCTCTCATCCAGGAACTTGCGCACGTCGATCATGGTCCGGTTGGACACGCGCAGGTCCAGCGGTGTGGGGGCCAGGATGTCCTTCGAAATCTGGGGCACGAGCAGAACCTTCACGGTTCCGGGAGGCATAGAAATGGCCTGTTCGCCGGTGGAAGAGATCGCCTGAATGCAGCAAGCGCGGCCTACGGGAGCCGGAGCACGCATCGCGAGTTCTTCAAAGTCTTCAGCGGTGACGGCGCGGTCACGTACTTTGAGCACGTGCAACGCACGCATCTTGGCGCGCTCCAGGCTCTCCAGATCCCGACCGCCCGTGGCGGCTTGCGGATTCGTAACCGTGTCAATAAAGGCATACGACTGACGCGGCATCCTAAGCTGATTCGAGCGGAGATTTCCATGCACACCACCGCCGACGCGGTAGCTGGCAATGCTCACCGTCAGCCCCTTCGGCGGAATGGCCCCGTATTGGATCGTCGAGCCGTCAGGCTCCTCAATATTGGGCCCGAAAAGTACCTCGCCCAACATCGGGTCGAACGTGAAGTGGCGGTCGGACTCTTGCGAACGGGAGAAGTCTTTGACCAGAGTGTAAACCTCGCAGTCGCTCGGTTCGGCGTCCTGCAGTCCCACCAAAATCTGGTCCTCGTGTCGGAGAGCAAGAGTCGGAGCTCGGAGCACGCGGAATGCCTGCCCGGGAGTGCCATCGCTGGTGCCGATCACTTCAGCCTCAATCGTGGTGCAATTGCTCGCACGAGCAATTCCACCCACGGTCTGGGCATCGACCGCAGTGACCACCGGCGATTTTTCGTACCGGCGGAAGGACTGGCTTGGGCCGAGTTGATAGCCAAGCTCTTCGGGGTCAAGCGTGTATCGCGCGCGGACCCAAAATAGTCGTTCACCAAGAAGCATTCGGCGAGAGGCGGACCTGGGAATCTCCAGCTCAACGACGCCAGTTTGGTCAAATCCAAATGTCGTGTCGAGCGACATGTTGACGCGGTCCCACGCGTTAGATCCGGAGTTCCAATACTCCCAAACCTGGAGCGGCTGGGCTCGCTTCAGGCCCGTGGCGGCGGCTTCGAGGCAGTTCAGTTTGATCTGAACGACGTTCCCCTTCACCTCACCTTCAAACCCGAAGTAGATCGCATCACCGGGCTCCGGAGGCAAACCATAGGCCTCGTGACCATTGTCGGAGTCGAGCTTGGCGCCGAGAGGGAATTCGGTTGCTTTCGGTTCATTGGCGAGATCTTGAGTGCTGTCCACCGAGAACACCTTGGCCAATGCGGGGCGGACCATCAAGAGATCTTCGACCAGTTCGAATTCGATGGATTCTTCGCTCTCTCGCCGCAGGGTCCCGACCACCGTCCGCCGCTTCTCCAACAGACGATCTTCAACCTCGTTATCTGTTTCGTGGAGCGGCTTGGTCAAATTAAAGCGAATTTCAGCCTGCGCGGCTTCCTGAGTCTCCAGGCTGATCCCGATCATCTCAAGGAATTTGCGGTAGTTCTTTTCCGGGACTTGATTGAGCCGGAAGAGGGTCATCTCGGTGACCTGCGCGAACAGTTCGATCAGGGTGACGCCGGGGTCGGACACGTTGTGCTCCGTCCATTCCGGGCAACGCAAGGCGATCTTGCGCTTCATCTCGTCCACGATCTCTTGGAACTTACGGTCGTCTAGGTTTAGCTCGGGCAAAGACATAAATTATTCTCCGGGGATCGTGTAGAAGGGGAACACCAGATTGCGCTCTGAGTTCAATGTTGGGACGAAATAGCGCACTTCGAGATGAAGCTTGCCCTCTTGAGCTTCGGCACTGTCCACGATGACTTCGCGAACTTCGATGCGGGGCTCCCATCGGGCGAGCGCTTCGATAACATAGCGCCGCGCGAGGCCACTCGTGGTGGCGTCATTGGGGGCGAAAACAAGGGTGTGGAGTTCGCTGCCGAACTCCGGGCGGGAGGGCCGTTCGCCCTTTCGAGTCATCAAGATGATCTTGATGGCTTCATTGATATCGCGGTCATCCTCAACGAGAGCAATGCGCCCACGCCCATCTAGTCTCGGGGGGAACTGCCAGCCCCGGCCCAAAAAGTCTTTTTTCGATCGTGTTTCAGACACGGTGCCAACTCCCAATAATCAATCGCATGCAACGAGGTTGCCTGACAAAAATACAATATGGATCGTACCCCTCACCTGACCCGATGTGGCGGAGGAATTGCGATGACTTGACCCGCTTTAAGATTGGTAGGGTCGTCGATATCGTTGGCGTTCGCAATCGCTCGCCAAAGCCCCGCGTCGCCGTACTCCTCAAACGCTACGGTCTGAAGGGTGTCCCGTGCCCGAAGCTCACGCCGTTTGTAGCCTGGCTCCGAGCGACTGGTGGGGTTCGTCCCCCGCTGGACAGTCGCGTCTTCGCACTCTTGGAACGAAACCGTAGCAGTCGCGCGCACCGGTGAACCATCTTCGCGGAACAGAGTGTATCGCACGTTCAAAGAAGTGACTACCGCTTTGAAGCTCCACTGCCCGCCCCATTGGAACAGCACCATCGGAGGGCGCGACCGGCGGGTTACGCGATTTCGAGGCTGCTCGCTGATCATGGTGAGCGCCCACAACTTAGTTATGTCGGCGGTGAGGTCCTTACCCTCCTCCTCAAAGCAGTCCAGAAGAAGCTCCATGTTCATCACGCGGCTACCGCCGCCCGAGAACTCGAGCCGAGGAATGTTCCTCCCCACGACCTGCTTGGGCGTCCACTGATTTTCTTTCTGGATCGCGTATTCGGTCGGGTTAAACTTGACCTTGATCACCTCGTTGTTCTCGAGGTTTTTGATTGTGGCTTTGCTAGGTTGCATGGTCCTCCATCTGACAAATCGGGTTAGCGTCCGCGCCGTTCGGCCTCAACCGAGAGACGACGCCGAATCAACGAATAAACTTCTCGCGCCAGCATGTCCACCTCTTGAGCGGGGCCCCCACCGGTGTTTCCGTGCTTGGCGGGAGCGCGCGAGGAAGACTGAGAGGGCGAGGAACTAGAGCTGGAGCCTGAATCGCTCCCCGGTCGGCTGAACTGAATGGCGCCACCTTGCGGCGATGGGCCGGCGATCGGTCGGCGATGCATCGGCATGCCAGTGGTCGGGGGCGGCATGCGCAGCATTGGCAACATGGGCCCCGCACCCGAGTTCGAAACTGGTGAAGGCGGGCGCATCGGCGACTTTCCGCCCCCTCCCGTGGGTGAGCCCGAGGTGCGCGCGGTCATTGAGGGGCCAGCCCCCGACCTGGAAATCGTCGCCTCGCTCAGGCCGTCTTGACCGGAAGCGACGGGCATCGAGAAACTGGGTGGCGAGATCGGAACGGCTCGGGGTCCGCCAGCCGCCGAGGCGATGGCGGGCAGGCTGCTGACCACCGGCCTCGCTGCGGCGGCTGGAGTTTCCGCCCTGAATAACGGGTGCGCCATCATGCCCGGAGTAGGCTCATTCTGCTGGGGCGCCGCCGAGGGGAAGCTCACCATCACCGGCGACACAGCCCGAGGGACACCGCTCGAAGAGCCAGCAGGACCGGAGGCGCCAGAAGAACTCGGCGCTGAGCGTGAACTCATGCCACCCGACGAGGGCATGCCCGGAGAAGAGAAACGGGGGGAAGACCCGGCACCGCTCGGCTCGGAACCTCGTGCAAGCATAGGCCGAAACGAAGTTGCAGTGGACATTGGGCTAGCGCTACGTCCCCCCGACGATGCAGCCGCACCGGATTGAGGCAGCGAACTCGTGAGAGTGGGCGGGACCACCCGCGCCATCGGCGAAAGGACGCTGACTGGCGAAGCATTCGCCATGCCGAACGATGGACGGGCTTGCTCCCATTTGGCTTGGTCGGGTTCCACGTTCATGCTCGGCTGCCCCGAGAACATGCGTTGGCGCAGGGTGGCAAATTGGTCGGGACGCGCCGATTGAGGCTGGGCTTGGGAACGTATTCCTTCGCGTGCCGCAATCTCATCGCGGAGCTCGCTACGTCCGCCCAGACTAGGAGCCACGCGAACAGGCAGACCAAGAAAATCGAGCGCATTCCCACGAGACGCCATGCCGCCCCCCGCCATTCCAAGGTCTCCAGAGCCGGAATTCCCTTGCGGCAAGATCGAAGCCCCCGATCCCGCCGGGCGCCCTTCGGGCACGAGCGCCGCCTGCATGGGTCCTAGCGGGGCCGGGCCGCGAGCGGAAATGCCCTGACTAGCGAGAGCGGGCGCCATCGCCGCCGCGCCCGGACCGTATGCGCGACCGAGCACGTCGCCCAGCAAAGCGGGAGCGAGTTGGAGATTGGCGGCCCCGGGCGGTAGCTCGTTCGCGGGCATCGCCGGGTAAATCAAGCTCGCCCCGGGGGGCAAGGTGGCCCGAAGCTGGGCAGCGGAAGCGTGATCGAGCGGGCCTGAACGAGCCGCCAGCTCACCGATAGGGACTTCCACCGCCGCTCCACCAGCGGATGCCGCCGGCGACGACACGCGCAGGGGCGGGGCGAAAATCGTCATCATCCCCTGCTCAGGGCGGAAGCTGTTCGCGGGCGCCATCTCAAGCGAGGGGCGCGGGGCCATGTCCATTTGCGGAGCCAATACTTGAGGCGCAGCGGGGGCAAACGAAGCCATCGGACTCACGGTCTGGGCAATCGCCGCGGCTGGGCGCGCAAACGCAGAACCAATCGCCGGCACCGCGACCGCCGCCGCAACTCCGGCCAGACGTCCCATCGGGAGGCGCGTCGCGAGCTGACTCATCAAGGCCCCGCCGAATCCGCCACCCGCGGGCCCGGGCATCGATTGCTGCACCGCGCCTTGCACTCCGGGCATCGCCATGACGAAATCGTTTTGCTGGGCAATGTGGGTTTGGCCCGGTTGGAGAACCACCGTCATCGGGGGTCGATACCGCGCACCTCCCGCGCCAGGGGCACCGAAGCCTGAACCCGGCGAAGCCATGCCTTGCGCTAAATCGGGTTTCGCAAGTGCGTCTCCGGCGCCGGTTTTGTAGCCTGCGGCGGCGCTTCCGCCGGCGGTGTTCGCCGACCAAACGGCCTTGTTCCCTTTTGCGAGTGAGTCGCGGACGCTGCCGTCGTAATCGGGAGCGCTGGCAGGCGGTGGAGCCTCTGCTTTCTGTTCCGCCTTGATGCGCTGCTCTTGCTCGACGGGGTCCTTGAATTCCTTGTACCCACGAGGTACTTCCTGCGTGGGGGGCTCGGGTTTGCGCGTTGCTTGCTGAACCAAGGCGGCAGGCGCGCGTTGCTCGGCGACGGTTTCGCGCTCGGGCACCCAAGGCTGAGCCTCTCGCCAAGCGACGGCGGTAGGCTCCTCGGCTCCGTACATCGCGTTGAGACGCCATTGCTGCCAGCGCACAAGCCACTTGGTGAAGTCGCGCGCATCTTCAGCGCGGACCAGATAGCGCTCGCGGAGGCGATCCCACTGAATCTGAGTGGTAACGGCTACTTGGTACTTCGCCGCGATCTGCTCCCCCAAAATTTGGCCCTGGAACGGTTCCACCAAGCCGGTTCGCGGCACGGATTCGGCTTCGAAAAGGCGCGTGCGTTCCGTGAGTTCGTTCACGAACCCGATGAGGCTCCCGACCGATTCGGGCGGGGTGAGCATCTCTAATCCGGGGTTGAGGGGCGCGGCGTCCATTTGAAACTACTTCGTCGAGAATCCGTCGTGGGCAAATTCGAGCGTCTCAATCGCGGTTGAGCCGGAATCAGTGCGAAGATCTGGCCCGACCCAGCGGACCGGATAAGCGCCCTTTAACTCCCACTTCTTCACTTCCTTGCCGTCGTGGTCGTACACGCTGATCGCAATCGTTTTTCGCTTCGCCGGATTGCCGTTCATGCTGTCCATGAACCACTTGTGAAGATCCTGGGCGTCGTCGATGCCTCGCTTCAGGGTGACGTTGCTGTACTTGGTTCGAACCGGGAGCCGGTGCGTGTAAGAGTTCAGTCCGCCTTCGCTGTAGTCGAACACTTCGGTTTCAACACTAAGGCCACTGCATTCGCTGAAGCCAGCGACTTGGATGCCGTCCACCTGGACCCAGAACTTGAGGCTGGAGACGATGCGCTTCATGCCGCCGCTCGTCCCAGCCCCCCCGGCCTTTGCCCCACCGGCTGGTGCGGGCGCAGGCTGTCCGCCAGCCGGAGGGGCTGCAGGGAGAGTAGGCTCTTGGAAGTTGGCTGCAGGGGCATTATCGCCATTGACCTTATCGCCACCGACCCCTTGGGAGACCTTTTCGGCCTCAGGTTTCAAAGCATCGGAAGCACTTTCCTTGGCCGTGTCCTCAACCTGGTTTGTCTTCTTCGCGACCTCGTCCGGGCCCGGCATCTTATCGTAGTACTGCTTCCCAGGTGCGATATCCGGTGTAAGTTTTGAAATTGGCATTTTTCTATCCGGCTCCTTTTCTCATCCTGCTGATGATGAGATCCTGCTTCATTAAATCATAAACTCGCTCTGATACCTTCTGCGGATCGGCACTTTTTGCACTAACCGCAGAAGATTGTCCTTCGCCGCCCTTGCCCTGGGTGGCGCTTTCGTCCGGAAGTTCCATGGTTCCGTCCCGGCTCGGCCCTGTTGGCTGAGCAAACTGAAGCGAAGGCCGGGCTGGGCCAGAGGTCCCATGCAGACTGCTCGTAGACGCGTCGGACCGAAGGGTCACCCGGCTCCTCAACTTTTTGATTCGAAAGGTTTGCACGGTCTACCAACTCCCCTGGGCGCCGCCGGTATCCGGCTCCAACTCCGACCTTCGGTGCTCTAGCGCACCCCTAACTCCTGCCATTCCGTGTCCACCCGAGTGCTCGAACGTGCCCATTTCACTACCGTCGGCGTTGCGGGCCTCCATGGTGACGTGCCGCAGAGGGCTACTTCCGATGTTCTCCCCCATACGCCGTCCCATCAATCCTCCCCCGATGACTCCTCCGGGACCGAAAGGACTGAGAGCAACCCCGCCAAGGCCCGTGCCAATCGTCGGCGCGTAGCCCTGAAAAGCCGTCAAAGGTTCGCCATCCACGGTGTAATTCGTCGATCCCACCGGCACCCACGAAGGGTCGGCACCGCTGTAGCCGTAAGTGTCTGGATGCACATTGGCGGCATTGAAAGTAGTCGCCGGGATGCCCGTCGCGGCCGAGGCCAGCGTCGCAAGTCCTCCACCCAGTGAGTGTCCCGTGATCTCCATCGGCGCATCTGGATACGCGCGGCGGATGGCTCGGGCGAGAGTCGCCGCACGGCGGTACTGCTCCATGTCCATCCCCACGCCCTGACCCGCGTTGGTGCGCCAGTCACGCATCGAATCGGCTTCGGTGCCTCGGTAGGCGATGATGATTCGGCCCGTTCCGGCCTCGCGATACACGGCGGCGTCGAAGCCCGAGTCAGGATCGTGGAAGTCTCCCGGAGTCAAGCCCATCGCCTGGAGTTCGGCTGGGTCGCCATCCAGTCGGGTCGAGCCCGTTGGTGCACCCGAACCCTGGTACGTGTCGTCGGCAAACTCGGCGAGTCGCTGAGCGTGAGCGAGTTCGGCGATCTGTGCGGCGCGGACGGCATCCACGTTGCTCCGGGATTCGCGTTGCACAGGAGACCGCTGCTGCTCGTTCGGTTCGGTGCGCGATGCGGGTTCGGGTTGAGCCGGGTTACGATGCCCTGGGCGGTTGGTGCGCGGTTGGCGGTTACTATGCCTGGACGGCGAGACATTCTGCCGTCTGGGGTTGTTCGATAGGCGCGGCTTAGATGGCGTCTGCGCCGGAGTCTTCGGCTTGGCGCGGGCTCGTGCAAGAGCCAGTTGAAGCCGGGCACGTTGACGGCTGGACCACATCCCGTCCATGGAGTCGGCGATCCCGCCTGCCACTTGCTCCAATTCTTCCTCGGACTGGATGGTTTCAAGCAACCGGACGGCGGCGTCCACGTCCTCGTCGGCGATCCAGCCGCTAAGAAGCCGGTTCACCATGCGGACCCGTTCGGTGCCCGCAACTCCCGCGAGATCTTCCGCGGAGCGGGTGGCGACCCCCTCGCGGATGTCGGAGTCTTCAAACGTGTTGACCAGTCCGCCCGACTCCCGAAGTTCTTGCACGAGGTAGCGAATTCGCTCCGGCTGCTGCGTTTCGAGCGCTTGCCAGTGGGGGAGCATTTGGTTGTCCACCCAGTTCCACCGGTCCTGAGAATTGCCGATATTCGCGCCCGGACTTGCTTGCTGAAGAAACTCGCCGTCGTAGGGCATTCTCATGCCGGGCTCCATGCCGGGAGCCGGGGAGACCATCCCCGCAGACATTGCACCGAACAACATCGGGTGCTGATCGTAGATGGGCTGAACGATCACCTGCTGCTCATAACGCGCGAACTCACGGTTGCCTTGCCAAATCTTGGTGTCGTCGTTGGTGTCGCGGCCCTCTTGGATGAGTTCCCAGGCGGCCAGCATGTCATCTGGGACGCTACCCTCGGTGTGAGCCTGGCGGATGCGCTCGATGCCACCCTGCTGGTACGCCATGTGCATCCAAAAAATGTTGTCGTAGATCAGCCGGTTTCCTTGAAGGAGAGCTCTATCAAGGGGGTTGGCGGCGAGCGCGGCACCAGCGGCCATGCCAGGTCCGGTGCCCGTGGCCATGAGAGCGGGAGCCGCAGCGTGACCCAATTGGCTTCCCGCGATTCCCTGGCCCACCAACCGCGACGCAAAGGCGGCGAGACCGGCCCATTTGAAGACCGCCGGATTCGTGAGATACATGTCGGCGTACTGCTGGGTGCGGCGACGGTTGAGATCAATATCGGATGGAGGCGGCATCCCAGGCGCAACGCCGAGGCGAGCCTGAGCCGAACTGTTCAGGTCGCTTTGGACGCTGCGCTGCAAAGTGGATCGAGGCGAGCGGCTTGGCTCGGCGGTGGTTTGAACGCTCGCGACAATCTGCTGAGACCACAACTCGGCGGCTTCGTCGTCCGACATTCGATCCAGATCGAGAATCACGTCTACGTTCACCGAGGCGGAAATGAGCCGAGTGATGCCCGCGTTTGCGGCCTTGGTGATGACCTTCGCCTCAGTCAGCTCTTGAATTCGGGCGAGCCGGTTTTGGTCGTCGTCGGAGACGACCGCGCCATCAGCGCGGCGAAGTTCGACCTCGTGAGCGTCAATGCCGCCGAGCCGCCGATCTCGAACCGCGAGCGCCATGGCACGGCCCTGCTCCTGGGCTTCTCGTTCCATGGCATCGCCACCCGAGTCCCGGAATTGCTGCGCCGAAGAGCGGCCTTGAGATTGCTGGACGACGTGCGTTAACTCGTGAGCGAGGAGGCTTTTCCCTCGGGTGGAGTGCGGGTCGTACTGACCAGGATTAAAGAAGATATCGCTGCCAATCGTGAACGCCTCTGCTTTCAGCGAACTGGCCGCGCGACCGGATTCGGCACCCGCGTGAATCCTGACCAGGCTCGGATCGAAGCCGAGCTGACTCGCGAGCATTTCCCGGACACTCGGCGGGAGGTGCACCGGACGCTCCTTTTGTTTTAGACTTTGGGCAAGTCCCACCGGATTGGCGACCGCAGGCTCCGATCCCGAGCCTTCTCGTTGCAGCCAACCGAAAACCGTATCCACCGCACCGCCAAGGACGCCTTGTGCGCGGTTCACGGTGCTTTCAGCGAAACTGACGGCAGCATGGGCACCCGCTACTACGGGATTGGTCGCGCTCGCGCCGAGCATGGAAGCACCCCGATCTACGATGGCTTGCGCGTTTTGAGCGGTGGAAGAGACCATGGAGGCGACACGCCCCAACATCCCGGTTATCCCGGTATGGGCAACCCCCGCAGGATTCGTTATGAGGCGATGGGCGAGATTGGCGGTTCTTTGAACGGCCCCAGTAACTCGGCTCATTACACCGCCGACAAACGATTGCGCTCGGTCAACCCCCCTCGACACCGCCCTGTGAGCAAAGCCAGCACCTCGGTCAATCACGCCATTGAGAAACCCTTGCCCAGCGGTGATACCCCTTCGGACCATCGATGCTCCGCGCCCTGTTACGTGCTGAATCAACTGGCTTAGAAAGCCGACACCGTTGGTCGCACCGGCCCCCACGCTTCCGATCGTATCCCGTATCCCTCGACCAATTGCAGCCGCTCCGGCTAGATAGCGATTTGCCAAGGGCACAGCGAAGGGCGGCAGGTAAGGCAGGGCCATGCCGACCGGGCGAGTCATCATTCGCTCAACGAGGTTTGTCATCCCAGTGCCCAGCGCGGCACCCCGAGTGATGCCCTGGACCAGCATCCCAGTGCCGCGCCCGATAACGCGATTGACCAAGCTCAATCCTCCGGTAACTAAGGATTGGGCAATTCCCGCGCCTCGGCTAATCACCGCTCCCCCGAAGTTCGCCAGCACGTCCGCTGCAGTGTGCCCGAGACCGCCCGCCCTGCCCACGACTCCTAGTGCCATTCGGCCCACTGATTCGTTCAGTCGCAACAGTCCACCGGCTCCGTTTTCGGTCAAGCGAGCAAGCAGGTCTTGTGCATCATTTATGCGGTGGCGAACCATCCCACCACTCACACCTACGAGCCGCATCAGTGTGTCAGTAACCCGCTCAATCGTCCCCGAAATGCGCGAACCGATGCGGCTCAGTAAGCCACCGTAGAACTCCATCGCATGGTCGAGCACACCTTCCCCAAATGCCCGGCCCCGTTCCAAAACGTGGGTGAGCATTCCAACTCCCGCTCGAATCCCCCCTTTGACCACATCGAAAATTCGGCCAAGAAACCCTTTGGCGGCTCGGGAGGGGGCACCCAGCAAGCGATCGGCAGCGCCAAGAATCCGCCCTACAAACTCGCTACCCGCGTGGCTCACCCTTCCGAAAATCAGCTCCGCCACATTTACCAGCTCCCCAATTCGGTCACGCGTGAAGTCCACACCTGGGGCAAGAATTTGCATGAGCCGCTCCAGGATGGGGGCCGTCCGTTCGGAAACCCATTCAAAAATCTCTGCGCCTGTGGCAAGTAAACGGCGGCGAATGAGGTTGGCGCGGAGCAGGGCCAGGAGGAGTCCGGTGTGCATTCCCTTTGCGATCCGCCCTAAGCCTGTTAAGCCGGTCCCAACTGCCTTACGACCGATCCGCTTGCCTTTCTCGGCGACCTTTACGCCAAAATCCCAAGCGTGATGTCCCATGCTGCTGAGGTCTTGCCAGCGGTTCACGCCCCACTTCAGGAGCAGTTCAGAAGTCTCAACGCCCTGCTCGAATAGCCAAATGGCGGCATCCTTGACCGCGGTCGACATCTGGGAGCCGGTCTGGTTGACAAAGTCCGCAATCGCTTCTTTCCCGTCCGTGAAGGCGTCGCCGACAAAGTTGGCCACGGTCGAAATCCCAGCAAGGAACGCCTTCACCACTCGACCGCCATGCTCAAACGCGTCTTTCACCCACTCGGCTATTTCTTGAAGCTTGAGCATCGTGGCGAGCCGCTCGTAAGTCTTCATCTTATCAGCCAAGGGGCCAGTTAGCAATCCACTAGGTCCGAAGATTCGTTGAAGCCGCCTGATGTCGAGTTTTGAGTTTAGAAACGCGGTCATACGGTCAATGGACTTTAGAGCGGTGAAGGTCATTCCACGCCAATCCTTAAGGAATGCAAGTCCGGCCATGCGCTCGGTGGACGCGAGTGCCTTCGCCCCCTCGCCCACACCCTTCACGACCTTGCCCACGCCAAAGAGCGCGGCGTCTACCGCCGCTTCTTTGAACAAGCTGATGCCCGAGCCTGCGGGGGTGCGTGGATCGAAGCCCACCACCGTCCCCTGAAGAGTTTTGGCCGCAATACTGGCGACGGTTAGAACCGTCGTGGCTCCTCCCAGAATTGCCCCCACGGGCGCACCGACGCCAGTGATCATTAGACCAAGAGCCGCGCCTCCCGTGACTAGCCCCAGCCCGCCTGCGATATTGCCGACCATGCCGAGCCCTTCGGCCATATCCGCGCTGTTGCGCATGAACCAGTCGGTGTCATCATCGCGCAACTGGTTGATTTTCTTTCCCGCCGAACCGATGAGCGAGTCTTCTTCCTTCTCCGGCTCGATCACCTTCTCGCGAAGTTCGACCCACCGCTCGTGATATTTTTGGTGCGCCGCGATCTCTGGGTTGGGGCGCACGCCCACCATGGACTTCATCTCCGCTCCCACGTTTAGGAGGTCCTCGCCGGTCGGCTCCCCTTTTTGACGCGTGTTTTTTTTCAGCTCTTCCGCTCGCTGAAAATAATGCGCATCGGTGGAACGATGTAGGCGATGTGGGTTTGCCGACTTATGTTTGAGCTCATCCCAAAAGGCGCGGTCGACCTGATCCTGCTGGAATCGCGTGAGGAAGCGATCCTGAGACATTCCGATGGTCGGGGAGGAGATCATCATGGGCTCACTTGGGCCTCATTGAAACTTGGAAGGCACCCGAGCTCAACGAAGTTGCGTTCGGGTGCCGACGGGACTAATCATCTCCGGATATCCGGCGGTTGATTGCGCTTATCTGATTGATCCAACGGTGCCGCTCTTGATGCTCCATTTCGAGAATATCGAGGAGCGGCCAGTGGAAATGATAGGCAATGTAGGCGATCTCCTCATAGAGCGCCTTCACCGGATATCCAGTTAGTTTCCCTCCGGGTCTTCCTCTTCTGACTCGGGCTGGAACTCGTTGATCTGTCGGTAAAACTCCTGCAGATACGACAAGTCGGCCGTGAACATGTTCTCGACGATATGGGTGTCCACATCGGTGAGCGTGCCCAGCTGCGTGACGACTCGAGCCAAGAGAATGATGACGAGATAGGCTTGATTGGACTTGACCCGAGGGTCGCGCAACGGGGCGATTTCGTCCATCGCCGTCGCCAGTCGCATTTTGCCCTTCTTATGCACGACACCGTCCTGCCCCACGTAACCGCGAGGCAAGACGAAATCGAACTCAGTTTGTAGACCTGTTTTTGGTTTGTTCATGGTCTAAGACTTACTTCATGCGATCAAGACCTTCGTGGCAGAGCTCGAGTTCTTCGATTGCCATTTCGTTCTTGGATGCATCAAGCGCCGGTCCCTTAAACTTACAGGGCCAACCGCTCTTGAAGTTGTACCGACATACTTCAGTGCCGTCTGGCGCATAAAGCGTGATGGAACCGTTCTTGCGGTTTGCTTCCACTTGACCTTGCTCGATCTTGTCGCGCCATTCGTGCAATCGCTTGTCATCGGTGATGCCGCGACGAAGCACGATATTGGACCACTTGAGCGCACCGGGCACCTTGTGCACGATGATGTTGCCACCCTTACCGGTGACTCGATGCTCAATAACCTCGGTCTCACTATCGAGACCCGTGACTTCTCGGAAGATTCCTTCCGTGATGCCATCAATTTCTAGATACCAGCGCAGGGCGCCTACTACTTCAGCCATTTTGTGTGTTCTCCTTAGATCTTAGGGTTGGCGCGGAGCGGTGAAGCCCCGCGCCGAGAGCGTGGTTATTGCTCGGAGGTTTCGCTGCCTCCGGACCACTGACCGATGCGGACGATAACAAATTCCGCTGGTTTGACCGGGTTGACGCCGATTTCGACGTACATGCGACCCTGGTCAATCATCACCTGCGGATTCGTTTCGCGGTCGCACTTCACGTAGAACGCTTCGTCTGGCGTGGCGCCAAACAGCTTGCCTTCCTTCCACTGAACCCAGAGGAACGCGCTGAGGTTACGTCGGACGCGAGCCCAGAGGTCCATGTCGTTCGGTTCGAACACTGCCCATCTCAGGCCGCGCTCCATCGAAGACTCGAGGAAGTTGAACAAGCGTCGGACGTTCACGTACTTCCAGCTCGGGTTATTCACCGTCGCCAGAGTTCGCGCACCCCAAACCTTGATACCTTCACCCGGGAATTGCCGGATGCAGTTAATGCCGTTCGGGTTGAGGATTTCTTGTTCGCGCTTGCTGACTTCCCATTCCAACTGCATGGCTCCGTAGAGACCTTCGTTGGCCGGGGCTTTGTGTACGCCAACCGTGTCGACGACTCGGCACCAGACACCGGCGATGTGACCACTTGGGGGGCACATCATGGTGTAGCGCTCGCCGTTCTTGCCGCGTCGGGTTGGGTCATTGATCTTGATCCACGGGTAGTAGATCGCGGCTTGACCGGCCTTGCAGGTCCAAGGAGCGGAGAGGGTGGTGTCGCGCATTTCTTGCGGGCTCAGACCCGGGATCGGATCGAGGATCGCCATGCGGTCACCCATGGTTTCGCAGAACGCCACCAACATCGCTTGCGCGTTGAGGATGCTCTGCTTCTTCTTGTCGTTCATCACCAGCGTTTCGATGCCTTCAGCACCGTTCACTGACTTGAACTCGAAGAGGCCAGCCATGAGGTCGGGGACGCAAACCATGTTCACGTCTTCCAGTTCAGCAAGAGCGCTGAAACCAGTTCGCTTCGACTCGTCACCGATGAAGTCGTCAGCGGAGACTCGCGCCAATTCGTGCATGGAAGGCACGACGGGCAAGGTGCCGCTTGATTGATCAATGCCGCCGGTCATCGTGAAGAGACCCATTTCGGGGCGATCCTTCACTTCAGTCTTGGCAGAGATTTCAACAAACTGCGACTTCGCCTTTGCAAAAGTAGCAGGCGTGAAGGGCTTGTCTTTGCCAAGCTCTTCCGTTTTGCCACCCTTGGTGATCTTCACGCTGAATGAATCAGGCGCTTCGGCGTGCTCAACCACGACTTCGACGTCATTGCCGCCGGAACCGGCTTCAAGAGCCTTGATGGTGAAACCACCTAGTTCGAGAGTTGCCGTTTGGGCCGGGGCGGACGAGCCGGTGGTCTTGACCATCTTCACGTCTTCCTCTGTGGCCACGCGGATCACGTAAGCGCGACCGCCGCCATTGAAGAAGTAACCCTGGACCGCGTGAGCTAGGTAGCTACCGTTCACGTAGGCCTTAGGGCTGAGTGGGATGTCGTACTTGTCAACGAATGTTGACCAGCTCATTCCCATACTTTCGCAGACGTCTCTCGAAAACTCGAGCAAGGTCTTGCGGGTCGCTCGTCGAGACACTAGGATCTCGGCGGGGGACTTCTTGGTTTCCTTGGCTAAGGCGCCAATCACCAAGTTTTCGTCTTCGCCGAAAATACGGCAGAAGTCAGTCCAACTCGTAATGAAAAGGGGCTTGTTAAATTCGCCGCTTTTCGCGTAACCAACGAACGCGCAGGTGTTTGTGCCTACGCCCTCAATCGGTTTACTACCACTGTCGATTTCTTCGACAAATACACCAGGAGCCAAATATTCGGGCATCGGATTCCATCTCCTCAAATCACCCTGCAATGGTGCGGGGCTGATTCCATTATAGCGACAAGTTTCCAGATCGCAACAAGAAATCTTCGATTTTTAAAAATGAAAGGAGACTGAGCCTACGCGTAGTCTCCTCATCGTACGACGTCTACCGGGACTACTCGTCCATGGTGCGACGAATATCGTGCATGATCGCGCCCGCCAGTTGCTGAGTCGTGAGGCCGCGAGCCTTCGCCCAGTTCGCATCGGCGGTCACGAGAAACACCGTCTTGTAGCTTCGGGAGCGGACGACCCACTCCCCTTTCTCCTTGGCGATGTACAGGCGCGACCACCAAAGGCCACTGCTCGACTGGGCCGCTCGGAAGCGGTCTCGAATCATGGTGGCCCGACGAGTGAGGTCCTTGCCTCCCGCAGAGGCTCGTATCTGAATGATCTCTTTGGATCGACCGCTGATTGTAAGTCGAACGTAGCCAATTCCACTCCGAGCGCCGCTGGTGAAAACGGGCTTAACGTGCACACCAGGAACTCGCACTTTAGGCGCTGCGGGCTTGGGGGCCGTAGGCTTAGGCGTGGTCGAAGGGGCGGTGGTGGCAGCGGTTGAGGCGGCAAACATGGCACTCGTACCCTTTGGTGCGGGGTCTCGGGGGCCGCCGAGTTCATCGTTGTCTGCGGCATCAAACCATGCCTTCGCATCATCGAAGAACGTGGCGAGCATCAGCTTTTCCGTGCGGCTGAGTTCACCAGGGGCATCGAAGAACCGATCAATCAAATCGCCGAGCGTCTCGAAAGTGTCTTCCGAGATTCCACCATTAATCGTGCCCTCCTTGGCGACACCCAAATATTCTTTGAGCTGGGGTCGCTTGAGGGCGGTCTTGGGCAGGTCCGATTGGAGGGCCAACAAAGGAAGTAAATGGCTCGGCGAGGCGTGAGCCACGGTAGGCCGAACGCCCACCGCCACGAACCCGAAAAGGGTCGCGGCCAGAAGCATCGAAGAAATTCGGATGTTCATGATTAACTTATTCTACAGTAGGTTTACCGTTTGTGGAGATATGACGTGTCAGCAAAGGTCCACCTAACCGAGTTGGCGCGGATGGCTTTGAGCGTGGCTTCGAGAGATTCAGTAATTGTGAGCGCATTTTTTCCGCCGTTCGGAAGTGCCTTTTGGTCGACGAACAACACACGCACCGCCACTCGCCCGACGGGCGGTGCGGCCTCCTCGTACGCGATGAACTCTGCTTGAGACTTCTTCGGGAGGATGGTGGGCTGCTTGGCAGGCGCGAACGTGTCACCAAAGACGGCATCGAATGGCAGGACGAGTGAAATCAGCCCATTCCAGTCCGCCCGCGCGAAAACGTGCGCCAGTCCCGCCTCAGTTGGATTCACCGAGATAGACCAGCGCTGCTCATTCACAAACGCCGGAGACATCGCCAAAGTCAGCGGATTGGTCCAAGTCGGGGCCTGAATCTCAGGAAGCATGAAGAGTTCCTGGGTCGCGGCGAGTAGCCGAATCACGTGGCTCAACCGGAATTTCTGCCGCGAGCCTCGGTCATCAAACTCGTTCTCCATCACCTGATCAACGGTGCCGCCGGTGGCGTGATCTTCGTCCGCGCGCTTAATTCCCGGCTCGAGCGAACTCCCAGAGAGAACCGCGCCAATACCTTTCCCTGAGGGGAAGAATCGAACCACTCGGTCCGGGCGGTAGCTGTAATCTTCCACGAGCTCCACCGTCGGCAGTTTCTCCTTGACGTACTTCGCGAATTGCGGAAAAACGGTCTCGCGCAGGTTGCGCCGAGCTTCTTCACCCTTGACGGAAAGATCAATCTCAAAGCCGAGGCGGAATTTGGACGACTTTTCGATCGCTCCCGAAGAGCCGCCGGAGGCCTTCTTCAGGCCAAGGAACGGAGTACCAGCCCGGTCGGAGGGAACAGTCGCGTCTCCAGGCGCGGCTTCCGACCAGAGATTGGTCCAGATCGTCTCGCCCGGCATGTAGCCCTGCGAAGACCGATGTCGAAATTCGCTGGCGAGGTTGATCAGCACATCCTGAAATTTGGGTACCCGCCCCTCGGACATCGGACGCAGCGCGTAATTCACGAGTTGGGTTGAAAACGCACCCGCATACTGGTTGTCAGAGGCGTTGATCTTCCACTCGTACGCCGCTCCGCTCGCCGAGGCAGCCGAAAGAAACGTACCCGGACCCTGATAGACCGGATCCAGCACGGGCTCTTTGCCATTGCGCTCGAAGAACTTGGTGACATTGCGATAAGCGAGGTCCTCAAACTCCCGACTACCCAGCGAAAGCGGCGACCATGCCGCATCGACGAAAAACCAGACTTTTGCGCCCTTGGCCTCGATCGCCTCAGCCCAGCGGGCAAGTTCGCTCATCGAGAGATCCGCGTCGTCCTTTGCCATCACGCTATCGAATACGGCTAGCCCGGCGCGACCGCCGGAGAGTGAAGTCCCGAGCCCGCTATAAGCGAAAACAACGTTTTCGCCTGATTTGGCTTGGGCTTTCACGGAGGCGAGCGCATCACGCACGGCTTTGCCAGTCGCCTTGGACCGGACGAGTTGGCTCGTCGCGGGGACCCTGAGTCCGTACCGCTGGACCATTGCCGACAGCCGGAACGCGTCTGAGGGGGCGCCCGTCGTGCGAAGCGTCGCAGGCTGAGCCGGGTGATCGCTAATCGCCACCACCACGCCGTGGCCGCCTTGACTCCAGCCGAGGGCCGCACAGCTCACAAAAACCAAGGAAAGGAATCTTCTCATCGTTGCCTCGGGGTGGCGACCTTTACGTCGCGTACGCTGTATCGATACGATTTCCACAGTCCACCGGTCAGTTCGTCCACGGTAATGCCTTTCCTACCCGCGGAATGAACTACTGCGTTATTGTAAACCCGCCCCCGGTAACGAACTCGTCCGACGTAAATGCCCGTGTGACGATGTCCGCTGATCGCTTTGCCAGGCGTTTTTTGGTGGATGAATCTGTCGCCGATGCGAAGGGCCGTGAGCTTGTCAGGAACGTTAGAGGCGTTGTACGAACGCATTCCGCGCCAAATGGTCGCGGAGCCCGGCTTGCGATGGACCACTTGACCAACTTGTTCTTGGCTGATCACCGGTGCGCTGGGTGGCTTAGCGAACTTGGTGTACCGGAAGATTTCCTGCACGAAGTGAGAACAATCGATGCCGCCCCTCAGGGAATTTCCGCCCCAGCGGTACGGCGTGCCGATGAACCGAAATGCGTTGTGGACAAGCGCCCTCGAGCCCGAAAGCGTACCGAGCTGCGCCGGCGCGATTGGTACAGGTTCTGGAGAGCTCGGCATCGGCTGAGATGGCTCCGGCGTCTCCGGGCGGGAAGGGAGAATGAGGTCATCCTTGCGGAAGTACACCTCTTCATCGCCGACCAGGGCCTGAATTAGGCCGGGTTCGACCTCCTGGAGCGCATTCACTTTGGTCCCCTCGGGGAGGGGATTTCCAGCTGGGCCGTCAAGCCTGGCTTCCGTGAGCGGGCGCGCGGTGCGCGCAAGTCGCATGATCTGGTCAATGAAGCGCCCGGGTTGCGGGGGATTCACCGGGTTAACCGGAACCTTGGGCGCGATGCGAACGATGAGATCGCCCGGGCTTGGCTCTCCGCCGTTCAAGCTCGGGTTCGCCGCCAAAATGTCAGATTCCTTTACCACCCAATCTGCCGCCAGCTTGGCGAGGGTATCGCGAGTTTGCACGCCATACCAGCCGAGTTCGGTATAAGTCGAGCCCGAATCGGCGACTTCCCTTGTGCCTTCAATAAAAGTGAGCTTTGCCCCCGCCTTCGGGGCCTCGGCGCTGAGATAGCCGTTGATCGCCTTGAGCAGTTCGGCGGAAGTCTTTAAGCGTTCCTCAAGCTTGAGCCACGTCTCTCCCGCGCCCACCTTAGCTTCGCCAAAAGAGAGTGGAACCTCGGCAACCGTTTGCCGCAAACCAACGACCGCGAATTCGCCCGGCTTTAAGGTGCCGTCGAGGATCGCCTTACGCGGATCCGGTACTGATTTCGTGCTGACCACGGCGGCGTAAAGGCCGACGGAGCCAACCGCCTTGTCAAAGAAAGTCGTTTCGGCGCGAGCTTCGTCGGTCGGACTGGCCTTTACTGGGGCCGGAACGTCGCCCATCGTGAACTGTTTGGGCTGACCACTCACGACGTCTATCCCGAACATGGGTCTGGGGAGTTCCCCCCCGGCGACTCGATAAATCTGCACAAACGCCGCTCGAGTGGGCCGCACCCAAAGGCGCAACGTCTTGGCGGGGGGCGTAATCCCGAAATCCTCAACCAGGTTCGGGGCGTTTTGGTAAGAGCCTACCCACGCCTCATCTATTCCGAGTCGCTTTAGCCAAAATCTTGGCGTGTAGAGTTGTATGGTCTCGCCTTGAATGTCCACCGTAACATCAAAAAGGGCGGCAAAGTAGTCAATGTTCACCGCCGTCCCGAGGTCGCGGTCTTGCATCGCTAAATCGTCATACCGCGCTTTGGCGGGCGTGATGGCACCCGGCGGCGAGTAGATCAGCGCTTCCGTCGAAGCGGGGCCAGGGGCATCGCGGGGGATTTCGATCCAAACTTTGCCGCCTTTCAAGATGCGTAGGCGGTTGCCCTTCGGATCAACGGTCGTACCGGGAGCCAGGACTTTCAGCAACCGCTCCGCGTCGCCGTAAAAGCGGTCCATCGTGCCGCCAACCGCGCCAACGTTGACCGGACTCTCGTCCAGCATCACCTTCATGCGCGGTAACACATCGATTGCCGCGCCGAAGGAAGGCAGAGCGAGCAGCGCCCCGAGTTTCAGGAGTCGTCTCATCGTCCACCCTTCCCGATCGGAGCCACCACGCCGGGCAGAAGCGCAGCGAGATACGTCATATTCGCCTCCGGGCTCGGGGTGGCGTTTCTGTCCTTAAGTTGCTTCACCAGAGCACCGTTGAGTTTGAGCCCCGCGGAGATTTTCTCGTCATATAGCGGCACCGAACTGGTCGCGAGAGCATTGAGGAGTCGATTGAGACCGGCCTCGTCCATATCGGTCAACGGAGTCTTGATGCCAGCTGCGGAAGCCACTCGCCGCAGATACTGCGCGAGCGGGTCTTCGTCATTCTCCATCTTCGCGTTGAACGCAGGGAGGGCGGTTGCCACCACCTTGCGATCTCCGAAAAGGGTGTTCGCCACCTCGACCGTCCATTCGTACGTGATGTAATCCCCAGTGGCCACTTCGAGGCCGGATTTGGACTGGTCAGTCACCTTTCGTCCGCTGTTGAACGCGTTGAAAACTTCCTCAGCCGTACGACGCACGCCCAAGTCTTGTGCACCGTTCGCGGGGAATAGGAATGCCTTAACTTGATAGCTTCCGACCTCTTTGCCCACGAGAAAGAACTTGGTGATCTTGCCCGTGCGATTAATGAAAGACTCGGTAAGAGTCTGACCTCGAGAGGGTTGCGGATACATCAGCGCGGCCTCCTCGCCCCGACTCACTAGCAAAATCAAAAACCCGCGTTGCTCGACCTGAATCGTAATCGGTAGCCGCCCCTCGATCGGGAGCTGATTGGCTCCTTCCGGGAACGTGATGCGGAGCACGTCGCGATCCGGTTGACTGCGCAAAAAGAGCTGCTGGAGCGTTTCCGGGCTGGCGGGCGGGCCAGCGGGCGCACTACCACCCGCGATGGGTGCGGCGGCGGCGGCCGTGCTTGCGACCGGATTTTGAATCTTCTCGTGCTTGGCGAGGCTCGACTGAACATCCGCAGAAACGTCGCCCATCAGAGCACCCCAAGTTTGTTTTCGGCTGTCTGGATTCCTCAGTCGATCAAGCAAATGGTGGGTGAACACGCCACTAGGTTTGCCGCTGGATGGTGAGCGCTTGAACTCCCAAGCCTGCTGATCCACGGTGCAAGCCATCAAATACTGCACGTCCTCGCTCTCTTGGTACGATTCGGCCTCCTCAACCATGGTTGCGGGCACGCGCCACGATGCCCCCGGGCCCTTCGATAGGCTCGGACCGCTGAGATCGGCGAAGCGACTATTGAAGTTGGGGTCAATGTTCTTTCCAACAAGCCCTCCCGAATGGCACGCGTCGATGATCGCGACCCTACTTCCCTTTATGGCATTAAGCGCGGCGTTGACTTCTTCCCTTCGCAACCAAGTATCGGGCTGACCTTGCTTGGCGTCAAATGGGACCAACGCAAGAACATCTCGTTCCTTATCCATCGTCCCATGCCCGCTGAAATAGAACACAAAACGATCGCCGGGCTTCGAGGCTTTCGCGATTTCGGCGAGCTTGTCCAGCACCGCCTTCTTGGTGGCGGTGGCGTCAAGCAAAGTGGTCGTGGCGACAGTGCCCTGGCCCAATTGCCCCACGATGCTGGCCATCGCCAAGACATCGTTCTCGCACCCATCCAACCGAAAGACCGGGGTGAGGTGCTGGTGCTTCCCCACCCCAACCAGAAGCGCCCGACTCTCCGACCAGGCTTGACCGGCGATGGCGCACACGCTAAGGGCAACGATGAGACGTTTCATGACATTTATCGGGCGGGAACTTGGGCAATGACGATGTCATCGTCAAACGGCGAGCGCCAGGGATCTTGGCGCACTTGCCGGAAGTCGGCCTTCTCTCCGCCTTCCGCGGCTTCCTGATACTTCTTCACGACGGTGGCGACCTCTTGACTAACAAAAGCAAACAAGGTTGACAATTTAATCCTTCCCTTCGCGTCCTGAGCCCCCAGTTCGCCCTTCAAACCCTTCAAAAGGGCGTGAGTAAACAGGCTCATCCCCTGAGCAGGAAGTTTGGTGCCGGACATGGATTTGGGCAAGAACTCCGGCATCAAAGTCCAACTCTTCTGCCCGGGCATGCTGCTGGTGACCAACACCGTATTGCCCTGCAAAGCGCGCATAGTGGACATCGCCGGCTCATTCGCCTGAGGATTGAGAGCTCGCCCCGCAATCGCTTGACCCGCAAAGCAGGAGTCTACGATCAAGACCACATATCTCGCGCCTTGGCGATTCATCTGGGCCAGTCGGTCTTGCACCTGCGACCAGTCAATGCCCGTTCCCTGGGCATTTTGAGTGTCGATGTCCTTGCTCGCAATGAAGTACCGCCCTTGTTCATCCGGCAGGCCGTGCGACGAAATGTACATGAGCACACTCTCGCCTTCTTTGACCGAACTGGTGAATTCGTCGAGCTGTTGAATGATCTCCTTGGTGCTGGTCTTCTGGGTGGGTACTTGCTTAACGTTGACCTGACCACCTTTGCCGTTCTGCGCCCGGAAGAAGTCGGCCACCTGCTGACCATCCTGCTGGACTGCCGGAAGCGCGGGCAATTTGTTGAACTCGGGTACCGCGAGCACGAACACGTTCCAATCGTTCTTGGGCGTACCGCCGGTCCGTTCAACTTCGATCAAGTCCTCCGCCGTCTTACCGTTTCGGGTGTTGGCCCAGACTCGAATCTTGTTTTGGCCAGGGTACAGCTTGGTCCGTACGACAAATCGATCGTCCTCGATGACTTCAACCACCAGCCCATCGCCCGCCGACTTACCGCCCGTACCATTTGCGACCTGAATGTCGTTCTTGTTGATCGCGTCGGAGACGTCTACAACAATCTCCACTTCACCCTTGTCCGTGCGCCACATCGGAACATCGGTGCTGGACATGGCGCCGCGAACAATCGTCGTCCCCCGAACATCAATAACATCTAACCCACCCACCTTTTCGGCCTGCGCCACTGCGGACGCAGAGGGGAGAGCCGAAGCAGAGGGCCGAGTACCCGCGAACATCTCTTGAATCAACCCTGGCTTTCTAAACTGCGACGCCAAACTAGACACCGGAACGAAGTCCACGTTGCCCCCGTTTTGCCTCTGAAAACCGATCAACCGATCGCCGCCCGGCGAGGAATCGTAGTAGCCGAGGTCCTCGTTGAACACCACCCAGTCTCCAGTGCGGGAGGTGATCAAAGTAAGGTCGCTGCGCGACAATGTCGGAACCTGCGATCCCGGCCCAGCCGCCTCCGGAAGTAGGAAAAGACGAATCTGCTGATCCAACGAGCCCACTGCCAAAAGAGGGCGATTGGGATGCAAGGAAACCGATGTGATATCCGTTGCCGGGATCGGGATCATCGCAATCGGGATCACTGAATCACGTGCCTTCGCAACGGAGTAAATCCACGCTTCCATGCCCGTTCTCCGGAAAATGACCGCAAATTTGTTTGCCGAGAGGGCAACCAATCTGGGGGGATCGTTGGTCGGAATCTTGTCGGTTACCGCATCCCCGTTCACTCCCGGGAAAGTAGCCCGAACTCGGCCGAGGGCCGCATCCCATTTCAAACTGAGTTCAGCATTAGCGCCACTCTCCGCGATGAGTTGCCCGCTCGGCGACGACGAGATGGCGCGGGATGAAAAATCGAACGAAGACGACGGGCGAATGGAGATTCCCGCCGACTGAGCGAACACAAAATCGGTCGTCCAAAGCAACGCATTCCCGTCTGGACTCCACCCCATCCTAACCGGAAGCGCCCCGGACTTCGAAAATTTCTTAAGTGTCCGACCGTTTGCGGCATCGAGCAGGGCGAGGTCGGCGGGAAACACCGCGCAAGCAATCCGCCGCCCATCGGGCGAAAAGCCAAGCGCGTCCACAGAAGTGCCGGTTTCAACATCGGCAACAACGCGAGCGTTCTTAACGTCGCAAATCGCAACTCGGCCCGGCTTTCCGGCTACCCCATCAAGAGAAGCCGCCAACACGCCTCCATCCGGAGAGAACGCAACCGCGCGAGCGAAGACCGCTTTGGGTCCTACATTTTTCGCAATTTTAGACCCTGCGGCCCAGTACTTAAGCGTCCCGTCCGCATCCGCCCAAGCAACATTTCCCGCACCATCGAGCGCACTTCGAATTGGGTTGCCGGAAATCTCGTCCCTCGCCCCGAGCATTTTGCCGCTCCCGGCATTGAGCCTAAATCTCCAAAGCGCCTTCGTATTAGTCTTGTAATAGGTGACCAAGACTTGCTTGCCATCGTCCGAATATCGAATCGCCCCGGCCCGTGGATCTCGCCTTCCCGGACCAACGGGTTCGGGAATTGCAAAAGTCCACAGGGTTTTGCCCTTGGTATCCACCGCGACCACCTTTTCGCCAAAGGTGATACAGGCAATTACGGAACCGCCCGGCGACCACGCGACTTTGCCCACTCCGGGGGCGATGGGCATGGCCAGCGAATCGGCACCGCCAACGGCAAGTATGGTTGGGAGTTTCGAATCCACGTTAGACAGGAGTCCCAGGGCGAGATTCCCGCGTTCGGCGGCAACATCTACCGCCATCCCCTCTACCTGTCGACCAACCGCAAATCGGATCGGGACACAGTCGCCGCTTTCAAGACTCCACCGGAAGGCAATCTTGTCAAGCCCGACGGTCACGACCTCCTCTGGGCCAGAAAACCCGAGCGCCATGACGGTGCTGGTATGGGAACCCGTATTGGGACGAATAAAGGTCTCCGTTTGCGCATTGGACTGCGCCACCAAAATGGTGAGCAGAACTGAGGAAATCGGTAAACGCCGGCCCATACTTTTGATCAACTCCAATGAGCAAATTCAAATGAAAGTCGCCGCCACCGCCGCGCCTCTATTAGAACTTTACGCCAACACCAATGCCTAGCCGACTCACATTTAAATTGCGGTCGTTCACAAACCAGTACGATCCAAGGACCGAGTAGGTTTTGGTCAATTGCATTCCACCCTGCAATGCAAAACTAAATCCACCCGTGGTTCGCTTCCGGCTAAATCCTTGCTCGCCCCTAGTATTGGGCGTCGAAACCACGAAATCCGACCAGTTATAGTAGAGGCCCGTTAAGAGCGAAATTTCCCAAGCGTTACCGGTCACACAGGAGGAAGCCAGCTTGAACACCATCTGGAATGTCGCCGAGTCCACATCGGCTTCGGTCGAATCCAGATAGCCCACCTGGAAGCCGAGGTTTGGAGTGAACATGTACCGGAGGCCCAGTTGATACAGGTCTTTCGACGCGCCCGAGTTTGGCAGGTAGTACCAGCCCGTGAAGCTCAGCGGCGCCTTGATCGGGAGACGGTACTCCGCCGAAATGACCGTGCCCCAAACATTAGCCGTGCCACCCTCGACCGTGCCAAATTCATCCACTGGGATCGCACCACCGAGGAACCACGAGGTCCCTGGATACAGCCCGATGCTCAGCCCGCCTCGCTTTTCAATCACCTTGGCAGGCTTGCCGTCCACTTCGACCCGCGCGCCTCTCGGCATCAGAGTGTCTTCGGTGATGGTCACGAGCTGATTATTGATCATGACCTGCTGACCGATGCGAAGCGTTTGGATCACTCCATCCACGACCGCTTGCGTGCCTGCGGCCGGCGAGTCCGAAAGGTCGGGCACCCCGTATTGCGCCTGCGCGACGGATGCGAGGAGCACCGATCCAAACAAGATTCCCTTAGCCAATCCATTCATTTTCATTTTCAAAGTAACCCCTCTCCTCAATTAATTGTAATTGGCAATCGAATCGCCGTATTGTTGTCGCGAAGCACCACGATCGCACGGTTGGAGCCGAAGCCGACGTCCATGCGAGTGTAATCCACCCCGCCCGCGTTCGTAGGAAGCGGTATCTCTTTGAGCTTCGCACCTCGCACGTTAAACACGTAGATGCGCTCGTTGGGTTCGCTCAGTACGTACAACAAACTGCCCAGACCGGCGATGTCCGTCACGCTACCGTTCGCAAGCGAGTCGTCCACCACCTGGGCAAACGTTTGATCGGTGCCCGTCAGCTCGTTGATCATCTGCGGTTGGGTCCCTGCCCCCGGTACGAATTGCCTCACGACGTCATCATTTGCCACATAAGCCACGAATGCGGGAGTGGCCTGATTCAGCCCGGAATCAAAGAACGAGCCCACCGCCAGATTGTTGAAGCCCGATAGGGTTCCGCTGAGGCTAACCGTGGTTAAGTCAAGCAAGGCGCCCGTACCGCGCGATATTGAGCGGTCAGAACCTGAGCCTGAGAGGAAGTAGGCCGCCCCGGCGGCTCCGCTGTTCCCGTCAAGTTGCGCGACATCTTGGGCGGACGCTAGGTCAATATTGTCAGTCCCGCTGACTCGACCAATCTTGTCACTCGTTTGACTGAGCACGTAATCGCCGTCAATGCGACCCGAACCGACGACCCCAAAGTTTCCAGTTGAGGTCAGCGCCGTCGGCGCTGATAGAGCGGTACCGCCGCCGTTGATGCCAGTGACTTCACCCTGGTTGGCGCTCGCGCCTCGAGCAAGTATCCAACCGTTCGCCACTCCGAAATCATCAATCCCCACATCCAGCAAGTCGGTTACCGTTCCCGCCGGGGTTAAGGTGTCCGGGGCTCCCACGTTCAAATCTTGGATGTTGATTCGCCCTCGGAAGGTCATTTGGATCCGACCCGTACTCGCGCCACCGCCGTCGAAATAGTTGATCTGGAAGCCAGCGGTGCCTACACTTGAGGCAGCGAAAACCGCGCGGGCAACCGGGGTTACCCCCGAGGTGTCTGCCTGCTGGGCTAACACCTGCATGCCTCCCGCGCCATTGAACGTGAGCTCAAGGTCTTGGGCGGTAGGCAAAAGCAACGCGGTTCCCGCCGCATTCTGCGGGGCGGCCTCGATGAAATACAACTCCTCGGGATTATAGTTGCCGGCTACATTGGTGACAACCCCCGTATTAGGGAGGTTGGTCGCCGCGCTAGTTTCCGATGTTGAGCGAATCGTGACCCGCATCCTAGCGAGTTCAGGATTCATCGTCACCGTAAAGGGCGTACTGTTTCCCGCCAAAATCGCGGCCTGCCCCTGCCCTCGTGAGAGAGCCGCGCCGATCGGAGTGTCGTCCGAATCGTCGCCCGGCGTGCTGTTGTCATTTCGACCTTCGAACCCTTCGGCGACGACCTCATACGTTCCCGCCGCGACCTCATCCAAGGAAACGGTCACCTCGCCTGGGAGCCCACCGGGCCGTACGACGAAGCGAGAACCCACCGCATTACCTGGGTTACCCACATTCGCCCCCTCTGGGAAAATGCGGATCCGAATCGCGTTCGCCGCATTTGGAATCATTCGCGTGCGGTCAGGCCACTGAACGGTAAACGTCAGATTGCCGCGTCCGCCACTGCCAGGGCCATCGCCACCCGCGCCACCGCACCCTGAAAGAACGAGAGCGGAAAGAACGGTGGAGGCCACGAGAGACGAGCGAATGGATTTCATGTTGCTAGATTTCATGGCTTAGTTCACCGTTCCCGAACCGGAGCCGGTCACTACGAATCGGAGGTCGTCGGTCATTGCCCCGTGTACTGGGTCTTGATACGTGACGCGGACTCGAATATCCCCCGTCAAGCTGACGGGCTGAATACCCGTCGGGGCGTTTGATCTGAACGTGACGTTAGCGCCGCTGACACTCAGGAAGTCCCCTGGGTCGTTGGCCTCGCCAAACTGGAATAAGCCGGCGGGGAGCTGAACAAGGTTGCCGTTCACCGTCATAAATGCCGACAGCGTGATGGTCTGCCCTCGCTGCAGAGTGATGGGGCCATCGCTTCCGTTGTAGCGGAGTCGAAGGGAGCCATTGGTGACCAGCGTCTCGGTGAATGGCACCGCCCCCGCCGCGTCTCCAAACCGCGCACCCTCGATATCTGGTGTCGTGGCGGGATTGAAGTCCCGGATACCACGAGCAAGAACGACACCCGCACCGCCCGTTTCAGACCGCGCCTCCACCCGGATGCGATAGAACAAGTTTCGGTCAATGATGCCAACCGAAGCCGCAGCAGTACCCGGAAAGTCCGCATTACCGGAGGCATCTTGGAATGCGCTGAAGTTGTAGGGAGGGCCGCTCGGAGGACCAAGCGCCGTATTCAACTCCTCTGCGAAGAACACTACGGATCGAGCACGCAGCGGATAACCGACATTGACCCCGCCAGGAGTCGCTGAGGCAGTGAGGGCGAGGGTTCGCGCGTTGCCCGGAGAGTTGATGCTGAGCGCAGCGGTGTGAACCCGCAAGCCCGGATCAGCGGGTACCGCACCGGCAGAGAAAGCGCCTGGGAGCAACGTGACGCGGATAACGCGGTCGTTCACGCTGATGTCCGTTTCCGAGACGAAGACACCATCAGCGTCTTCTGTGAGAACCTGAGGATCATCAGCCTCATCAAACGCCACCGCATCATCATTCTCGGTGCCTAGTGAGCCGACGTCATTGGGAAGATCAACTGCGACCAACTTGGGAATCGAGTCTACGCCAACGTCTACCACGTTCACGCGCGAGCGGAATGTGGCATCGTCGCGCACTTCGCCCGGCACATTAAATGTGAAAAGGATGGAGGCGTTTGCGGGGGTGATTGTCACCAATCGACCGTCGCGGAGCGACGCACCCGTAGCAGAAGTAAGGTCTCCAGCCACCGTATCAACATCAATGATCTGAGACTTCATCGTCACTGATACTGCCGGGGGAGTACCCACACCAGCGGGAATCGACAGGACGTAGCCCTTGTCCAACAAGTTAAAGCCCGTTGCACCGGTGCTTGTTTGCCGGGTTGCGCCATAGGCGACTGCCGCGGTGCGCCCGACGCTACCTTCATCCTCAATGTAAGCCCGGGCTTCTATGCGGAAGCGCCGCAGGCGATTAATGATGATGAATTGCGTTTGCTCAGCTCCGTCGTCAAAGTTACTGCCGTTGCGGGGCAGGTCCAGCTCGAAGCGAGTAACCACGCCGCCGGCATCTGATCCGCCTACCGAGTCGTTGATGCTCTGCTCAATCGCGGTAATGCGAATCCCGGTTGCCGCCACGGGAATGTCGTTCACATTGACCGTGAGGAGAACGGGAGCGGAGTACTGCAGGGTCGGATCACCCAGTCCTCCGATTTCGTTGTAGCCCTTTGTCAAAACCAAGCGCTTGGTGTATCCGCTGTTCGGATTGCCCGGCTCCTCCAGAATACTGATGGTTTGCCGACTGGTAAAGAGAACTCGGTAGGGGGCGTTGACGGGCAAAGAGCCGCCGCTGAATTCCAGAATGACCTCAAAATTGAGTTTATTGAGCAACCTTTCCGCGATCACGCGGTAGTCAAAAAGACCTTCCCAAGGCCGGAAATTGGTGACATTAGATCGAAGAGTCCCCGCCTCGATGACCACCGTCGTGGTTGGTGAGGTGCGGACCGTTCGAGTTGCGATTTCGAAAAGCAGATTGCCATCCACTCGAAGTGGAGGCTTGACGCGAATTCGATCCACCCCGTTTTCCACCACCGTTTCGGTGGCCGGCTCAGGATCGCCGCGCGGCGCGGAATCCATTTCTTGGAACATCGGGACGACTTTAACCGCACCACTAACCCCAAATCCAGGAGAGAAGGTGGCAACGTATCGATCTTCCAGCGTCGCCCCGCCCGCATTGAACGTGACTCCCTTTCCGACCGGGAAAGTGAACGTAATGTCACGGCGATCAAAGCCAGCCCCCGTCAAAGTAAGGGCAAATTCGTCGGCATCTACTGCCGCTACCGCGCCGGGAGGAATGTTGGCCGAAACCAATTGAGGGTCTTGGAGGCCGAGCGCCAGAACGGCCGCACTGAGTTGCACATTCGTGAGGGCCGCGCCGATTCCGCTAGGACCGCCTCCGACTTCACCGCCACAACCGATCACACAAGAGATCGCCGTCAGCATCGAAGCCGCGAGAACTAATTTGAGCCGCTGAATCCAAACCCTCATACTAAACTCCAAAGCAAGAAGGGGCGAACCCCCAAACCATCATAGCGAAAACACCTGGATGTTGTCAAGGAACCGAAATATTCTACTTTTTGGTCTTTGCGGACTGGGCGCTGAGATCAAATTCCGGTTCATCGGCCGGAACCACCACCTCCCCACGACCGGGAACCACCGCGACGACGGGTGATTTCTCATCGTCCGCCAAGTCGATGCGGAAGTAACCCTGTCCATCAGTGACGGTAGATTCCGCGCCACATTTAACCAAAACATAGGCGGCAGGAACGTCCGGCTCAAACAAAAGTCGCCCGATGGCACTCACGACTCGAGTTTTTCGGCGTAATCTGGTCCGTCCGTCCTCAACGCTCGCTCCATCCGGTAACTGGGCGAGGATCGCGTCGTCCCCGACAAGAGACTTGAGCACGACCACCACCGGTTCCAGGTTGCCGGACTCCCCAAGATCCGGAATCTCGACGGCGATGCTTGCGTCGTGGTGGCCAATCGCCGAGATATTCACCTTCGCCGGTCCAGGGATCAAATTCAAGAAAAAGAACAACCCGTCGGGATCGGCAGAGGTCTGACCCAAGCCCCCTTCAAGCTGGATCAACGCCCCCGAAATCGGCCTTTCTTGGGCGTCCATCACCACGCCTGCAATCGAAAGCCGGGTGGCGGTGATGCCTCGTTGCATCGCCTGACCGTGCGTGTCGGTGGCGGGCAGTAACCCAACCACCGCTTCGCGCACCAACCGAACCTGCTTCGCTTCGAACGGGTTGAAACTCACCGTCAAGACCAATCCGATAGCGGGTCGTTGCCCCAAATCGTGCGACAGCCAGAACCCGGATGGGTCTTTATGGATCGCCTGATCCGGCTGAGCGATCATCAACTGAATAATCTGGACACCCTGAGCCGACAATTCGGGCAAAACCAAGTTGTACATCGTGCTCTGCACGCGCATCAGGGCACCCAGTGCCTCGCTCAACGCCTGCGCCTCTTCGCGGTGATCCGCCGCGTTGGCGGCGATCAAGAATTGCAAGTCCATGCGGACCGCGGCGTGTTGCTTCGTGCCCACTTGACCGCCCGGCTTGCGAAAGACCTTGAACGACTCATCGCGGAGTTGGGTGTTTTCGTTCAGCCCCTGGAGGTAGACGCACAGCTCGGGCGTCTTGGGCTTTTCTTTGCTCGGCAGCCCAAACACGATCTGCTTCTCCGAAGTAATGACCTTGCTGCCATAACGCACCAGTTCCTCGGCCAACAACTTTTGAAATACCGCCTCAACTCGATCAATCATGAAATCCCCTCTTGCTCATTTTAGTCGTACTCGCAAAAGAATCGTGACGAAAATTTGATCCCCGGCGGCAAAATCTGCTGTAATCTCTTGGTAGAGGAAATTTCTCATGTCCAATGGAGTTGCTAACGAGGCCACAGTTGCGCAGTTTTCGATCAAGGTCGACGGGACCAACGTCGAGCCCCGCGTCTACGATGACGCGCTCGAAATCGTCGTCGAAACCACACTTAACATGCCGGACATGGCGACGATCAAATTGCACGACGCCGAGTTCCACTGGATCGACAACGCCCTATTCACCGAAGGCAAGAAAGTCGAAATCTCGGCCCAAAATTTAACCGGGCAGATGGTGCCCATATTCTCCGGCGAAATCGTCGGGCTCGAGATGGACCTTTCCGCCATCGGCACCCCATCCGTAACCGTCCGCTGCTTTGATAAGTCTCACCGTCTCCATCGCGGCCGCCAAGCCCGGTCGTTCCTAAATGTAAAGGATAGCGATTTGGTGAGCCAACTTGGACAGGAAGTCGGACTCCGCGTGCAGGTCGATCAAACCGCGGCCGTTCACGAATGGCTCCTGCAAAACAACCAAACGAACTGGGAATTCCTCGTTGAGCGGGCCGCTATAAATGGCTTTCGCATTTACTGCACCGACGGTGACACTCTGAAGTTTGAGAAAATGGACAAGGCGCGCAACTCCGCCGAGACCGAATTGAATTGGGGAGAGTCCCTTCGCTCTTTCCGTCTCAGGATGAGCGTTCAGTCGCAGGTGGCCGAGGTCGAAGTGCGGTCGTGGGACAGTTTGAATAAACAGACGATCATCTCTCGGGCCAACTCACCGGAAATGGTGCCCGAGATCAACCACTCGAACGGCCCGGGAAAGGCCACGTCCGCCTTCGGACGGGCAAAGATGGTGGTCGTAGACCATCCATTCCCGGACGCAGCTCAGGCCGATGTCTACGCGAAGTCGGTATGCGATGACATGGGCGGAACCTTCGTCGAGGCTGAGGGCCTCTGCTACGGCCACCCGGATATTCGCTCCGGCACCCGGGTCAAAATCGCCAACATCGGTTCGCGTTTCAGCGGGAAATACTACGTCACCTCTGCGACCCACACCTACACCCCTGGCGAAGGGTTCTCCACCTTATTTGTGGTGAGCGGAAAGCGCTCGCAAACACTGCTCGGGATCGTAGATCGCGAAGACTTGGCCAAACGCCGCCCCATCGGCACAAACCCCGTGATCGGGATCGTGACCAACAATGACGACCCCGAGGGGCTTAACCGCGTCAAAGTGAAGTACCCCTGGCTCACCGACGAGCACGAAAGCTTCTGGGCCCGCCAAGCCAGCCAAATGGCCGGTGCCGATCGAGGCTTCTATTCAATCCCGGAAATCAACGACGAAGTTCTGGTGATCTTCGAGCACGGAGATATCAGTAGACCCATCGTAGTCGGGGCCCTCTGGAGCCGGAAAGACAAGAATCCTGACGCACAATCAAGCAATAAGAACCTAGCTGTTAAAGACGGCAGCGTGAACCGGCGAGGAATTCGGTCTCGCGTCGGTCATTACCTTGAGTTTGACGACACCGACGGTAACCAGTATGTTCGACTGGCATCAGCAGGCAGGAACCAATTTTATCTGCTAGATCATCACCAAGGTGACTACTCAACCGGTGCGGCTATGGTTTCTGCACATGGCCACAGCATCATGCTCAACGACACCGCGGACTGCATTGTCGTCAGCACCAAAACCGGGCAAAAGATTACATTGAAGGACTCGGGCGAAATCACTGTCGAGGCGAATGCCTCAATCAAGATGTCTGCCCCAAACATCACCCTCGATGCCGCCGTGGCCCTCAATCTTAAGGGAGCCACGGTGAAAGTGAACGGCTCCGCGATGGTAGAGGTCCAGGGCGCGCTGGTGAAAATTAACTAACCATGGGACAACCAGCCGCTCGAGTTGGGGATATGCACACTTGCCCGATGGCGAGCCCGGCCACGCCGCCGGTTCCGCACGTCGGGGGTCCGATTTTGCCGCCTTGTTGCCCTACGGTCATCATCGGTGGGATGCCCGCGGCGAGGGTCGGCGACATGGCGGTCTGTGTCGGGCCACCCGATACCATCGCTAAAGGCTCCGCCACGGTGTTGATCGGGGGGATGCCCGCCGCCCGAATGGGGGACATGACCGGTCACGGCGGGGTCATCACCGTCGGATTCCCTACTGTCCTCATCGGTGGCTAACCCCAATGCAAATCCACCGCATCACCATCCCCGACACCGCCCGGAAGATTGCTACCAGCGCGACCGAGTTGCTCGGGCACAATAACGCCCTCTCCACCCCAGCATTCGAGGCAAACATCGTCTACACCTCGAGCCCCTTGCAAGGCGAGGAGTCGGCACAGCGAACGGTCGAACTAGTGCAACAAAGCGTGGGGGCGGGAGTCGAAACACAACTACGCGAAGAGAAAATCGGCGGCCTCGAGTGGGCCCGAATCTCCGGCATCCTGCGCGAAGGCGCGGCCGGAATCGTGGCCCAGACGGTTTACATCTGCGAACTCAACCGTGAACTCTACTCAGTGACGTTCTCGTGTGACGTCTCCAAAACGGCGGGCATGGCGCAGTTCGCCGAAGACCACATGGCCAAGATCAAGATCGTGTAATCACTTCCACCGGCGTCCTACTGCCGCTCTTGGCCTAATCCTTCATCCACGGATCGCGTGCTTGGCCTTTGAGGTCTTCAACTTGACCGATGAGGCCTCGAGCCCTTGCGGTGACTACCCGAGCCAAGTTGGCCAACATGATGAACCCTACGTCGCGATTTTGGAACATATATTTTCGCAACTTCGGACCATCTAAGCGGGCATAAGTCACCGGCGTTAGTGCCCGCACATCTGCCGAGCGAGGCTGATCGTCGACCAGGGCGAGCTCTCCTATAACTGCGCCGGGCTTCACCTCTGCCAGTTTCTCTCTCCCTCTGAACACGCCGACGGTACCCCGGAGCATGACCGCGAGATCCGAAGCCTTGTCGCCTTCCCCAAAAAGCAAGTCACCCTCTTCCAAATCGGAAAGGACGCACATTTGGGCGATCGTATCCTTCGACTCCTTGGGCAATCCGCATAGGAGGTAATTGTCATCAAACACCTGTCGATCCGTCTCGGTCATGATCATGGTTCAACTTCGAACCATACCCTAAGCAATTGAGGGGTAATCCCCATGCCGCGGCGACGCTATGAGAGCCAGACTTGGTTAGTTTATTAGCTTGATTGCGGTCCACCCTCGCACAGAGTTGATGTGCCAGACCTCTTCCGATCGCAACAAATCTTCCTTCGTTAAGATCTTCTCTCGGATCTTCCCCGATTCCAATTCCACCGCCCGCTGAATCCCAGGCAACAACCCGCACGAGACCGGTGGCGTCCAGAAATCCCCGTCCAACTTCAGCACCAGATTCCCAAAAGTGAATTCGGTCAACTCGCCTCGCTCGTTCCAAAGGATCACTTCATTCGCCGATGGCTGGCTCGCAAGCGCTCGCTCATAAATCAGCCGTCGCGTGGTCTTGTGCCTCAACAGGAGATTGCCCGACCATACGGGCCACGGACAAACCGAAGCGCGAAGAATTTTGGGACCCTTCTTGTAGGGTTCCATGAGCGCAGAGACCTCCCCGCGGGGAGTCGCCTGTATCCGGACGAGCATGCTTGCATCCCGATGCCACGGGTCTGCGAGCCATCGCTCAAGCGATACGTAAGCCTCAAGGTGGTCCGCCGGAAGTTTGCGCTTAAGCTCTCGGGCGCTCGCCAGCATGCGCTCTCGATGTTCCTCCGCCAGGAGAAGCCCTTCCTTTGGCACTAGGCGAGCCGTTTCAAGGAGATTCCAAGACTTGCGAATAGGATCAAGAGCCACCGTCTTGGCTTTGCATTCCTCCCACTCACTCTGAGGCTCGCTGTCCCACACAATGCCACTACCCACACCGTACTCAGCGCTCTTTCCCTCGATGACGAGCGTGCGGATCGCCACATTAAACTTGGCTTTTCGTCCGGGAGCCATCCATCCGATTGCTCCGCAGTACACCCCCCTGGAAGATGTCTCGAGCTCGGCAATGACCCGGCTAGTTTCCACTTTTGGCGCGCCCACCACGGAAGAGCATGGGAAGAGCGCGCGAAAAATGTCGAGGGTCGAGCTGGTGACCTTGGCGCGTACCGTTGAGGTCATTTGGAGCACCGATCCGTTCACTTGGACAACAAACATATCATCCGCCTTGATGCTTCCAGGCTCCGCGATCCGCCCAACATCGTTGCGGATCATGTCTACGATCATCAAATTTTCCGCACGATCTTTCGGGTGGCTAGCCAGCTCCTCGGAATCTCCCCAATCGGCCGGACGCGTTCCCTTCATCGGCTGACAAGTAACTTCCTGACCGTCACGTTGAAAGAAAAGCTCGGGCGAAAGAGAAAGGATGGCGCCGTCCTCCATCACGATCAGCGCGCCGTGGTCCGGCGCATAGGGTTCGACAAGTGCGCAAAAAATTTCGCCCGCATCTGAATTGATGGTCCCCGCGAGACGGTGGGTGAGGTTGACCTGATAGGTGCGACCCTCGGCGATGTGCTCCCTTACGCGCGCCAGACGGTCGAAGTACTGCCCGCGCGTGACATCCAAGCTGAGCCTCGGATTGGCCCAGTACAGGCTGCCTTGGGCGCAATACTTGAACGACCGCGCCAACCGATAAGTAGAAAACGAGCCCAGTGGGCGATCGGATCGAATTGCAACCAAAGCGGAGTCAAGGGCTGGAGCCGCATCGTAAGCCAGATGCCCAACGACCCAATTGGACTCGGCGGCAGATTCCGCCCACTCGAGGAGCGGAACGACCTCATCAAGACTTGAAGCAACCCTCGTTTCTATCGGATCAGAAAACTCGAGCCACCGGTCTCCATCGCGCAGAAGGGCAACCCCGGGCTTAGCCCGGTCGGGGGTCCAAAAGACGCCGCCCTCTTCGATCATTTGCCAAAGATGGCACGAACTAGCCGCGCTTTTCTCGGTCGTCCGGGTCCTCGATCAAGCTGCGCTCGAAAAGCTCACGCAACCGATCCTTCTCCTTGCGCTCCATCTCCCGTTCGCGAACGGTGCCGATGTACTGATTAAAATGCTCCCGTTCCCGCTTCCGCTCCGCCGCAGAGCGGCGCTGACCGTCGGTCACTTTTGAAGCGACCGGATAGCGCACGGGCAACTGATCCGCCGCCCAAAACCAGGCGAGTGCCATCGGCAACACGCCCAGCAATCCCATCAACGGCGTGCCCAGCCCCATTCCAAGAAAAGCAAAGAGCGCCGTAAGCCCGCACAAAACCGCCGCCGAAACCGGCACAAGCCCGCACAGCTTTACGATTTGATTCCGGTTCCGCGCCCCCCACATCATGGTGATGCACCCAACCGGAATCACGGAACCCGTGAGCAAATACGGCCCACTCGCGATCGAACCCGCCTGAATCAGCGCTCCCCCGAGGAGCGCAAAGCCGAAGAAACTCCCCAGGTACGGTCCCGCGCCGATGTCACGCTCGACCGTCGTCCCCACCATCCAAAGCCACAACGTCCCAAAAACCGCCGTCCAAATCGCCGCGCCCGGCAGCGCAAAAGGATACGTCAATAAAGTCCAAGGCTTGCTCAATGCATCGGCGGTGTTCAGCATCAGCGCGACCAAAAGCGGCTGCGTTGCTGCCATCGCCCAGTTCACCAGGAAGCACACGGAAATGGCAATCATGAGCCCCAAAGTCACGGGTGCGATGGTCGAACGAGACGAAAAACCGCCGAAGGCTGTGCTACGCATGAATATCCTACCCAGAGGTACGCCGAAAACCAATCCAACGACTCACCCGTTTGAAGTCGGCGCATTCAGATATGATCTGCAGGTGCGTGGCGTACTGGCGATCGGATTCCTGGCTGTAAGTTTTGTGATCGCGCCCGCGGCAACCATCTGCCTCGACCCCGGGCACCCCAGCGAAGTCGGAAGAGGAACCGCTGGCCGAAAAATCACCGAGCTCAAAGCCGCATGGCTCGTCGCCGTCGAACTCAAAGGCCTGCTGCAAAAAGACGGCCATCGGGTCGTGATGACCAAGAGCCGCGAGGACGAATTCGTCCGCAATCGCCGCCGCGCGGAAATCGCAAACGCGGCGAAGTCCGACCTCATGCTCAGACTTCACCTCGACGCCGCCACTGAGTCAGGCTTTGCCAGCTACTATCCCGCCCGAAGCGGCACCACCCAAGGGTTCACCGGCCCGCCCCTTGCCGTTCGCGAGGCCAGCAAACAGATGGCGATCCCGTTCCACGACGCTGCCGTCGCGGTCCTAAAGGGCCATCTGCGCGACCGAGGACTGCGAACCGAGCAGAAGACCGCGATCGGCGCAAAACAAGGCGCTCTCACGGGCTCGATCTTCAGCAAAGTGCCCGTGATCTTGGTCGAAATGGCCGTGCTCAGTCAGCCCAAAGACGACCTGTTCATGAGCACCACCAAGGGGCGCAGCCGCATGGCCCTCGCCCTTCGCGCCGGAGTCAGAGCGGCGTTAGCTGCCAAATCTCGTAAAACTCGGTAGTGAATTCGGTCGGCACCTTCTCGGCCGAAAAGCCCGCTTCCCCTATGCTCTGCAGGATCAACGGATTCATCCGCCCCGTCCTGGTCAATACCAACTTCTCGCCCCGAACCGCCGTCAACTCGTACACCGTCTCCGCCGCGAGGACCGGTTTGCCCGCATAAAACACGACCGAGGGATGGCTGGTTTCTTGCAGTTTGGTGCCGCCCGTCCCGCGATCGACTTGCCGCCGCGGCATCTGGAAAACCCCGATCGGCTGGCCCTTCGAAACCGCAAAGCGAGTAAGGGCGTGGATTTCGGAATGGGGAGCCGCCAAATGCTTACCATCCCAGGGCGCCCCTTGGTAATACCAAGCTGTCCCCAAATTTGTGATCAAGGCCACGACCACGATCGAGACAAAAGGCACTCGCGCCACGCGCCAATCCAACTCGGCGTGGCCTCGCTGCTGCCAAACCCGAGCCGCGTGCGCCCCAACAATCAAAGCTAGCGGCGGAATTACCGGCAGGATGTAGTGGGGCAACTTGGCCGCGCTGATCGAGAAAAACAAGAAAATGACCCAAGCCCACCGAGCGCAAAATCGAAGAAACGCGTCTTCCGGTGCGCGACCCCGGGGCCACGCTTTGAACAAGCTGAAAACCCACGGCAACGACCCGAGAACCAGAAACGGGATGTAGTAAATCCACGCGCCGACCCCGTGCATCGTGTGCGCCTTGTCGCCCCCGGTGAACCGCCCTACGTTCTGCTCGATCAGAAACTTCTGCACGAACACATCGCCGCTCGCGAGGTACGCCGGGACATACCAAGTCGCAACCACCGCGATGAACAGCATCGTCCCCACAAGCCACCCCCCTCTAAATCCGGGCCGCAACTCCGGCTCGCGCCAGTAAGTAAGTCCCGCGATCAGCACGAAAAACGCACAGCCCACCGGCCCCTTCGCAAGCACACTCAGCCCCAGACAAACCGCCGCTATCCAACGCCACTTCGCCCCATCGGTCAATGAGCGCCAGAAGCAAAGGAAGGCAAGACTCTCGAACAGAACGAGCGGCAAGTCGGTCATCATCAGCCGCCCCACCACGCCAAACAGCAGCGACCCCGCCACCAGCAACAGCGCAATGTCCCCCGCGAGCTCGCCCAAGTATCGGCGCCCGAAATTCCAAACCGCCGCGTAAACCGCGAGGCTACACAGGACACTCGGCAGCCGAGGCCCAACCATCTCACCAAAAAGCGCCACGGTGGGGGCCGCCATCCAGTACAGCAGGATCGGCTTTTCGAACCACGGCGAACCGTTGTAATGGGGGGTGATGAAGTCGCCCCGGTTCAACATCTCACGGACGACGGCGGCATAAAACCCCTCGTCCAAATCGAAAAGACCGGTGGTCCAAAAGCCGATGAGGGGGAGCACCGCAAACGCCCAAAGGATCCACGAGGGCAACCTCCGACCGGCGTTCGCGTCAATCATTTCGCTTTCGATGGTGGCACAACAAGCGCCCGACTAGGACAGCCCGCGGATGCTGAAATACTCATCCACCAACATTTTCGACTCGCGCAAGGCCAGACCAGTACTCTCGCGAACCGCTTTGATCGCGCCGATCCGGTCGTCGGTGGAATGGATAGAAAAATAGTGGTCGAGCAGATCATCCACGCGGTGGCGCTCGGAGCGGCGAGGCATAAAGTTCGCCATCAGCCCCTCTTTGAAATGCTTCTTCTCGCGCCACTTCGCGAACGCCGCCTCATTTCGCGCCGGGCTACGCACGTAAAACTGGAACAAGTCCGAGAGAACAAAGAAGCCATAAATCCCGATCGCGTAAAGCGACCAAAACGAGCTCAAATTCATCGAGAAGCCCTCGGTGAAGAGGTTGATACCCAGCAGCATCACCGAAACGCCCACAAAACTCATTACTTGCTCGCGGAGTTTGCTCCGGCGACTGAGCTCAAATTCTGTTCGGTCGCGGGTGGTTTGGACCGCCTCGGCAACCTTGGTTTCCGCCTGCTGAACCGCTTCAGGAGAGATTCCTAATTCGGCGGCGGTGGCGAGCAGGCGATCACGCGACTGACCCGTCCCAATCGGACGGTCCAGGCGAGCCGCTTCCCGCAAGATGGCCTCCGCCTCCTCGTCCGAATAGAACTTCTCCTCGTTCACCAGTTCAGAGTTTAACGCCTCGCAACCCCGGGAAGTTGCCGCACGATGCTCAGGTTCGCATGAAAATCTTCTGGCGGGTACACACCGCAGCGACGATTCCGACCGCAACCGTCTGAGCAAGTCCATAACCAGCGAAGCCCCACGGCGACCACGGCTGCTCATTGGCCCACCCGTGAATCCCGGACAGGCGGGCAACTCCAGGCACCAGATTGGTGATCGCGATGTACGCGATCATCGGATTGGCTCCGGCCACGGCAAACGATTGCAAGACCGCCTTCGAAGGCCAAGCTGTTCCGCGTTCCAACGCGTTGAAGAACAGCAACCCCCAGCAGGCCAGGCCACCGGTCACAAAAAAGTAGCTTATCGTAGTGGGATCCTTGCGAATGCCTCCTCCCAGAGGCTCCATCGCGAGACCAGTCGCAAGCATCAACAAACCAAAGCTCCCAATCCGCCGATACGACGAACTCTCGGATCGAAGCCCCAAGAATCCAGCTAACCCAAACAAACCGCAAGTGATCGCCGTCATGCCCAGATCGCGGCCCAGAAGTCCGACGCACGCCCCTACGCCGAGACCCAAAGCCGACAGACCCACTATCCACCGATCACTCAAGAAGACGTGCGACGCCGGTTCGTCCCGGGAGGCTCTGAGCCAATCCCCCACCATCGATCCGGGAAGCACCAAGAGGAGGTACTTGTGGAATTCCAATCGAAACACTGCTGGCACCGGCGACCATCCCCAAATCTGCGCCAGCGCCGGTTGCTGGTCGCGCAGCGCAAACGCAGCCGCGATTGCAACCACGACGCCCGCGCGAATCCAAATGTGCTTTCGGGTCAGCAGCCAAATCGCGCTACCGCTCACCGCGACATTCGCCAATACGAGCAGAATGATGTCGCTACGGTTCCAATCCCATCCCGTCGTTGCCCCTTTAAAAGGCAACAAAAATGCCGCCACCACGCACCCAGCCACCCCAAGAGCGACCAAACTGTGCCGAACCCAAGCGGGCCAAGCCCGCGGGAACTGGCCCCAAGCCAGCGCCATCGCAAAGAAGAGCAGTGTTCCTATGACCCACTCATCGCCGGGCTTGCCAGGCGCAAGAGTATCGGGCCGAAAATGCTGAGCTGCAACCGCGAACAAGACCAAAAGCGCGCCGCGCCTCAAGAGATCAGCAGCCAGCTTTACAGAAGAAACCCCTTTTTCAGCCCTCTTCCCTAGGCTGAAAGGCAGCGCTGCCCCCAAAGCAAAAAGGAAGAACGGAAAGACCAAATCCACCCAGGAGATGCCAAAGACCTTGGGGTTGTGAGCCATGCCGGGCGGCGGGCTTTGAGCGTGGTACATCCACGCGGGCAACGTTCCCCAAGGCAACCGCCCCGACAAGCCCATACCCAAGATGGCAATCCCACGCAGAGCATCCAGCGACTCACTTCGCTTCCCCGGCCCCGCATCGGTATGCTGATTTTCCATTGGCGTTTCCAAATCATACACGGGCGGGAACTTTTGCCGATCAAGAGCCGTTTGTTTGCGTACGCAACTAAAGAGGGTAATATGAACACAATGAATCAAGTCCTGACCGTCACCGAAGCCGCCGAGCAGCGCAAGTCCATCCGCAAGTACACCGGCGAACAGATCACCGAACCTGAGATCCGAGAAATCCTCCGGGTCGCGGGCCTCGCCCCCTCGCCCTGGAACGTCCAGCCCTGGCGTGTGGTCGTGGTCCAAAGTCAAGAAGAGAAAGACAAGCTGATGGCGGCCGCATTCGGTCAGCCCCAGGTCGGAGCCGCCTCCGCCGTGCTCGTGGTCTACAACGACATGCCCGATGCAGTAGACAACGCCATCGAATATGTCCACCCCGGATATGGCGAGGGTCGGCAGGCTGAGGCAGACAAGGAGCAGGCGATGTTCCGAAGCTGGCCCGAGGAAAAGATGCTCCAGTGGGGACACAGCATCAGCTACATTTTCGTTGGCTTCCTGCTCATGACGATCAAGGCCCACGGATGGGACAGTTCGCCGATGCTCGGCTTCGATCCGGAACAGGTGAAAGCCCTTTACAATTTGCCGGGGCACGCCACATTGCCCACGATCATCGCCATCGGCAAGGGTGCCGAAGACGGCTTCCCGCACCATCGGCACGAGATCGATCGATTCGTTACATTCGTAAGCTGACCCGAGAATTCCGCATCATTGGCAATTCCTAGCGCGTTGCCAATGATATGGAATCTAATTCGTGCGCGTGCTGTCAGCGGGAACTTGGAAACTACCGTTTCGGCGACCTTCGGCCGGGAGTCCGAGAGATCTTACTTTCCCAGCAAGCCCAGATTGCCGAGGACGACGTAATCGGCGCAGCTTGCCTAAACCGCGCCCGCCTCAAATTCGCGTTACAGATTCTAGAAACAGACGTCGCCGAGGTGCTGGCGCCTGAGTCGGACATCCGCCGAAGCGAAGCAGTAGCAGAAAAGGTTGCAAAAATCGAGATGCACTCCTCTGTCGGCGAAAAGATCGCGGACCGCGTGGCGGCGTTCGGAGGGTCTTGGACCTTCATTGGGCTGTTTCTTCTAGCGATGATCATTTGGATCACCATGAATGTGATGGCCGCCAAGCCAGTTGACCCGTTCCCCTTCATCTTGCTGAATCTGATGCTCTCTTCCGTCGCGGCGCTTCAGGCGCCGGTGATCATGATGAGTCAGAATCGAGTGGAGGCGAAAGATCGTCGCCGCTCCGAGAGCGACTTCCAAACGAACATCGAAGCCGAGCAAGAAGTGCGCAGTCTGCATGAGAAGCTAGACTATCTGCTCGCGACCCAATTGCGTCAACTTCTGGAAATACAGGCGATTCAGATTGAAATGATCCAAGAGCTCCGCCCCGCCGAAAATGCGAAATAGAACTCTGCTCCTTTTCCTCGCCTTGTCGCCAGTGGCCTTTGGTCAGGCCTGGCCCGAGTACGAGTACGGAGGCGAGCAGTTCGACAGCTTCGTGCGCGATTCGTACCGGCATACCAAAGCACCCAAACCTGTCTCCAGCCTATACGCGTTCCTAGACGCAGGCGCAAAAACCCATTCTGGGTACGAGTGGACCCCCTGGATTAACTCCAAACGCGGGGAGCTGTCCGTCTCCACCTCCAAGCCAGCCACACGTGAAGCGATCGCCGCAGAACTTCACGCACTGGTGAAGAAGGCTGTGCCCAAGTTCAGCTTGGAGCGCGGATTCGAGTTTGCGCACATGGCTTCCGGCGGTGAGCGGCAGTGCTTCTCGCAAAGCGTCCTGATCGCGAGCATCCTTCACCGAATTGGCATTGAGGCGGGCGTGGTAATGGTCTACCGAAACCCAAAGGGGGAAACTTCAAACCTCGGCCACGCGTGCACCCTCGTCAAGTTTGACAATGATCGTGCCGCGATCATCGACGCCAGCCACCCGACGCCGTTCGCGCTCCATCAAGGCCTGTTCCTGCGGGTAGCTGGCAAATACCAATTCTTGAAACCGCAGTTTAGTGGCGCAAGTTTTGGAGTAGCGTGGCCCGCCTCGGGAGGCGACGCTCAGACCATTTCTCGACTCACCCCGCTTCCGCTGGACTACATTCGGTCCATGTTCGACTACTATCGGGGCGAGCGCACCACCAATGGAATCCTCGCCCCGAAGCCAACTAGGACCGGATTGTCGAAATCCGCCGCCCTCCTCGAAAGAAGCGTGCGTCTGTGCCCCCAGAACCCACTGGCGGTCATTCAGCTCGCGAATTGCTACGCAAAACAGGGTCGGACGGGCCAGGCAAAGCTCCGCCTCAAACACGCGGAGCGACTTTACAGCCTTGGCGGCTGGAGTCCGGGAAGCGTAGCGACACTAAGACAAGTTCTAGAGCGCGACTAGCGTCCGTCGTAGCCGGGATGCGAAAGTACCGGTGTCTCTACTGAACTTAGCCGAAAGCCATATTTCGACTTCAACTCCCCGGTAATGAACGCCGCCCGCTCCCGCCACTGATGATCGCGCATCAAAGTCTCGAAGTTCCGATCGATGAGCTTTTGATACTCATCCCAATTCGCCAATATCTCACGAATCTGACCCGCCGCATCTTCAATGTTTGCCTTAACCACAGGATCGTAGCCAAACAGGTCGCGCATCTCACCCGGCGTCTCACCCAGAACCAGACACCCGCACGCCATCGACTGCAAATACCGCATCGTCATCGCTTCGACGCCCCCCGCGTGCTCATGCGTGACGCCCCGCGGAACGCAAATCGCGATTCGGCTGTTCCCCAGCGCACTTAATAGCTCCTCATGGGTCGACGCCACATGAACCCCGTCGTCGCGAAATAGGTACTTAATTTGACCGTCGGCGTTACCCGCCTTGAGGGCCTCATGATGCTCCATGTACTTCCGGCCAAAGGTAATCACGTCCCACTCTCTCTCCGCGGCTGGTTTCGACGGGTACTGATCCCTCGGCAGCGCCTCGGGCACGTACACCCAATCCAAATGCGGCGCAATCTTACGTAGCCGCTCTGCCGACTGCCGATAGGAGACAAAGATCGGTTTCAGGCGCAATACCTTCGCCAGCAAAATCAGCCGCTTATCCCGATTCGGCCAAGTGTCCGTAATCCAAGCCGACCGCTTCCCACGCCCGAATAGAAACCGTGGCGCATTATAAACCAAGTAACTCGGCCCCTTCATGATGATCGCGAAGACATCGCGATTCGGCCCAAACCAGGAAAACAAAATCCGCAACGGCGGAAAGCACGCCAATGCCGTCAGTGCGACCGCAAGCTTGGGATGGCAAGGTGGCAGCAAATCCGCTCCCGCGACCTCTACGAACTCCTCAGTCACCGCCCCTGTTACCTTCGAGGTGTGCAGCCCCCGTTCGATATAATCCGGAACGGCAAGGCGCGACTTATCCCCCACGCAACTCTCCTTGGTCGAGCGAAAGCGGAGGGGTGAAGGTGGGCTGAACAATATCCCAACCGAAATCATCCTTCAAAATCCGAGCGATCTCGACCAACCGATGCGACCAAAGATGTCGGCTCAAGAGCTCCTGATAGTTGCGCTCGATCAGCGGTTCATAGTCGCCAAAGTTGGCCAGAATCTGTTGAACCTGCCCGACCGGATCATCCTCGCGGGCTTCCACCACCGGATTGTAACCAAACAAATCCACCATCTCACCCGGCGCGCGGCCGAGAATAAGGCACTTGCACGCGATGGACTGCAGAAACCGAAGGGTCATCGCCTCAACTCCTCCGGTATCCCCCGGGTCAGTGATCCCCCGCGGGGCGCAAATGCTGATCTTCGTATCCCCGAGCAGCGCCATCAAATCGTCATGGGTGTTGGCAACCGGCGTCCCATCATCCCGAAACGCATACTTGAAAGACCCTTCCTTCAGCTGATTGTGAAGTGCGACCCATTTGCGACCAAAGGAAACAAGCTCCCAATTCCTCTCAGAGAAAGGCTTCGCGGGGTAATGCCCAGCAGGCAATCCTTCGGGGACGTAAATGTAACGCCGCGACTTGTCCAGCTCAGCCAATCGCATCGCGGAATCGCGGTAACTCACAAAGACCGGGTCAATCCCCAACTGCCGACACAACTTGATCAGCAGCTTGTCTTTGGAAGGCCACACGTCGCACAGATAAGCGGCCTTACGACCGCGGCAACGAAGAAAGTGCCAAGCATTGGCACCCAAGTGTCCGGGCCCAGAGTTCAGAATAGCAAGCCGATCATTTCGACTAGCCCCGATGCTCAAAATTTGGGGCACCAGCGGCACCATGCCAAAAACGGCGGTACGCAGACCCTGCTTCCTTGAATAGCTGGGCAGAAGCGGGTAGGGGAGTAACCCCACCGTCTCGTCCATTTGCCGCTCCAGCACCACCGTGTCGTCGCCTTTGCGGTTGACGTAGTCAATGAATTCAATGGCTGGCATGGGCTTGCGGCAGTGAAATTATGTTTGGTTTACGAACAAAAAAGCGACCAGGTAAACCTGATCGCCCAATGTGTTCCTCGAAAAGCTCGTGATAGTTTGATTATTAAGATCGACCAGGATATGTCGGTTCCTGACTTGCAGGTTCCGAGTGCTTATCCTTAAAGGAGGTGATCCACCCACACCTTCCGGTACGGGTACCTTGTTACGACTTAGTCCCCCTTACCCCCCTCACCTT
>JAYUVF010000086.1:0-19686 GCA_043754215.1 Chthonomonas sp. | reverse complement strand
AAAACTCCTGCTCAGAGCAGTCGCCGTACTCAAAAGACAAACAGCGTGGGTATCTACTTGACAAAGGCCCATACCATCTCTTCCCTCCGGGCGAGGGGGCTTCTGACTACTCAGCTGATGCGTTCGGAGCAGTCGGTTTCCAGTCGAACTCCACCGGCACACCGGACATTCGCCCATTGAGCTGGCCCTCGCGCACCATCCACTTGCCGCGAAGGAAGACATGCTCTATCCGACCGTGGATTGACATCCCCTCAAACGGGCTCCATTCGCATTTGCTTTGAAGCCAGTCATTAGTGATCGTCCACTCGGCATTGAGGTCCACCAAGGAGAGATCAGCATCAAACCCCTTGGCGAGCTGACCCTTGTTTCGAACACCGTAGAGCTTGGCGGGGTTCTCGCAGAGCATTTTGACGAGAAGCGTCAACGGCAATTCGCCGCGATGGACCCACTCCAAGAGCACCGGGAGCATCGTCTGCACACCCGGCATCCCGCTCGGGCTTTCGGGGTAGGGAAGCGCCTTTTCGAACTTGGCATGAGGCGCGTGATCGCTCCCAAAAACATCGAACAACCCGTCCTTGACGGCTTGCCAAATAGCGACACGGTGCACCTCGGTACGGACTGGCGGGTTCATTTGGGCGTAAGTGCCGATGGTCTCGTACGATTCGCTGTTGAGCGTAAGGTGTTGGGGCGTCACTTCGCAGGTCGTGTTCAACCCACGCTTTTTGGCATCGGCGATGAGGGGTAGCTCATCGCGGGTGGAGACGTGCAAGATGTGGACGGGATGTCCCGTCTCTTCGCTAAGCTTGAGAATGCGCTCCGTGGCCAATCGGGCACACTCCACATCACGGCGGATGGGGTGCTCGCGCACATGTGGGTTCTCGCTGCGCATCTTCTTGCGCTCGGTCAACCTGAATTCGTCCTCGGCGTGAATCGGGCAGCGCCTCGTGGAATGGCTCAACACTTGGCGTAGGGACTCGTCGTCATTGACCAAGAGGGGACCAGTCGAACTCCCCATGAAAATCTTGACGCCCGGAGTGCCGGGGAGCATCTCCAGCTCCGCGAGGTCGGTGACGTTGTCCTTCGATGCGCCGACGAAGAACGAGTAATCGCACCAAGCCCGACCCTTCGCGCGGTCCAACTTGTCCTCCAACGCCTCACGAGTTGTGGTGGTGGGATCGGTGTTGGGCATCTCGAATATCGAAGTGATGCCGCCCATGATCGCCGCCCGAGTACCGCTCTCCAAGTCTTCTTTGTGTTCGAGGCCAGGCTCGCGGAAATGAACCTGAGTATCGATGCCGCCAGGGAGAACATGGAGCCCGGTGGCATCCACGGTCTCGTCGCTGGTGTCACCAGCCAAACTCCCTATCTGAACGATCTTCCCGTCCGAGATGCCCAGATCGGCGACTTGGATCCCTTCGCCCGTCACGAGTGATCCCCCAAGAATGCGGAGTTGGAAATGCATGTGACTGTTGTACCGCCCTTTCTTGGTCCTAGGTCGGGGTATCTGAACCTCAGATTCTTGGAACCTCCCTGGTATAATGGGCGTTACCTTAGTGTAGAAGACTCAAATGGTTTGATATCCGTTGAGTAGATCGTGAGGAACAAAACAGGATTATGTCAAGAACAGTAGGGATCGACTTAGGCACCACGAACTCCGTCGTGGCCGTGATGGAAGGCGGGGAACCCGTGGTGATCGCCACCGCAGAAGGCACACGAACGCTTCCCAGCGTTGTGGGCTTCAAGACAAATGGCGAGCGACTCGTAGGCGTCACCGCGAAGCGGCAAGCCGTGGTGAACCCAGAGAACACCATCCAATCCATCAAACGCTTCATGGGCCACAAGTTCAGCGAAGTTTCTGAGGAAGCTTCCCGCATGGCTTACACCGTGAAGGAGGATAAGAAAGGGAACTGCGTGGTCAACGTGCCCGCGGTCGGCAAAGAATTTACGCCCGAAGAGATCAGCGCAATGATTCTCCAGAAGCTCAAGGCAGACGCCGAGAGCTACCTGGGCGGCGCTGTGACCAAGGCAGTCATCACCGTTCCGGCGTACTTCAATGACAGCCAGCGCAAGGCAACCAAAGACGCCGGGCAAATCGCCGGTCTTGAAGTCCTGCGCATCATCAACGAGCCGACAGCGGCATCACTCGCATATGGCCTCGACAACAAGGCGAACGAGACCATTCTGGTGTTTGACCTTGGTGGTGGTACGTTCGACGTCTCGATTCTCGATGTTGGCGACGGAGTCTTCGAAGTTCGCTCCTCGGCGGGTGATAGTCACCTCGGCGGCGACGACTTCGACCAGAAGATTGTGGAGTGGCTCGCCTCCGAGTTCCGTAAGGACAATGGAATCGACCTCCTGCAACAGCGAGACGCTCTTCAGCGACTTCGAGAGGCCGCCGAAAAGGCGAAGATTGAACTCAGCTCCCAGGTCTCGGCCAATATCAACCTGCCGTTTATCACGGCCGTGGACAATCAGCCGAAGCACTTGGACTACAACTTGACCCGGGCACAGTTCGAGCAACTCTGCAGCGATCTGTTGGCACGCATCAAGAAGCCGGTCGAGCAAGCGCTCGAAGACGCAAAGGTGAGCACCGGCGACATCAACGAGGTCATCCTCGTGGGTGGCTCCATCCGTATGCCGATGGTCCAAGACCTCGTGCAAAAGATGATTGGTAAGGCTCCTAACAAGAGCGTCAACCCTGACGAAGCTGTCGCCATCGGTGCTGCAATTCAAGCCGGCATCCTCGGCGGCGAAGTGAAGGACATCCTCCTCCTCGACGTCACCCCGCTCAGCTTGGGCGTGGAGACTCAAGGCGGAATTTTCGACAAAATCATTGAACGCAACACAACCATTCCAACCAAGAAGAGCCGCGTCTACACGACTGCGGTCGATAACCAACCCGAAGTTGAGATTCACATCCTGCAAGGCGAGCGACCGCTGGCCCGCGATAACAAGTCTCTCGGCCGCTTCCATCTGGCCGGAATTCCAAGCGCACCCGCTCGAGTCCCGCAAATCGAGGTCACATTCGACATTGATGCGAACGGCATCCTTCAGGTTAGCGCGAAGGACAAAGCGACCAACAATGAGCAGCGGATTACGATTACGGGTTCGGGCTCGCTGAACCGGGACGAAATTGACCGCATGGTCGCCGAGGCTGAAGCCAACGCCGCCGCGGACAAGGAAGCTCAAGAGCTAGCCGAACTCAAGAATCGCTCGGAAACGCTCTGCTTCAACACGGAGAAGACCCTTCGGGACAACCCGACCATCTTCAGCGAAGCTGAGCGTACGACGATCGAGGACAAGGTTCGCGATCTGTGCCTCGCAGTAGGCACCGATGTGATGGCCGACATCAAGAACGCATTCGATGCGCTTGAGTCAGAGAGCCATCGCCTCGCCGAAGAGCTCTATAAAAATAACGCGACGCCTACTGAGGAAGGCCAGGCTGAAGAGCCGGTCGGAGCCGGTGTCGGCGGGTCTGGTGACGGCGATGTCATCGACGCCGAGTTCAAGGAAGATAAGTAAGGCGAAACCAGTCTTACTGCAGCACCTCAGGGTTTTCCCTGGGGTGCTTTTTTGTGTCATCGCAGATAGCAAAAAATGTGTAAACTAGTTGACGTATGACTACCTGCACCTCCGTCGAGCAGATCCTTAAGCAAACCTGGGGATACGATGCACTACGTCCGCTTCAGCAGGAAGTGGTAGACGCGGCGCTCGCCGGAAAGGACGCCCTAGTGGTGATGCCGACGGGGAGCGGCAAAAGCCTCTGCTTCCAAATCCCACCCCTCGTAGACGGCTCGTTGACGGTGGTGATCTCGCCGCTCATCTCGCTGATGGCAGATCAGGTGCACAGCCTCCAAGTGGTGGGCGTTCCGGCTGCCGCCCTCAATAGCTCCCTCGACGCTGCTTCGGCGAGGGAAGTCGAGTCTCGCATCGAGTCTGGACAAATTAGGATTCTCTATGTCTCGCCAGAGAAGATGGCGACGGATAGCCTCCGGGCGCTACTGAAGCGCGCGAACCAAGGGCGCGGGGTTGGTCGGTTTGCGATCGATGAGGCGCACTGTATCTCCGAGTGGGGCCACGATTTCCGGCCCGAGTATCGGATTTTGAATACGATCCGGCGGGATTTCCCCGATGCCCCGATTCACGCGCTGACTGCCACCGCCACGGTCAAGGTGCGAGAAGACATTCTGCGGCAGCTCAAGCTCCGCGAACCCGAAGTGTTTGTGGGGTCGTTCGATCGCCCCAATCTGACCTTTCGTGTCGTTCCACGTTCTAATTCTGCTGCACAAGTTTCCGAGATCATCAAGCGGTATCCAAACGACGCCTGCATCGTGTATTGCTTGAGTCGAAAAGACACCGAGACCCTTGCCGCCGCGCTCAACCACCTCGGCATTCCGTCTCGCGCGTACCACGCTGGCCTCGACAACGCCGTGCGCGCGCAAATTAGTCATGAGTTTGCGACTGAGAAGGTGAACGTTGTCGTGGCCACCGTTGCATTCGGCATGGGCATCGACCGGAGCAACGTCCGCGCCGTCATCCACACCTGCCTCCCCAAGAGCATCGAGTCGTACCAACAAGAAACCGGCCGCGCAGGGCGGGATGGCCTCGAATCTGAATGCGTACTGCTCTACACCGGCGGTGATGTGGTCCGGATTGAGCGGTTCTTCGAGGGCGGCGACCCGGCGCACGTCGCGGTTCAGCGGCAAAATCTCCATGAAGTCCGGGGCTTTGCCACGGCGATTGCCTGCCGGCACCGGCTGTTGGTCGAATATTTCGGGCAGAAATACGAAGGGCCGGAACCGTGTGGCGCGTGCGATGTCTGCTTGGAAGGGACGAGCGTCGTCCCCGATTCGACCAAGATCGCCCACCGCATCCTGGTCACAGTCCGCGATCTCAGCGAAGGGAAGCTGGACTTCGGATTTGGAGCCAATCACATTGCCGCCGTCTTGTGCGGGGCAGATACCAAGACAGTTCGAGGGTTTGGGCACGCTTCATTGCGAGGCTACGGTTCCATGAAATCGTACGCCCGGGAACGCGTGGTCGCGTGGATTCACCAGTTGGTGGACCAGAGATTGCTGCGCCAATCAGAGGGGTTGCGGTCGTTTCTGGTGGTGACTGACGCTGGCATTGACACGTTGGCCGAAAGGTCGGAAGTCGTTCTCAGAGATCCCCGTTCGGTCCCAATGGCGCTGGCATCGCGTGACGACAGCTTTGAGGGGATGGACAACGCTCTGGTGGAGGGCCTTCGGGCGTTGCGCCGCAACCTCGCCGCCGAACGGTCGATTGCGGCGTTCCTGCTGTTTGACGACAAGACGATGCGGCACCTCGCCACCATGCGCCCCAGCACCGTGCAGGGACTTCTTGCGGTGCCGGGAATGGGCGAGAAGCGGGTGGCGGATTTCGGCGCGGCCGTGATCGCATTCATCGCCCAGCACTGCGCCGCGCACCGCCTGACGATGGATCAGCCGCTCGCCTCGAGCGCTCCCGCCAAGGCGCCGCGCGTGACCGGGAGCGCGATGACTCTCAAGCCGCTGTTTGACCAAGGGCTATCCGTCGCCGATTGCGCCAAGCAAGTTGGCCTAGCCCAAAGCACGGTGAGTGGTTACTTGATTGAATACTGCCAGCAGAACCCTGAGCGAGCGAAGGTGTGGGTGGACGACGCGACAGTGGAACGTGTGCGTCAAGCTAAATCTGAGCTCGGCGATTCTCCCCTGAAGGTCCTATTCGAAAAACTCAATGCGGAGGTGTCATACGACAGCCTCCGCATTGCGGCAATTAGACTTCGAGAGCCTAGGGGTTGAAGACGGTGCTCGGCTTGGTGGCCTTAAATACGTAAAAGTCGTTCTTGCGCAGGTCGCCCCACTGCAACGCCTTCACGTGACCGTCTGCAAAGACGGATACGGTGTACACCTTGTTGTGACCCGGCGTCGGCCTGCTAGACAAGGAGCCATTGCATCCGGTCGGCAGCTGATCGCCTGGTGCTGTCGATGCAAGTTTCCTTCCCGCCAGCTTGTATGTATCACAGTTGATAAAGCCCGAACCCCAGATTCCACCGACAAAGGGGTCGTTTTGCGTCAGCGGCCAAACTTCCAACCATGGGATAGTTGCCGCTGGCTCGTCGAGTTCACTGTCACTCCTGCCCCGGTACACCCAGTCTCCGGGTCCAATCCAGGTCGTCACCCCCGTTTTGCGATCAACGCCCGCGCCCTCTACTGTGTTAATATTCCCAACATATTGATACGAGCGCTTAATGGCCTTCGCCCGGTAGAGCCCGTCCTGAAACAACACAGCACTCGCAGGTATCCGGGGAGAGCTGTCGCTCGGACAGGTGAATATCTGATCATTCTTTACGTACGGGATCACTTGCACGTCGGGAGAAACAAACGAAGTGTTACCGCCGTTCACCGGTGGCTGCAGAGCGGCCCAAGCGGGGAAGCAACTATCGTTGTCATTCAAGTACATCATCGTAGCCAATCCAATCTGCTTTGCATTGTTGATGCACTGCGTCTTCTTGGCCGCCTCCCGGGCTTGGGCGAAGACGGGGAACAGGATTGCCGCGAGGATCGCGATGATGGCGATGACCACGAGAAGTTCGATCAAGGTAAATGCTCGACGACGCAACATGACGTTATTGTAAACCGTTTTTTAAGAAAACGTTGGCGTTCGAAGAAAAATGATTGCAATCGCCCGATATTCGAAGATTCCGACGTGACAACCAAAACTCACTCACAATAGAGGAATGACAGCCCGACCATACGAGAGCACGATCCATACCGATTTCGCGGAGAGAATGGACTACGGGGGGTACCTGCGCCTCGATCTCATCTTCTCGGCCCAGCAGCCGCTCAGCAACCCGCCGCATCACGACGAGATGCTGTTCATCATCCAGCACCAAACCTCCGAGCTCTGGATGAAGCTCATCGTGCACGAACTCCAAGCGGCGATCCGGTTCGTTCAGCAAGACCAGTTGGAGCCGTGCTTCAAAATCCTCGCCCGGGTCAAGCACATCCAGCGAATGCTTTTCGAGCAATGGGCTGTTCTGGAAACCTTAACCCCGACCGAATACGCTCAATTCCGTGGCGTGCTGGGCAGGGCGAGCGGATTCCAAAGTGCGCACTACCGCCTTATCGAATTCCTCCTTGGCAACAAAGATCCACAAGCGGTCACCGTTTTCGAGCACCTGCCAGAGGTCAAGGCTCCTCTGCAGGCGGCGCTTGAATCCCGCTCAATTTACGATGAATTCATCGCCCATCTCGCTCGCAAGGGGCTTGCCGTGCCGCCCGAAGCACTCGAACGAGATTGGTCCAAACCCTATGAAGCGCACCCCGGCCTGGTTGCCGCGTTTAAAGTCATCTACGAAAACCCTAATATCCATTGGGGAGCGTACGAGATGTGCGAAAAGCTGGTTGACGTAGAGGAGTATTTCCTCCTCTGGCGCTTCCGCCACGTCAAGACGGTGGAGCGCATTATCGGTTTCAAAATGGGTACCGGTGGCTCCAGCGGGGTTAAGTTCCTCAAGGCCGCGCTCGAAATCCGCTTGTTCCCTGAATTGTGGGATGTTAGGACGGAGATCGGACGTTGATCGACGATTCCATCCATTCGCGATTCAGTCGCGTTTTGGCAAGGCCGGAGATCTATCTTGCTAATCACTCTCTCGGGCGCCCCCTAGACCGGGCGCAACTGGATGTTACGCGCTGCATGGACCTCTGGTACTCCGATATGGACGAGGCATGGGGGGCGTGGCTCGCGGAATTTGATCACTTCGAATCCGCGATCAAGGCCGTTATCGGATGGCCGGTGGAAGGTGCGGTGGTCCCAAAAAGTAATGTCGGCCAATCTCTACGCTCTGTGTTGAACTCCTTCGGCAAGCCTCCCGCGCAGGTGGTTGCTAGTCGCGGTGAGTTTGACAGCGTAGATTTCATCCTCAAAGCCTATGCCGAGCGAGGGCTTGCACAAACCCGTTGGATCGAGCCCGCGCACGGCCCCGCGGGCGTCCCGGTCATCTCCTCTGACGGATACCTCGAGGCGATTCAGGCGGGCACCGACTTAGTCATCATCAGCCTCGTCCAATTCACCACTGGTCAAATGGTCTCGGACGTGGACGCCATTATCAGCCGAGCCCACGAGGTAGGAGCAGTGGTCTTCCTGGACACCTACCACGCCGCCGGGGTTTATCCGTTTTCCTATCCCCAAGCAGACTTTGCAGCGGGAGGTTGCTACAAGTACTTGCGCGGAGGCACCGGGGCATGCTGGCTCGCAATCCACCCTCGTCACCTCACCCGAACCACCCTTGACACCGGCTGGTTCGCCAAAAAGGACACGTTTAGCTATGTCCGGACCGAGACAGCAGAGCGTGAATACGGTGGACGCGGTTGGTGGGAGTCCACCCCGGCGGTCCTTCCCATCTTTCAAGCTCGGAGCGGCCTGGATTTCACCCTTGAAATAGGACTAAAACGCATTCGCAATATTTCGCTGTCGCAGCTCAGCATCCTTAGAGCACAACTCCATGAGTTCGGTGGAATAGTTCCGTCGAACCCTGAGGAGTGGGGTGGGTTTGCACTCTTTCCTTCGGCCGACGCAGGCGCAATGGTCAAACAGCTAAAAGCGAAAGGAGTAAATGTGGACGCTCGTGGCGGCTACGTTCGCTTCGGGCCCGACTTGCTGACCACCAATGATGAACTAATAGAATCCATGCGAATTTTAAGAGGTTTGATCGGATGAAGAAACCAAAACTCCCAAAACTGATTGACCCCACGCCTCCGATGCTGGCCCTCGCGGAGCGGCTGTTTGAGGATCCGAACGAGCGGGAAGCGTTCCTCTCCGCGCTCATCGGGGGGTTCGGGGAAGCGCAGACGTTGGTCGTTCTTCGCGATGCACTTCCGATGCAGACTTTTCCAAAGCTTAAGCCCGCCAGTTGGCAACCGGACTTCCTCATGCGGGTCCAAGACTCGTTCCGGCCGGGGACCCACCTCCTGCATGACCGAGGCCACTACTACGTCTTAGACACGAGCTCAGCGTATGCAGCGAGCACAATGCTCGCCATCCAAGAGCCGCCGCGCCGGGTGCTCGATATCTGCAGCGCGCCCGGAGGAAAGGCAATCTTTGTGTCTCGAATGTTTGAAGGCGAGCCACTAGAGCAAATCATTTGCAACGACGTCAATCGCCGCCGCACCGGTTCGCTGATGCTCAACCTGGAACGGTGCAAAATCGAGCGAGCCATGGTTACCGTCCACGACCCCAACTGGTTCGCCCGCAACACTCCGGAGGCTTTTGACTTGGTGATGGTCGACGCCCCTTGCAGCGGTCAGAGCTTGCTGGCCAAGGGTACGGAGGGTGCCAGTTGCTTCGAGAAGCGGCTCGTCGCCATGAACGCAAGTCGCCAAAAGCGCATCATCGCCAATGCCGCGCGTTGTGTGGCGCCGGGTGGGGCTTTGCTCTACATGACCTGCACCTTCGCGCCAGAAGAAAATGAGGACGTGATCGAGTGGCTCATCCGCGAGTTTCCTGAGTTCGAATCCACCGCGTTTCGGGAGGCCGAAGAGTTCCGAAGCCCGCTCTCAGAACATCACTGCTACCGGGTTTACCCCCACCAAGGTCTAGGGGCGGGCATGTTCTCTTGTCTGCTCACCCGCTCCGGGGATAGGCAAGAGCTGCCGGAGTTGCCTCAGCTCGGAGAGACTTGGAAGTTCGGCGATGCCCCTCGCACGCCGCGCCAAACCAGCCATACCGTTGTAACCCCACCTCCAAAACCGGCATTGAAACCCCAGGTTAGAAAAAAGCGCCGTTAAAAAGCTGCACCCCTGCGAAAATACTACAGGTGATCCGACAATAACGCTACGATCATGCCGTTATCTTGCTACTTTGACACGAGGGCGGAAATTGAAGTGCCTACTCAAGTGCAAGTCATTTTTGGTTGGGTAATGCCTGAATCCAAGCAGTACCTAATTCTCGAAGTGGAAGACGGAACGGTATTCACGCCGGGGATGACGGCCCTCATCAAGCTCAGCTCATTTCAACAATGCACGGAGTTCGCCAGCAACTTTCTGGGACGCGACGGGATCAAGACCATCTTTAGCGTGCCCACCTCCGTCGTACGTCTCCCCGGATCAACATCAGCGCGGCTCCGTAACAAGGTCGAAAGCGGCAAATTGACCCGATCGGGTCAGACGAAGACCGTCCCCATCTTAGACATCAGCTCCAGCGGAATCAGCCTTGAGATCGATTCTCCCATCTCAGCAGATGAAATTCTGAACTTGGAGCTCACGCTGTTCGACGAGACAGTGCCGTTCAATCTTCAGACAGCTTACTGCCGCCCGGACCCCAGGAAGGAAGGCGCTTGGCGAGTCGGGGGAATCATTGTAGATATGGGCCGCACCGACCAGGTCCGGTGGCGCAGAATCCTGAGCCAAGCCTAAATACGAAGTAAGTCGGAAAAATCGGCGTCGATCGGTCGGTCCTCGACAGAGTTGTGGGCAAAGACCCGGACCATCCCTGAACCAAATCCGGTAAGTGAGCCGCCCTTTCGGTGAAGTAAGGCACCCTCGGGCAATCCCACAACTTTAACCATCTGGTTCACCGAAACAAACTCCTCAATGCGCTGGTCGCGGCTCTCCCCGCCGTGTCCTGGCAAGGTGACATTGGTGTAGTGCGGATTGATCTGAAACGGCACCAAGCCCAACGTTTCGAAGCTCGCCGGTTGAATGATCGGCATATCGTTGGTGGTGCGCATCGTCGGGCACGCCACGTTTGATCCCGCGCTCCAACCCAAGTAGGGCTTCCCAGCCCTGCAAGCCTCTCGAATCACCGGCAGTAAGCCCGTCTCATGTAGATGATAGGTCAGATGAAAACTGTTGCCTCCACCCACGAAGACGGCTTCGCAATCTGCGATTAATGCGCAAGCATCTGTCGAGCGATGGACGCTTTGCACATCGATGCCGAGCGGCGCGAACGCCCCCTGAGCATACAGTTCGTATTCATCCCAGCTCAGGGTCACCCCCGCGAAAGGCACCAGGACGACCCGCCGAATGCGTCCGTCAAACGCCTCACGCAGGTAATCCAGAGCCCATTCGAATGGCTGACCGCCTGGCATGCGGCTATTGCTCAGCAGATACAATTCCGAACTCATGCTCACGATTATAACCTCGAAACCTAAGAAAGTTGAAGGATCACTTAAGAAAGATGAAACCGTGATGGGGTGTTGCCGTAAACATTGGTATGAGCCATGAAATCATGCATCGGCTACCCGCCTTCGACCCTATAACCGGGCACCCGCTTTACGTAAGCGAGGTGCGCTCCGACGAAAGTGGGATCGCAATGAAGGGTCGTTTCGCCATTCCTCGATTTGCTCAGCTTACCGAGGATCAATCCAAGTTCCTGGAGACCTTCCTGCGTTGCCGAGGCGTTCTGAGCTCGGTTGAAAAGGAAATGGGGCTGAGCTATCCGACGGTAAGAAATCGACTCGACCAGCTCCTCACTGCGCTGGATCTTCCGGCCGGCCCGATTCAAGACGCCAATGGCGCGGGGATTGAGGACCAGCGACGAATACTCGACCAGCTCGAGCGTGGTGAGATTTCAGTGGAAGAAGCTAAGGTAAAGATTCGAGGGGGATCACAATAAGATGAGAGAAGATATTGCGCGCATCATGCGCCTCGTGCAGGAAGGGAAGTTGAGTCCGGAGGACGCCGCAGAGCTCTTGGACGCAATGCAGCATTCGCCAATGGAAGAACCGGTTTCAGCTGGTGCCACCGGCGCCACCACCCCACCCCCACCGCCACCGCCCGTAGACAAAGGATTTGCTGGCTTCTTTGAAGCGATTGAGAAGATGGGCAAAGACGTCACCTCAGGAATCAACTGGACAGAAGTCGGCGATCAGCTTCGCAAGGGAGTAAATCAAGGTGCCGAGGCCGTCAAGAAAGCCGCTTCCGAATTCAAAGACGGCAAGATTAACTTTGGGTTCTTTGAAACTGAAAGTCGGCGACTTGAGCAACCCCTGCTGGTTCCGGCTGGAAAAGTTCTTCGCATCGAGTCGGCCAGTGGCGACATCAAGGTCAATACGGGGACTCCTGGCGAGGGCAAAGTGATTGCCACCGCGATGTTCCGAGGTGATGACCGAGAACACCTGCGGGCGAAGGCCGAAATCTTTGCCCTCGTGGTGGAAGAAAGTGACCATTACGTGATGATCCGCCAGCCTGATCAGTCGGGCCTGAGCGTAGACTTTGAGATCACGTTGCCCGAATCCGTCCCGGTGGAAATCAAGGGCACCAGCGGCGACATCCAAATTTCTGGAGCAAAGGGGGCGAATCGAATCAATGCCGCAAGTGGCGACATCACGCTGACGAACATTCACGGCTCGCTGGAGATTGACACGGCGAGCGGTGACGTGACACTTAGCGATTCTGAACTCTCCATGCTCACACTCGAAAACAAGAGTGGGGACGTCAAGCTCACCAACGTTCACGGGGCGATCACCATTCGCACCGCCAGCGGAGATGTCAACCTCGCCAAGTGCGGCGGTAAGAGTTTGGCCGTGGACGGCGTCAGCGGAGACATAGTGATTGACCTCGATCAACCACTCAACGGCGCAGCAAATCTGCGAACCGTCAACGGGCTCATTTCGATAGAGATTCCGAGTGGGAGCAATTGCCGCATGCAGCTCTCCGCGGTGCGGGGGGAGGTCATGTGCAACGTGCCACTGGAAGAAGAAGCGCGGCTTGAGCGCCGCATAACCGGTCGTGTCGGCGATGGCAGCGGGTCACTCGATGCCAGCGCAGTTAACGGGGACATTCACGTTCGGTTGCGCGAAAGCTAGAATAGGCAATGGCCTATTGGCTGATGAAATCGGAGCCAGACACTTACTCCATAGACGATTTGATTCGTCAGGGATCGGGCATGTGGGAAGGGTGCCGCAACTACACAGTGCGGAACTTCTTCCGGGACAAGTTCGCGGTGGGTGATCTGGCTCTTTTTCATCACTCCAATGCCGATCCGAGCGGGGTGGTTGGGGTGATGAGGGTGGTGAAAACCGCTTACGCCGACCCCACTCAGTACGACCCAAAATCCGAGTACTACGACCCTAAGGCGACGGTGGATCCGCCACGTTGGCTGGCGGTGGACGTGGAGTTCGTCGAGAAGTTTGCGCGCACTATTCCGCTGGCTGAGTTGAAAGCTCATCCGGTGCTTGGAGACATGCAAGTTTGCCGCAATGGACAACGGCTGAGCGTGATGCCGGTGGAGCTGGACGAATGGGACACGCTTATGGCTTTGCCGGGTCTTCGAGGCTGAGCGCCTCGCGCAAGGTCCGCTGTTTGTAGGTCAGCGTTTGGGCCAGTTCGACTAACTCTTTCACCGAGTGGAGTCTAGGGTCTATGCGAGCCAGAACTTGCGGGCGAACCGCCACGGTGACGCTTCGATGCAGGCTTGCTTGTTCGCGGAGTGCAGTGCGCACGCCGTCGAGCCATACTCTCGCCGACTGCCCTGCGCGCGCCGCCTCGCGGTCTGGGCGGGTGAGAACAGGGAAGTGGCGCACGCCCGCCGGCGCGCGGCCCGCTGGAGCGCTGATGAACTTGAAGGGGGCTGAGATTTCCAGCGCGGGCCACGCTTCTCGGGTGGCGAAGCCTTCCATGCTCGCGCCCATTCGACGAAACTCCGTCGCGGCCTGCTCGAGGCGCGCGTCGAAGTCGAATGGGTGCTTGCACAGCCAGTCCAGGTCGTGTCCTTCGTTCAGAATAGTGTCGCAGGCGGCAGGGAAGGCGCGGAGCACTCGTCCACTCGCGAAGAAGTGCAACTTTAACCCTTTCGATCGGGCAAGGTCCAGCAAGCGTAGCACCGCCGCAGGCTCGCCGTGGCCGAAGTCCTGAGCGTCCGGGGTATCCCACGGCACGTAGTCCAGGTCCACCCGCAGACAGAAAAACATGTCAGGCGTTTTGCAACGCGGCCAGTCCCGGCAGGACCTTGCCCTCGAGGAATTCCAGCGACGCGCCGCCGCCGGTGCTGACGTGGTCCATCTTGTCCGCGAGTTCAAACTGGTCGACCGCCGCCGCGCTGTCGCCGCCGCCGACAATGGTGATCGCGCGGCTCGTCGCCATCGCTTCTGCCACGGTTCGGGTGCCTCGTTCGAACGGCTTCATCTCAAAAACCCCCATCGGCCCATTCCAAACGACCGTGCCAGCTTCCTCGATCATTCCCGCGAATTCCACGATGGTCCGAGGTCCGATATCTGCGCCAAGCTGATCGGCGGGAATGTGGTCCACGGTCACCGCTTTGGTGGTGGCATCCTCGCTTAGGGAGGCGCAAACGATGACGTCGCTGGGCAAGTGAATCTTGCGCGGATGCTCGGTCAGCATTCGCTTGCAGAACTCGAGGTTCGAGTCGTCCAGGAGTGATTTGCCGATCTCTTTACCTTGCGCCTTGAGGAAGGTGAACGCCATGCCGCCGCCAATGAGGAGCGCGTCTACCTTCGTGATCAGCGATTCGATGACCGGGATTTTGTCCTTCACTTTCGCGCCGCCGAGAATCGCCACGAATGGCCGCTTGGGTTTCGTTAATGCGCCGCCGAGGAATTCTATCTCCTTCTCGATCAAGAACCCGGCCACGCCGGGAATGACGTGGGCGACCCCCTCCGTGCTCGCGTGGGCGCGATGCGCGGTGCCAAAGGCGTCATTCACGTAAAGCTCAGCCAGCGCGGCGAGTTGCGCGGCGAACTCCGGATCGTTGGCTTCCTCTTCCGCGTGAAAGCGCACGTTTTCCAGCAACAGCACATCGCCGTCTCGGAGCTCGTCAACTAGCTTTTGCACTTCGGCGCCGACGCAATCGGGCGCAAGCGCAACGGGCTTGCTCAGCAACGCGGAAAGTCGCACCGCGATTGGCGCGAGCGAGAACTCAGGGGTCACGCCCTTCGGTCGCCCGAGGTGGCTGCACACGATCACCCGGGCGCCCGCATCCACCAGATGCCGAAGCGTGCGGATGCTCTCCACAATGCGCCGGTCGTCCGTGATTTCGCCGTTCTCCATGGGAACATTGAAATCGCAGCGCACCAATACCCGCCGCCCCTTTGCGTCCAAACTGCGCACCGTCTTCTTGCTCAACGACATGGCTTGAGTGTACCGAGCGGCCCCCTCTATGCGCGCCTTGACGTTCGCCAGCGCGGGAGGCGTAGATCAAAGGTCATCCCTCGACGATGGAAAAGCTCGAACATATTCGAGCACTCTAAAGGTTCTTTGGGAGCGCGCGGCTACCCGCGCTCTGCGGTTCGATAGCACGAGGTACGTGAATTACGGCCCATTCCCCGGCGATGGAAAAGTGCGAGTGTACTCGCGCACTCTAAAAGACTTCGACGCCATAGCTCGACACTTCACGGGAAAACCGCCGCGGTTTTCCGGAAAATGCACGTCGTTGGCCGCCGAATCAGCCCGGGTGGACAGAGAACCAACCCAAACCCTCCCGAATTCATGGCGACGTGCCGAACATTTAACTCATATTGGCCGCTAAGCCGCAAGGGAACTCACCATGAGTGATTTTAGATTCTTGATTCCGACGACCGAGATTGGGATGAGCCAAAAGCTCGATCAATTCAAAACTGGGTTTGCCGCCCACTTTGCCGAGCTCGGCTACGATGCCGCAGATGTCAGCCAAATTGCTGAGACTACGGATGACTTTGCGGATGCGCTGTCGGCGGCGGCCTTGGCGAAAAGCATGGCAACGATCGCGGTGTTGGAGAAGGAAAATGCCAAGCAAGCTGCGCTGGAGACCGCGCGGACTTGGGTCCAGCGGGTGAAAACGAATCCGGCGGCCACTCCCGAGATGTTCGCGGCGATGGGAATCACTCCGGCCTCGGCTCCCGGCGGCCCGGTGGCGGTGCCGCTCAACCTGAGCGCAGATCCCTCCGCCGCAGGCACCTGTAAGCTGAAATGGTCTGGCAATGGAAACTCAAAATCCACGATTTACGTGATTGAATCAAACACCAACGACCAAGGATGGGTCTGGCTGGGCAACTCGACCAAAAAGAGCTTCGTGGACCGTGGTGCCGTGCCCGGAGTGCCGAAGCTATACCGAGTACGCGCTCAGCGCGGCGATCGAGTCAGTCCGCCATCCAGCGGAGCCGCGATCTACAGCGGCGGCGGTGAGAATGTACGAGCGGCCTAGTGTCGCTTACTCTGCGCGCCCCTGCCGCCCGCGCTCGGTTGGCCGATGAAGCGGGCGGGGTGTGACGCCTGGCAAGGAATAAAGAGGGACTACATACGACAAAGGCGGGGCCGCCCTAAGCTCCCCGCCTTCTGTAGCGATCTTGGTCGATGAGCTAAGGGACGACTACGCCGCCTTCTGCGTCTCGTCCACCGCCCGCTGGCATGGGAAGCTCTCCAACAACGTTTTCCTTCTCAGTGCCGACATTGCGTGAAAAATTAAACGCAAGCGCGCCGAGGGCAATAACGATGAGGGCTCCAATGCCGATCAACTTAAGTTTGTCTTTGCCGTCGTTCATCAGTTCGCAAACTCCCCGGAGTAGTGGTACAGGTTTCGACGCTTGTTGGTGAACGCCAGCGTTGGATTTGCGTTGGCCTGGTAGCAACCGCTGGTGACGTCGGTGCTCGCTGAGCGGCACCACTCTTTGGCCATGGTCTGCATTCGATTCATTGCCTTCACGTGGCCGTCGGCGAACCCGTATACCGTCTGACCGCTGTATGAACCGATCGACATGCGGCCGGCGAGAGGCCGAGCTGAGCACCAAGTGAAAGACAGCGCATTGGGGAACGCCGGTAGCCGAATCATGTCCTCTGAGTAAAAGCGATAGTATCCGTATCCTTGCTGATAGGAAGCGGTTGTCCACAGAGGGTAGAGGTGGATGGTGCTCGCGGGAGCTCCAAGTTCACTCAGGCTCGCTGACGGAGCGACAACAACGTTCGATGGATTACTGAACTGGTGGACACCGAAGGTTTCGGTGTCCACAAAGTGGGTGGCTCCACCGCGCATGGTCCAGCTGTAGCTGATCTTCTTTCCTGCATCCTGCGCGCAGTCATCTCGGGGATAGGCGTCTTTGGGATCCGTCCAGATATCTTGGTTTTTAATATAAGGGTTCAAGGCGTCTTCCGAGCCAAATGACCAGTTACCTACTTGGGGTGAAGCAGTGTAGTTCCTGATTGCATGGAAAACATCGTCGTTATCGCCAAGGTACATCTGCGCGGCCAGTAGAAGTTGCTTCTGATTGTTGATCGACTGCGTCTTCTTGGCTGCTTCGCGCGCTTGGGCGAAGACGGGGAAGAGGATGGCGGCGAGGATCGCGATGATCGCGATGACGACGAGCAGTTCGATCAGGGTGAACGCTCGGCGGTGAGCTGGGGGATGAATCATTGATAAAAGTCCTCAAAGCACATGAGCGCTTTTGAACCCGCGAAGGTTCAATTGCATTTTACACGCGAACCGGGGATTTAGTGCACAAATGCCTAGCCCGACGACGTAAATCTAGAGCTCAAACGGTTTATCTACCGGCGGCGCGGGGCGGGAGGTGGCGACGACTTCGACTTTCTTCGAGCGCGAGGTGACGTCGGCGATATTCAGCACCCAAGCGAGGAAGCCGATCAATACGGGGACAAACACCATCGCATTGAGATCGGTGCCCGTTGATCTGTTCAGCCCGATGAGGGCCATGAGGCCAGACATACCGTTCGGAATGATCGTCGCCCACACGATGCAACCGACAATGACGCCCATATAAACCGCGCCGGTGACCCATTCGCCGAGCACCATGTGGCCGCTGCCGGGGAAGAGCGCGGCGAGAATGGTGGGGACCTTTCCGCCCTGCGCCATCGCACCGAACTCGCTAGGCGCGGTCATTCCGGCGAGGCCAGAGTTGCGCAGAACGAGCTCTCCGTAGAGATCCTCGAGCTTCGGCTCTTCGGGATAAAGGTCCAGCGCCGCTTTGAGAAGGGAAGCGGCCGCCTTGGTCTGTTTGCGTTCGACGAGGTCGTTGGCTTGCGCCAATAGCACGCCCTTCGAGCCGGGCGCGATGGAGATCGCCTCGTCGAGAAGCTTCTGGCTGGTCACGGTTTCACCGCGGCGCAGGTGCACCATGTACTGGCGCAACAGTTGCTCCGCGCGCTCTTCTTCCTGAGGGCCGGGCTTGGTTAAAGCAGGTCCGGGTTCGGTTGCATTGCTGTCCACAGGGTCTCCAGATCGTAAAACTGACGCTGCTCTTCGCGCATCACATGGAAAATGACGTCGCCGAAGTCCACGAGGATCCACCCGCCGCTACCCAATTCTGATCGGATCGGTCGGTGGCCCAGATCTTTCATCTTCTGGACGACGCGATCGAGAATAGAGTTCGCGTGGGTGTCGCTGGTACCGGTGCAGATGACAAAAAAGTCGGCGACCGAGGTCTTGACACGCACGTCGAGCACCTCAATGCGCTCGGCCTTGATGTCGTCGGCAAAGCCTTCGATGAGCGACGATTTCTCTTCAGACGTGATCGTGGCGGGGGTCTTTTTGGTAGAGTCCATGGTCTTCAATGTAGCGGCGAACCGCGGGGGCTAGGTGCTCGGTGGGTTCATCGAACGCGAGCTGCTCTCGGATGGCGGTCGAACTCGCGTCCGTCGGCACCATCTCAATCAAATCAATACGTCTTTGCACCGGCTCGGCTTGCACTCCCATCAATCGGAACCGATTGACGCCAGGGCGAACCGCTACCGCCAGCCGCGCGATTTTGAGAATGCGCTCCGGGTAATGCCATCTCATGAACGACTCCAGGTTATCCGCGCCTAGAAGCAACCAAAAGTCCGCGCCAAGGTGTGAAGCCTTCAGTTCGTCCAAGGTCTCCCACATGTAGCTGGGGCCCTCGCGGGTGATCTCGATGTCGCTGACCGCCATCTGCGGTTCGTCGGCAATCATCAACTGCACCATTTCGAGTCTGGTGGCGTCGGCGGCGGTTGGTGAGTCTTTTTTCAGCGGGTTCTGGGCGTTGGGAATCCAAAGCACCAGGTCCAAGGAAAGGCTATCGAGCGCGGCCTTGGCCAGGCGAAGATGCCCGACGTGCGGGGGATCAAACGTCCCGCCCAAAACCCCGATCTTCACGCTTCCTCCGTGTAATTGAACACGTTCTGGCCAACGTAAACCGTGTCGCCTTCCTTCGCCCCGGCTTCGCGGAGTTTCTGCAACATGCCGGTTCGATTCAGGCGACGATGAAGATACCGAACCGCATCGCGATTGTTGAGATCGGTCATGGCCACCATGCGAGAGACCTTCTTGCTGATGATCTCCCATCCGCCGTCCTCCGCCTTGATGACGTTGAAGACCTCGGCCTCCTCCTTCACGTTGACGGTGAGCAAGACTTCCGCCGGAGCTTCATTCTCTTGCTCTTCGAGGATACCAAGCACCTGGAAAAGAAGAGGCTGTAGCCCGATTCCGGTGGCGGCAGAGATAGGGAAGACGGGGAATCCGTACTCCTCGAGTTTGGCTTGGATTTCAGCCACATTCTCTTCCGGCAAGATGTCGATCTTGTTGAGAGCAACCACTCGCGGCCGGTCGCTCACTTCCGCGTTGTACTGAGACAGCTCGCGCTCAATGAGTTCAAAATTCGCTACCGGGTCGGTTTCTTCGACCGGGTAGCAGTCCACCACGTGGATGAGAACCTTAGTGCGCTCGGCGTGCTTGAGGAATTGATGCCCGAGGCCAATGCCTTCGCTTGCGCCTTCGATCAAA
>JAYUVF010000085.1:0-3873 GCA_043754215.1 Chthonomonas sp. | reverse complement strand
AAATTGCTTCCCGCGCTTTGCGCCGTTGGCGCGAATGACGTCCACCCCCGCCCGTGCACAACCGATGGCGAAAAATCCCTGCAGCGTAATGTTGATCATGTCGGTGCGCATGATCCAGTCGCTGGGCTTAATGTCCACCACGTCTTCTGATTTCAGGAGATGGTCGCTTAGGTCGGCGGTCACTGTTCTTGCCGCCTCCATCGCTGCGAGGCGCATTGGTGGCGAAAGCTTAATTTCTGCCGTCTCACGCAGCGGTACCACGCCAAACAGCGAGCGCCCGTCCGGCAGCGTCGCGCCGATAAGGAAATGCGGGAAGAACTGCTTACCGGTGACCCAGGGCACGTGTCCGTTGAGCAGGTACCCGTCCGAGACTGGCGTTGCGGTGACCATCGGCGGGCCGGGCCGTCGAAGTTGACTGAAGCCAATCCCGATGAGGGTGCCTCCGTTGTGGGCGTTTGGCAAGAGCCGCGCTTTCAGCTCTTCATTCTCAGATCGGGCGATCATCCCAACCGCGCTTTGGTGCTGAGTCTGCAGGAAGGCTAGGGCACCGCTCGCCCGGGCGACCTCTTCCTGGAACGTTCGAAAGTCCGCTTCGCTGACGGCAGGCGGGCGTTTGAGGGCCAACAGCCCGCGCTCCGCCAAGCCGTTCAGCCCTTCTGCGAGCGCGGCCGAATCACCATCCATCACGTTCGCCCGAGGGGCGACGTGCTCTTGCAAATATTGGATCGCCGATTCCAGCATCAACTACTCTACGACCACAAGGGTCCAGTCGCCCGCCTGCAGAAGCTGCTGGCCAGCCTGCTTCAGCAGTGCCAAGCGCGCATTCCGAACGCGGGCGTCGTCGACCATCACCATCGTGGAGTCGAAGAACGCGTTGATCGGCGCGCTCAGCCCCCGGAGAGCTTCTGCGATTCCTGTCGGGTCTTCCGCCAGGAGCGCTGACATCAGAGGTGCCTCGCTCTGCGCCAGCGCATCGGCGAGCGCTGTTCCTTCTGCAGAATCCAGGGCATCTAACATGAGTTGGTCCGGGACGACCATGCCCTTCTTCTCAGCCGCGGCGACGATGTTCAAAGGTCGAGTCGCGGTTTGGACGAACGCGGGGTCGGCGCTAAGTTCCTGCAGCGCAAGTAGTCTCAGTCGCACGGCGCGAGGATTGCTGAGCGCTTCGCGATCGTCGGCGCGGACGGCGGCCTCCAGCAGGTCGTACCGAGCCTCCGGCATGAGCGCCTTGTAGCGCCCGGCGAAGATCTCCGCTAGGGAAGCCTCCGCTCGCTCGCGATCCAATGAGTGCCCCGCCCCGGCGTAAATATCAAAAGATTGAGCAAAGGCCCCGAGCCAGCTTTGGGTCGCTGAGGGCCAGCTCAGAGACAGATCGATCAGCACAGTGACTGCCCGGCGCAATCCGTACGGATCGCTGCTCCCGGTCGGCGCCAGACCCAAGCCAAGATATCCCGCGAGTTTGTCAAGTTGGTCGGCGGCAATTGCGCATCGAGCCACGTCGCTGTTCGCCCTTTCCGGGGCGTACTGGGTGGCGATGGCTCCGCAAACGGCGTCCGACATGCCAGCGGTTCTGGCGTATTCACCGCCGATGACACCTTGCAGACTCGCAAGCTCGCTCACCAGGCCGGTGCTCAGATCGGCCTTGAGATAAAGACCCGCCTGCGCCGCGTCGGCTTTCCCGCTTGCCTCGCCACCGGTCCAATCCCAAATCCAGGCCGCAAGCGAACACAAGCGATCGGAGCGCTGGCGGACGGAGCCGAGTTTTTCCTGGAACAGCATCCGCTCCGTCTTTGCCAGGAAGTCGTCCATCGTCGAGTTTTGATCTTCGTCGAAGAAGAACTTGGCGTCATTGAAGCGCGCGTTGAGCACCCAGGCGTTGCCGCTCCGCACCGTCGCTTCCTCGCCACCGTTTCGGATCGAAATGAACCGATTGGTCAGCTTGCCATCCTCTCCGCGAACCGGGAAGAACCGCTCGTGCTTCGCCATCGCTGTAATCAGCACCGGCTCGGGAAGCACCATAAAGTCGGGCTTAAACTCGCCTTCCAGAGCCCGCGGCCACTCGGTGAGGTAGACGTTTTCGTCAATTAGCGCGTCGGTCATCTCCGGCGTCCCACTTGCTACCGCTTTCGCCTGGCGCACAATGAGCTCACGCCGGACTTCTGGATCTGGCTCCACTTGCCGCGAGCGCAACTCGGCGAGCAACGAATCCCACGTGCTGGCCTCAAACTCTTCTGCGGCATTGAACCGGTGGCCGCGACTCTTCAGGCCGCTCGCGACGGTCTCCACCGAAAAAGGAACGTGAGCCCCATCGAACGCCGCGAGAATCCACCGAATGGGCCTTGCGAAACGCATCCGATTAGCGCCCCAGCGCATGGATTTATCAAATGTCAGCGCGCGGATCGACGCGGGCAAAATTTCGGCCAGGACTTCAGAAGCTGGTCGACCGGCAATGTGCTTAGTGGCCCAGACGTACATGTCGTCCTTGCGGAGCGAGTCGGTGCTCACACCCTGCCCCCGACAAAATCCTTCGAGCGCTTTAGTGGGGTAGCCATCGGCGTCGTAGGCGGACTTTAAAGCGGGACCACGATTCTCCTCCGTTCGGTCGGGCTGTTGGGCCGCTACGTTCTGCACGCATATAAGGAGTCGGCGCGGAGTGCCGAGGGCGGCGGTTTCGCCGTGAGTGAGATGGGCTTCCGTCAGCCGACGGCAAATCTCATCGCGCAATTGCCCAAAGGCACGTTCGACGAACGACGCGGGCAACTCCTCCATCCCAAGCTCAAGCAACAACTCCGGCATGACTTCAAGTGTACCGGCGGCGCCCTCACTCAATTGCACGGAATGGGAGTTTGACAGCGCGCAAAAAAGTGCCCCGCTCGGAAGTCCGAACGGGGCAATTAGATTGTGAAACCTTGTCAGTGGACCTCTTCGTTAGCTCTTGTTGCCCTTGCTGGAGCTGCTAGAACTGTCGTTGCCCCTTGAGGAGGACTTGCTAGAGCTATCGTCATCCTTGGAGGACGATCTGCTGGAGGAGCTGCTTCCGCCGCCACTGTTGTTGCTGGAGCTGCCGCCCGACTTTGAACCCGAGTCGTTCGAAGACTTTGATCCGCCGTGAGAGGCTTCTCCGCCCTTTCGTGCGATTTCAGTTCGCTCTTCTTTTGACATGGCTGCGAATCCCTGTTTAGAGGAACCGGAGTCCTTGGTGGTCGATTTGTCGTTGCTATCGTTTGCCATAGTTTTAACCTGATTGATCTTAAAAATTGTTTCTTAAGATCTCTCCCCCACTTAGAGGCGTTTCAATATTGGAACTAAGTAATAGAAAATAGTTACAATGTAGGAAAGGGATAGCTGACACAATAAAGACTTTTGGCACAAAAATGCGGCCGCCGAGGGGGAAACTCGGACGACCGCGTGGAGAGGAGGGGAAAGTTGCTACGCTCAGTTCATCGGTTCGCGAGGCATGGGATTCATGTTGCTCTCGTCCATGTCTTCTCCCGCAAAGGGAGGGTTCATGGCTGGATCCCGTGGGCTACCTGGGTCGGAAGGAGCATAAGGATTTCCCTTATTTGGCTCCATAACTTCTGCGCCCTCTCGTCCCGGGTCAGAGTTCTGATCGTCTCGGAAGTTGTCTTCTTCGTTCGTACCAGGTCGTCGATTGGGATCGCTCGTAGCCCCGCCCGTTCCGAAAGGTCCGTTCCCCGGAGTTTTAGGATTTTGAATCTGAGATTGATTCTGACCAAGCTGACCAGCGTCGGTCTGATTCGTTTGTTGCTGACCCTGAGTCTGCTCTTGTCGTGGGTTGTTCTGTTCCATGGTTTTGCTCCTTGCCGGATCTCCTTCTCTTGTCAAGTCGATTCGAGCTTTGCAAACACTATA
>JAYUVF010000084.1:0-11049 GCA_043754215.1 Chthonomonas sp. | reverse complement strand
CGACCCATGGGGCTGAGACGGATTCTTAGCGGTTGTTGCTAAGAGCCTTGTCCATTTCTGCCAAGAAGAGGTCGGTGGGTCGGAATCCGACGGACCGATGAATTTCTTGACCACCCTTCGTCATGAAGATCACGGTTGGGAAGCCTTCGACTTCAAAACCTTGGTTTTGGCCGGGGTCCTTCTCGGGGTTGATCTTCAAAAGTACGAAGCTTCGAGCCTTAGCCTTGAACTCAGCGGTGGAAAACACTTCAGCGTCCAGCTTCTTGCAGAAGTGGCACCAGTCGGTGTAGAGGTCCATCATGATTGGGCGATTGGTTCGCGCGGCATCGGCCTTCGCTTCGTCCATCGTGTAGTACCACTTCACGGCGGTCATCTCGGCTTCGTCCATTTCGCGTGAACCGGCAGGTGCCTTGAAAGTGAACTTGCTGGCGGCAGGTCGGGCAAGCGTCATGTCGAGCATGTCAATGATCAAGCTTTCGGTTTTGCCGTCGCCGGTTTCGGTCAGCTCAACTTGTCGAGCAATGCTGTCGGCGGCGGAAATGTACAAGGTCGCTCGCTTTCCACCAAGATTTCCGGAGACCGGAGTCATTTCCATGCCCTTGCGGTTTACCGCAGCGGCGGTCTTGACGCTGGTCATGCCGTTGAGGGCATTGGCCATGAAGAAGGGGCGAAGTGCGAGGAACTGATCACCCGACATCGCGGCGGCCAAAGCTTCGGCGGACACCGCTTTCTTCACGAAAGCGTTCTGGCCTTTGTAAAGCGTGTACAGGTCTTTGCCGTCAGAAATGGTCAGGGTTGTGGGGCCATCAATGCGCAAAAAGTTGGGCTTGGCCATATCCACGGTGGTCTGGAGGCGTCCGCCACCGGCGGAAACCGCGACGAGTCGAGTGCTGAGGCCGTCGGCCTTGGCGAGAGCACCCGAGTGCCCTTGAAGCAGAGTTGCGCCACTTTGAATTGCGAAGGCGACTGCGGCTGTTGCCACAAGTGCCCCGATGGTATAAATTCCCGTTCGTTTCATGATTCCACTAATTCCTTTAGCAAGGAGTTGCTACCCCTATTATAGCGAGACGTTTGGGAATCAGTGCAGAGTTTCTGAAACTTGCTAAACTTGCCCGGTCAATGAAGCGCTGGGCCCCACTCGGATTGATCCTATTTGCTTGGTTGGTGATCGCGTCGTGGTACGCCACCGTCACCCCCTATCGAACAGCAGGCATCCTCGCTTTTCAGCGAGGTGCCGACGGACAGCCTGCGCGAATCCCCGACGTCGGCGCCCCCGACGAGCGTCAACACGCGAACTACATATCGCATCTGATAGGCACCAAGTCATTCCCGGTGCTGAAGCCGGGCTCTCCTGACCTCGGTGAAACCTACCAATCGCACCAACCGCCACTTTACTATCTGACCGCCGCGATCATAGGCGAACCGAGCAAGACCACCCGCTACCTAAACGTCTTGGTAGGAATCGCCACATTGATCGGCTTGTATTGTCTCGGACGTACGATTTCTGATCGGGAAGAGGTGGGTCTGGCCGCCGCCAGCTTTGGCCTGCTGCCGGGGTTTGTGATGCTCCACGGCGCCATCACCAACGACCCGCTGCTCATGTGCTTTTGCACCTGGACCTGTGCGCTCACGGTCTGGGCGATGCGCCACGGTTGGACGCTGAAACTTGCACTTCTAGTAGGATTACTGGCGGGATTCGCCTTGCTCACCAAGAGCTCTGGACTTGCCCTGTTGCCTGCGCTAGGTGTGGCCTGGCTAGTCTCGGGTCGCCATGGTGAGAAGCCAATGGCAACCGGCTTCGCGACCCTGTTGTTGCCGCTTCTGGTGGCTGGCCCTTGGCTGATGCGTAACACCTCGCTCTACGGAGACCCGCTCGGGCTGCGAATCTTCAAAGAGGCGTTTGTCGGATCGGCTCAGGCCTCCATGTTCACGGGAACCGTCGGCCCCATCGCCTACTGGTCGGACTGGGTGCTGTGGTGGACCAGTCGCAGCTTCGTTGGCGCGTTTGGCTACATGGATATCTTTTTACCGAACACGCTTTACTTGGCGGTAATTGCGGTGGTTGGTCTCTTGGTGCTGGGACAGTTGGTCGGAAGGTCGAAGGAAACGGCAGTCCCCGGCGCAACGATTTTCCTCACGACGTTTTTCTTGGTCATTGTCGCCCTGTTTGTCCAGTTCAACCTCACGTATTTCCAGGGCCAGGCGCGCTACCTCTTCCCCGCCGTCGCCGCCATCGCGGTGGCGCTCGGCGTCGGCGCGGTTAACCTCTCGCACAAGCGCCCGGCTCTCGGTTGGAGCCTGCCATTCGTCGCGTTGGTATGCCTCAATCTCTATGTGCTCACCTCGGTCCTGCCGGAGGCGTTCAGCATTCGGGCTACTGGTTGACGCAGCGCGCCCTGCTCGCCAATACCAGTGATGCACTGGAAAAACATCCTTCAACTTCTCTCCAAAACCCTTCAAGGATTTCAGGACCCGACCGCTTGGCGCGTGAGCCGCAATGGACAAAAACTCGTCGGCTCCCTAAAATCAGTCCGCCTCGCCTCCACCGGGCTCGAATTCACGCTCGACGACCTTCGACTTCGAGCTGCCTGGTATGGCAGCAAAATCGTCGCCCACGTCAACCAAGAGCCTCAGCCCAACGCCCGCGTCACGATCAGCCTCCGCCACCAGGTCCTTCGGCCGATCATCTTGGTGGTGCAGTTCGCGAACCTGAATATCGACGGCGAGACCCAGCGGTTTCGGTTCGATGTGCCCTAGGCGGTTACGTCGGGGCGGTCAATCACGTCAAACTATGCGGTGATGTCCTCGGCGTTTGACCATACGCGACCAGAAGGCTTCGACGAGGACATTCGGCTCGTCGAGCGCTTTGTCGCGGGGGACGCCGCCGCATTTGACCTCATCTACGCCCAGTATTACGACCGCGTCTACGCGATCGCGCTCGGTGTCCTCCTGCGTGCCGACGAGGCCGCTGACGCGACTCAGGAAATCTTTACCCTCGTCTATCGAAACCTCCATCGCTTCGATCGCCGAAGTCGGTTCAGCACTTGGATGTACCGAGTCGCGGTGAACCGTAGCATTCAGCAAGCCCGCTCGATCAAGAATTTGCGGCTCAATGTCCCGCTGGAGGAGGCCAACGAGCGCCCAGCCAAGACCGAGGAGCGCACAAGCGATCCTCGGGTCGCATACGCGCTGGCCAAGCTCTCCCCTGACGACCGAGCCGCGATCACGCTCTTCTACTGGGACGACCTGAGCCTCACCGAGATCGGCGAGAGCATGAGGATCAGCCCCAACGCGGCCAAAACCCGGCTCTTTAGAGCGCGAGAGCGGTTCAAAAATCACTTTGAGGAGGCACCCGAATAATGGACAAGTCTGTCGACGAACTGATGTGGCTGATCGCGGAGACCAGCAACCACGCGGCGGTGGAAGAGTTCATCAAGCGCCATCCGGAGCACCGGCTTGAGATGCTCAAGCGCATGAATTTGGTCAACGACATGCGCGGGGCGCGGCCCACCCAGAGCGAGGGCGCAGCACACTTTACGCCGCGAGCTGATATACGCGCCCTCGCCAATCCTCGGCCCAGATGGGAGTTGATCGGAGGTGGATTCGCCATCTTCGCTTCCGCGGTCTTCGTGGCGTACACCATGGCTCCAAACCGAACGCCAAAGGCAGAGCTTCCCCAATCCTCTCCAGCGGTCACCGCGACCACGGTCCCTGATCCACGCCAAGACCCGGGATACAACCCAGATCAAAATGTGGTCCCACCAACCCCCATCGCTCCTAGTCGCCCGCCCGCCTACACGCTCCCGGTCACGATTGAAGGGGACAGCATCAGCCTTGTCGTGGTCCTGAACGAGATCAGCCGGCAGACCAACCTAAACATTGAAATGGGGCCCGGAATGCCGAACGCGGTGGTCAGCGTCAACTACATCGGCCGCACCGCGATGGACGTTCTGCGCGATCTGGGCCAGAAGCTGGGCTTTACCGTTTTTGATCAGCAGGCCAACAGCGTCCTGCTGATTCCGGCAGTGGACACGAGCCGGGCCACCCGCGAGCAAGGTCCGCTAGAGTCCGACCCCGTCGGCGAACCCAACTCTCGGGACATCCCCCGGATCACCGAAACCGAATAAACGCCGTTTCGAGCGTTTCACCCGTCTTGCTGATATAACAGTATTGGGAATCAGCCATGACACAACCTTCACGCGCCTCCGATATCGTCGAGCAAAACACGAGCCAAGCGCTCTTCGCGGGCATCGGGGCGGTCGTGTTGCTTGCTTTGGGCGCCCTGCTGATCAGCTACGGAGCGCTGGCGATCGCCGGCTGGCTCTTGGTAGTCATCGGGCTCGGACTTCTGTTTTTTGCCCTGTACCGGCTCTTTCAAAATAAGCAGATTCCAATAGAGAAGCTGGAGTGCCCTTACTGCAAATTCTCAAACACGCTCACCGCGACCCCCGAGAAAGACATCATGTGCCGCTCATGCCAGCGCATGATCCCGATCGACGCAGGCGTGGTGTTGCCGACCTACCGGATCCCTTGCGAGCATTGCAAGAAAGAGAACTTCTTCAGCCGCCGCACGATCAAGCTGATTTGCGAAGAGTGCGGGAAGGAAGTTAACTTGGACGCCGTCCGAAACCTTATTCAGTGAAGCCAGCGGACATCAATACGGACCGCTTAGTTTTGGTCCCATTTGAAGTCGCCACAGTCGAGGCGTCACTCAAGTCAAATACTGACCTCAGTACATCTCTAGATTGCTTTGTCCCGGCGCAGTGGCCTCCGAAAGACTTGGCTGATGTACTCAGCTTCTTCAAGTCCAAGCTCGAAGAGAATCCGGCCAATTGCGGGTGGTGGGGGTGGTTCGTTTTGCTTGCCGAGCCGCGAACGCTAATCGGCTCGGCCGGATGCAGTCCCTTCGGCCCCAACGGAAAACACATGTTCGGCTACGGCATCCTGCCCGCCTACTGGAACCAGGGATACGGCACCGAGTGCGCAATGGCACTTGTACGATGGGTCTTTGAGCACTCGGATGTCTTGCAAATTTACGCCAACACCTTCGAGGACCATGTTGCGTCCCGAAAAATTTTGAGCTCCTGTGGATTTGAGTGCCTTGGAATATCTCCAAACGACGCCCATGCTAGCGATGAGGACCGTCAAGGTCGAGGCAAGCTATTCGAATTTGTTCGCCGACGCTAGATAGCCCGGTGATATCCAGTCGTCGCGCCGATCCCGCTTTCGCTAGTTTCTTGCTAAGTTATCCTGCACTGATTTGCCAAAAATGCCAGATACTGATCGTTACCTTCTGCGGCGCAGTAGGGCCAGACCGACACCACCAGCAGAGGCCAGAACCCCGACCAACACCATTGGCGGCACCGTGGGTCGAGAAACCAAAGTGGCTCCCTCCGGGTTCGGGTCTGCAACGAAATACAGATCCTGATCGGTAAAGGACGACCGGGCGCTCGTGAATTCAGTCATCACCCAATTGTCATTCGGAAGCTGCTCAGGGAGCTTAAACCCTTCGTAAATTTGCTTCGCAGCGCTGGGAGCTAGAGCGAATGAAATTTTGGCTTCTGGTCCACTGCTTCGAGCCGGCTCACGCGAAATGTAGTAGCACCGAAATTCATGATAGTCGTCGCTAACCAGTTGCTTTGGAATTCGATACGGATACAGCGGCTTGTCGGTTTTGAAGGTGGTCCGAATTGTTTCCGAAATCAACCCGGCCTTTCCGCCGCCTTTGAATTCGTAAACCGCCAGGAACATGTCTTCTTCGATGTACGGCTGAATCCAAGGCTCAAAACCCTCTGGCATCGCGAACTTTCGAGCTTTCAACCACTTAACTAGCCCTAGGCGGTCTTTGGCTCTCACGATCGTCACATCGAATTTGCCAACCTTTAGTCGATCAACGATCTCAATCTCTCCGGCTGCCCCCGCGCTGGCCGAGGCGCTATCGAACTGTTTGGAGCTAGTCCACTTGGAATAGGCCGCGTCTGCCGCATCAGCCGCCACTTGAAAAATCTTATCATCCGCCAGCGCAATGGTCGGTTTGGTGGGACTCGGAACAATGAAGCCCACTCGGCTTTGCCCGTCGAAAGTCACCTGACGCACGAAATGCTCGATCTGGGTCGAAGGGTCGTAGTGAATGACGATCTTCTCGGCCTTCAGAAAGACCTCGCGCTTCTCTTCGTCCGTCAGCGGGCAGCAAGTGTTCGCAATCGCGCAGAAGGCGGACAAACCAACTCCAAATGCGAATCTCATACGGATCAGACGCCCCCGTTCACTCGATGGTATCCAGTCGTTGCGCCGATCCACGTTTCACCCGTGTTCTTGCTGACGCTACTCAGACTGCCACGGCTGATTCGCACGAGGGTTGAAGCTAGCACCGGCTTTTCGCCCCAGAGGTACATCAGGCGCACTTCACCCTTGGAGCGGCCGGTGGGGGTTTCCAAAAATTCGGCGTACTTCACCTTCTGTTGCAGGAGGTAATTTTCGGGTTGGCTGACCGCCTCGATGGCCTCCTTCGTCACGTCCACGATGACCCCTGCCCCGGCGAATGAATACAGCGGCTTCAGGACATGATTCGACAGGTCGTCCGGCAGCGAACGGACATCGCTCAAGAACCGGCACTCGGGAATAGCGGGGCCCGACAGGAACGGCAAAGTGTGCTTACTCAGCTTGTGGAACCAGTTCGGATGGGCCACCCAATCCACGTCGACCTCGTCGGTGGGATGGAACTGCAAATCAAGATCTAGCTGTCCCAACTCATCAAAGATAACGCGGTTGTAAATGCGCCGAATTTCGATTTTCCGTCCATCGCGTTCGTAATATAGCGTTCGACCGTCGCGACGGAGTTGGGTCAAGCACACTGGCTTGACGCCCAGCATAGCCTCGGTGCACGCAAAGTCCACCCGAGTGCGTTGCCGCTCGGGCTGAATCTCGAGCAGGACCACATTCTCCGCGGGCACTTCCCCCAAGACCAACGACTTCAGCGAGTCCAAGAACGTCGCGTCTTCAAGTCCGCTGAAATACTGCGAAACCCCCTCCGGAACCAACCCCAACTGCCGATAGCCGCGGTCGAGCGCGACCTGATAGCAGAACATGCTGGCAAACCCCTGGAGCTCGATCAGCTTCGGCACTAGCTTCCCATCTTCCTCGGCAATCGCGAAGTCAATCTGCACGAACTCCGGGTGAGGCTTGGAATTCGGCACTTCCTCACCGGGAGGAATCGCGCCTTTCGAATGCGCTTCAAACTCTCGAGTTTGAATCTGATCGAGAATTCGATCACCCGCCGCAACCGCCAGGGCAGTCCACTCATCGGTGAGAAAAACCGGCGTCTCGCAAATTCGGAATTCGGCTTTCCAGTAGTACGGATCGTTCACCGCCGCCACGAGTTGGTCGTACATCTCCGGGCTCCAACGCGAGGCGAACTGTTGTCGAAGTGCAGAATCCATGGTTAGTTACAGGGTGGAAAGAGCGTGGCGGATGAAATTCGGAAGGATACGGCCATGAGTGAAGTTGACGCGAGTCGGATCGCCGAGGCTCTCACGAATCTTGTCGATGCGGTCCACTCCGTGCTTGCCGGCGAGCTTTTCCAGCGAAGCCGGATCGTCCAGGTAGGCCTGCATCCCGCTCTCGTCAGCTTCAGGGTGGAACTGCGTCCCTACGATCTCAGGGGTAAATCGAATCGCCATTGCAGCCCGCTCTAGCTTCACGTGGGGGCGGGCCTTTTCGATCGCAATCGCCTTTGCCCCAAACCGGTCCATCGCCTTGACGTGCGGCTGAACTACCTGCCACTCCCGCGAATCGATCACCCAAAACGGATCTTCTAACGAAACTAGCGCCGGGTCGACCATGCCGCTCGCCGTCTTATGCATCGGATAAATGCCAAAAGCTGGCTTCGCGCGCTTGGTCACTTCCGCCAGCCCCCAGTGGATGCAAGCCATTTGGTACGAGTGGCAAATCAGGAACGCGTGGCGCTTTAGTGGTCCAGTGTTTGCAGCCACGAGACCTTCGAGGAATCCACTCCAGCCAACACCCCAAGAGTGTGTTTCGCACTCATGCGGATCGCCCGGGCCACCGGTTGAAAGGAACAAGCGGTGGTCCGTCACAACCGGAAACTCACCTTTACCGCGAACGTTGAAGACGTCCATCTCAAGCCCTTCCGCTTTGCAGAGAGCCTCGATACAGCGCATGCCCTGATTGGCCTCGCCATCGTACAAATCCAGAATGGCGATGCGGGGCGAGCTCACGAGCTGGCCGGTTCTCCCATGTCCTGAGGCACCGGCGGGGTGACGCCAAGCCCGTGATGGGTCTCTGAAATGATGTAATCCACCACGCTTTTGAAGCTTCCGGTTTCAGCAAACACTTTCCTTTGACGCTCCGCGCCGGTGCCGTGACGCATCATCTGGCGCAGGTAATCCAGTTCACTCGACGTGCCCAGCTCTTCGGCTTCATCCTTCACAAAGTCAAACAGTTCTTCGAATAGCTCGGAGAACTGCACCTCTTTGTTCTTCGCGAAGTCAATGAGCTTGCCGCCGGCACCAAATCGAGCCGCTCGGAAGCGGTTCTCGTCCGTCATCATCCGCCGATAAATTCTGAAAGTGAGATTGGAGCGATTAAGCTTGTAGAGCTTGGATACGAGCGCCTGAATAAGGGCGACGAGCGCGATGGTTTCATCCACCCGCATTTGCACGTCGCACATGCGGAATTCGATCGTATCGAAGGTTGGATGAAGCCGGATATCCCACCAGATCTTCTTGGGGTTATCCATGCAGTTCAGCTTCACGAGGAGCTTTACGTAGTCCTCGTATTCGCTCAGGCTGTGAAAATGCTGCGGCAAGCCCGTGCGCGGGAAGCTCTCGAACACCTTTACTCGGTAGCTGCCCCAACCCGTGTCTTGGCCCAACCAGTAGGGGGAATTGCAACTTAGAGCCAGGAGATGGGGGACAAAGTAGCTCGCCGCGTTGATCACCGGGATTGCGGCCTCTCGGTCGGGGAATCCGACGTGCACGTGGAGCCCGAAGATCAGATTCTTGCGAGCAACGCTCTGGAGCTCCTGCACGAGGCCCTCGTAGCGCTCGTGGTCCGTGATTTCTTGGTCCAACCAATGGCTGGTGGGATGGGTGCCTGAGCTAGCGATGGTCATACCGCGGTGCTTGGCAACCCTCGCCAATTCCGTGCGGAGTTGAGTGACCTCGCGCCTTGCGCTGGCGATGTCTTGGCAGATGCCCGTGCCGGTCTCGACCACGCTTTGGTGCATCTCGCGCCGCGCGCTTTCCTTCAATATGATGTTGCCGTCGCTCAGCACCTCTTCAATGTGCGACCGCAGTTCGCGCGTATTCGGATCCACGATCTGGAACTCCTCTTCCACGCCCAGCGAAAAGAACCCCTTCTTTCTCCATTTATCCATGCTTGCTTCCCCAACTCCATTCGGATTGGCGTCGGCACGTCATCGGGCCCGCTTCGCCACTAACCATTGTAAAGGAAGGCGCCCGGTGAGGCGCCTCCGGTCTTAAGATTACTTCTTTCCAGCAGCCTGGACGGGGGCGGTCATGCCTTTGCCGGCTACCGAATTTTGCACGAAGCTGCCCCAGGTGAGGTTCATCTGACCCTCGGCATGGGCTTGGGCTCGTTCGATGAGCATGTTCGCCGCGTTTTCGACGATCCACTCGAAGTTCTTTTCGCCCACGCTGTGGATGTCGGCATCCGGGGCGGGGTTGCAGAAGTCGATCGCATACGCGACGCCGTCTCGGATCGCGAATTCGACGGTGTTGAAGTCGTAGCCGAGGGATTGGTTAATTTTCAGGACTCCGTCGTGGACCATTTGGTACATGGCGGGGTCGATGGGGACGTCTTCGAGCACGTAGCGGCGGTGGTGCGGCTCTTGGGGAGCGTAGCGCATCACGTGGACGTTTTTGCCGCCGAGGCAGTAGCAGCGGAAGTAATCCGTGAAGTCGATGTTCTCCTGCAGCATCATGGTGAGCTGTCCGGTCTGGTTGTAGACGTGGAAGAACTCGTGCATGTTGTTGAGCTTGTAGACGTTGCGCCAGCCGCCGCCGGCGAATGGCTTGAAGAAGGCGGGCCAGCCCACGTACTCAAACATCTCCTCCCAGGCGAGGGGGAAGCTCAGGTTCCTGAAACTGTCGGACTCGGTGTCGGGTGGGCGCTGGTTGCTGGGCAAGAGCACCGTCTTGGGCACCGCGACGCCGATCTGCTCGGCGAGGCAGTTGTTGAAAAACTTTTCATCGGCGCTCCACCAGAACGGGTTGTTGCACACGGCGGTTCCGTTCAGGGCCGCGTTCTTGAGCCAGGCTCGGTAGAACGGCACGTCTTGGCTGATTCGGTCCAGTACGACTGCGTAGTCCGACGGGCCATTTTGTTGGCACTGGTCAATGACCACCATTTCCGCGGTCACGTCCTTGACCGCCTTGCTGTTGATCCGCTCAATCACCGCCCCAGGAAAAGTGTTTTCCCGGCCAAAAAGTAGCCCAATTTTTTTCATAGTCCCTCGGAGGCCCTATGATACTAGGGATAAAAGCCCACGGGCACACCCCCGGAGCGGGACGAATTTTGACGCATTTAAATCCAGCTCCACGGATGCGAAACGGATTTTGCCGATTTTGAACCTAAATCGTCCACGGATTCACGGATTCGTTGTTTGTGGTGTTTTTCAATTTTTCCCGATTTTGTGGCGGAGTTAAATGAGGAGTGGAAAGGGCGCATACAATTCATTCGGCATTCGGAGGAGGGTTTGTCATCCGAAACAACGGCGCTCAGTTCGAGATTCTGATCTGAAACGGGGCGCCCAACCTGGCTATGCTACGTCGTCCTTTCAGGACTTGGGCCGGGGGTGCTTCGTACCAGGACTTCGTCCTTCGCTAGGGCTATGACGCCCCGTTGGGGCTGGGGGCGGCGCTGGGGTTTAGGGGTTGGGGTTTGGGGCTTTGGGGTCTTGGGAGATCCGGTGTACAGTCATGCTTCATGACTAACATATCATGAAGAACAATGCTGAAACAATCTCTTGAGATTCCTTCCCCTAAGCAATTAGGGTCGAGATCATTC
>JAYUVF010000083.1:0-4394 GCA_043754215.1 Chthonomonas sp. | reverse complement strand
CGAATATGACCCGATTCCGCCATCGCGAGCATGGTGAGGGCGCAAGCGCACGAGCCTAAAGAGCCCTCTTGCAAGGAGATTCCTCCGCAATACACTTTGCGTGCTGAGTAGGTTTGAAAGCCTTGCGTCTTTGCGTCTTTGCGTGCCAAGATTTTCAGCGGCGAGCACGGGCAGACAGCGCCACCGCTTCGCTGGTCGAGATTCTCTGTGCCCTTTGTGTGAAAGGCCGTGTCGGACTCCCGCCCTCCAAGCCCGAAACTGCCATACTTTCCCCGTGTCGATTGACGTAGACCCGATGGCGTTGCATTTGGAGAATATCATTCTCTCGCCGCTATCGCTGCTCTACTACATCGGATGGGAGGCATACGAGGCGACCTATGCCCTCGGGCTTAAAAAACCGTTTCAACCCAAAATTCCCGTGATCGTCATTGGAAACCTCACGGTTGGCGGCATGGGCAAGACGCCAACCACCGTCCACGTCGCCCAAACCCTGCGAGACATGGGCCATAAGGTGGTCATAAGCGCCAGCGGTTACGGGGCACCCCGAGCCCAGGCCGCCAGCGTCGCGCCCGACGGACCACTCCAGGCGAAAGAATGGGGGGACGAGCCCGCCCTGTTCCGGTGGCTACTCCCCGATGTGCCCCTCATTGTCGGCCGGCGCCGAGTGCTCGCGGCCCAGCTTGCGCACGAACACTTTCCCGACCACATCATGCTTATGGACGACGGTTTTCAGCACAAACCTCTCCGCAAGCACGTCTCGATCCTCCTTGACCCGTCCCACGTAAGAAACCCCTTTGTTCTGCCGGGCGGCCCCTACAGAGAGCCCCGTAGTCATCGAAGCCGAGCAGACATTCTCCTCCCCGACGACTTCGATATCAGCTCTGCCGGCACCTATCTCATGGATGCCACGGCGCAACGACTCGATGTGAGCCCCCAGGAAATCCAGGTGCTCACCGCCATCGCCAAGCCCTACCGGTTCGTCGAATCGCTCACCCAAATGGGGCACAAGCTTATCAAAGCGAGGCACCTCGGCGACCACAACCCGCTTACCGCAGGTAATCTTTTCGACGGGTTCCGCAGTGATTTGCCGGTGATGGTCACTGCCAAAGACTGGGTCAAACTCCGGGATTTGAAAACCCATGACGGATTCCAAATCTACATCGGTCACTACGACGTGACCATCGAGCCGCAATCCGAATTCCGCGCTACTCTCACCCGCCACTTGAATGAAGTCAAAACGTCGTAAGCAGATCGAAGGGAAGCTGGGGGAGATTCTCCTCCGCCGCGTGCAGAAAAACCTGCTACGCAAGTCGCCCGTCGATGCCGAGCGCGTCGGTCGCCGGATCGGGCGCATCCTCATGCGAGTAGGGAAGCGTCGCCGCGAACGGGCCTTTGCGAACCTCGCCCTCGCATTTCCCGAGAAATCCGATGCCGAGCGCGCCGACATCGCGGAGCGTGCGTTCGAACATTTCGGCATCATCAGCGCGGATTTTCTCCAAATCCCCCGTCGCTCGCTGGAGGAGTTCCACGCGAGCACCGAGGTCGTAGGGCGGGAGAACCTCGACAAAGCCCTTGCCCTCAATAAAGGAGTTATTTTCATCACCGGTCACTTCGGCAATTGGGAGCGCAGCAGCACATACATTAGCTCGGAGGGGCATACCCTCAGCGTCGTGGCGCGCGATACGGATGACGCTGGCGTGAACTCCATGGTCAACGATCTTCGCAGCTTCACGGGCACCAAGGTGATCTCTCGGGGTGCAGCGGCCCGCCCGATCATCGCAGCATTGCGACGTAACGAACTGGTCGGCATCCTGCCCGACCAAAACGCCGACGAAATTTACATTCCGTTCTTTGGCAAGCTCGCGGGTACGGTATTGGGTCCCGGGGTCATACATGAGCGCACTGGCGCGCCCGTCATTCCTGCATATTGCGTGCGCATTGCGCCGGGCAAGTATCGCATTGAAGTCCATCCTGCCCTCGAGCCGCTGCCGGGCTATGAAACCAAAGGCGAGGGCATGATGCGTGCGATCAACGCCTCCCTGGAGGAGATTATCCGCAAGCACCCCGAGCAGTGGCTGTGGTTCCACGACCGCTGGCGCAACGCTCGCAAAAAGGGTCTGCTGTGAGGGTGCTCGTCGTTCGCTTCCGCGCGATTGGCGATTGCGTGATGGCCGCGTGGCCGACCACCGCGATCCGGCAGAAGTACCCTGATGCGCACATCACCTGGGCCGTGGAGCGGATTTGCGCCCCCGTCATCGACGATGTCCGGCTTGCCAATCGAGTGGTAGCGTTCCCGCGCGATCAATGGAAGCGAGAGCGGTGGCGGGTCCGCACCCTCGCCGAGCAACTGCGGTACTACCTTTCGTTGCGAGAATCCGCCTACGACCTCGGGATTGACCTGCAGGGCCACAGCAAGACCGCGATGGCTTTGCGCATCTCTGGCGCACGGCGAAGGGTGGCGGTACACGCCACAGACGCCTTCGCTCGCGCCCTGAACCCGGTTCCGCTGGAGCGTGCCGCAGGCACTCACTGGGTGGACCACCATATGGCGGTGCTCAACACCATTGAGCCGTTCAGCCAAGTTGCCCGTCCGCTCATGCCCGAGTTGCCGCCACTCCCCGAGGGGTTCCCGGCAGGCAAAGTGGTTTCTTTCTGCACTGGCGGCAGTAGCGCCATCAAGCAGTACCCGCGCGAACGCTGGCAGGCCGTCGCGGATGGGCTTCAGGAGCAAGGACTTCAGGTGGTCACGGTGGGCGGCCCTCAGGACCCACCCCTCGACGCCCCGTGCGTGAACTACGTGGGCCAGCTTAATCTTCGTCAAAGCATGGCGGTGATTGCCGCCAGCTCCTTACATATCGCCCCCGACACCGGCACCGGGCACATGGCAGCCGCCTTGGGCGTTCCGGTGATCAGCCTTTTCGCCGACGACCCGATCCAGATTTCCACCTTCCGCCCGTACACGGATGAGGGCACGATCCTCACCGCGCACACTCCCGCGGAGATTGATCCGAGCGAAATCATCCGCGCCGCCAACTCGCAATCAAAAAGCGGGCGGCTCTAGCAAAAGAGCCGCCCGCCAAAATGCAAGTCTAATTTACTTGCGCAGGACCATCTTGCTGATGGATTGCGCGGTGACTGGGAATTCCATGCCCATATCGACCAACTTCACCTTCGCGACCGTTTCGGTAACGGCTTCGGAGCTTAGGACCTGACCCGTGGTTTGATCGATCGAGACCTTGATCTTCATGGCGTTATCGCCTTCCATCACGATGTTCATCGGAGGCATACCGCCCGCTTGTGCGTTGGGATTCTCCGACATCATTTTGCCGATGTCCATGGTCATCTTCGGCTTGCCAGTGAACTCGAGGTTCCAGGCCTTTTTGTCGCCCACTTCGCCAGGGCCAACCAACTTTCCGGTCAGCTTGCTGCCCTTCGGGAACATGCCTCCCATGGTCGGCATGTCGAATTCCCAGGTTCCGCCGACGGCGACTGGCTTCTCGGGGAGCACAAAGAACGAGAGCATGTCCCAGGCGTTCTGTCCGCCGGTCATCATGCCCATCATTCCGGCGTTGGCGCCTTCGGTCTTCACTTCGGTTACTCGACCGAAGATGTCCACCTTCTGGGTTCCCTTAATTTCCTTTGGAGCTTGGCCGTCCATTCCAGCCATCTGATCGGCCATCGGACCTTCGGCTTCGGTCTTGGTCTTGATGTTGTTGTAAAGGAAGTTCACAAGTGCGGAACCGTCTTCCTTCACGCCGCTGTAGGTGAAAGTAGCGTCCATTGTGGAGTCCACCATCATGGTCTGCTCGCCCTGGCCCATTGCGGAGAGGTCAGTTGAGCTGTTGATCTTACTGGTCAACGTGTACTTTTCGACGGCGCCGTTGGTGTAGAGGCGTTTGAGGGTAACGGCGTCCTGCGCGTACGCGGACATCACACCCATAGAGAGGGCGGCAAGAGCAATGATTTTGAACGAAGTTTTCATGTGGTTAGGTCCCGGATTCTGACGAATAATTGACACGGAAAGCTACGCCATTCCGCTCTAATCGAAAATACGAGGGGCCGCGGCGCATTGGTTTCACAGTTTTAAACCGTTTGTCGTCCATTGCCGCATGGTCGCTTGCTGAATCGATTCGGTCTGAGCACTCACGGCGAACACAAGAGACTCTCGCAGAATGCGTTGCGCGGGATGGTCAATCGAATTTGCCGCACCGCCACTGGAGGCCACTGCGGCGTGGGCACAACGTCCTGCCAAGGCAATGGCCCAAGCGCGCAAGTTCAGTTTCTCTTCCGTCGTTTCTTCGCTTTGCGTCTGCGCGGACTGAAGTCGGGTCCGGCATTCGCTAATTTCCGCGTCCAGCGAATCGGCCGCCTCCATGAGAAATTGCTTCCCGCGC
>JAYUVF010000082.1:0-3361 GCA_043754215.1 Chthonomonas sp. | reverse complement strand
GCTTTCCCCAAGGAGCCCTGGCTCCGCCGCATATTGCAACTCCTATGGACAGCGGTGACCTGTCACCGCTTTCCCCAAGGAGCCCTGGCTCCGCGCATGCAGCCCCCTTGAAAAACAGGGGGCACCCCCCGGCGACAGGTCGCCTGAGCAAAAGCGGTGACGGGTCACCGCTGTCCAAATTAGGGATTCAGCCCAGCTAGCTCTGGCAGTACGAACAACCCATCTTTCCGTACCAGAACGCCGTCAAACCAGATCTCGCCGCCGCCGTACTCCGGGCGCTGGATCAGGATGGTGTCCCAATGGATCGCGCTCGAGTTCCCGTTTCCTCCCGGTGGGTCATAGGCGTTCCCGGGCGTCAGGTGGAACGAGCCGCCGATCTTCTCATCGAACAGAGTGTCCTTCATCGGATGGAGGACCTGATTGTTGAACCCTAGAGCCCATTCCCCGAAGTAGCGCGCGCCCTCGTCGGTGTCCAAAATGTCGTTCAACTTGCCAGTCTGGTCCCCCGCCGTTGCCTCGTAGATTCGACCATCGCGAACCTTGTAATGAATGTCCTTAAACTCGGTGCCTTGGTACAGCGACACCGTGTTGTACGTGATGTGCCCCTGCATCGAATCCTTGACCGGAGCCGTGAAGCACTCGCCGTCCGGGATATTCGCCTCGCCGCAGCACGGCACACTGCCAATACCCTTGATACTAAAACGGAGGTCCGTGCCAGGCCCGACGATGTGCACCGCGTCGGTCTTGTCCATTAGCTCCTTCAGCGGTTCGCAAGCCTTCGCCATCTTGGCGTAGTCCACCGTGGTCACTCGAAAGAAGAAATCCTCGAACGCCGGGGTGCTGAGCGTTGCCTGCTGCGCCATGCCGGGCGACGGCCAGCGGGTGACCACCCACTTGGTCTTGCGCACCCGATGCTCCACCACGACCTTGCCGTAAAGCTTCTGCCAGGCCGCCATGTTTTCGGTGGGCACGTCGCCCATCTCGGCGTAGTTGGCCCCGCCGCGCAGGGCGATGTAGGCGGTCATGTTCTGCATCTCTCGCAGCTCGCCGTCGGCGATGGTTTTGACGTTGTCCTCCGAAATGCCGTGCAGCAATTGGCGTCGCACCAGGCCACTCTCCAGCCGCACCGCCACCTGCGCCCCCTTCGTCTTTGCCACCCGCACAAACTCCGCCACCGCCTCCTCGGGAATGTCGAAGGCATGGATCAGCACCTTATCCTCCGGCCCGAGTCGGGTGGAGTGGGAGCACATGAGGTCGGCGAGTTCAGTCACACGGGGGTCTAGCATGGAGTGAAGTGTATCTAAATTCCTCACCCCCCGCCGTCCGGCTCCCTGCTCCGCGAGTCGCTGGGGTTGGTAGAATCGGCGCACTTCATGAGCAAGAGCACCTGGACCTTTTATAGCCCGCTATTGCAGCGTTCGGCGTTCGTCATCGCCGGGTGCGGCGTCCTCATGCTTGCCCTCGTTTTGGTCACCGGGTTACCCGTCCAACTGCCCAGCCCCGCGCGCACTTTGATCCTTGCAACAATTGGCCTTACGCCTCTGCTTTGCGCCCTTACATGGTATCTGCGCCACCAGACTCGCGTAGTGCTTTCCTTGACGGGCGTCGAGTCCACAACCCCGTCCGGAAAGCGACAGGCATTCGCGTGGCATGAGATCGCCTCCGTCGACTCGAAAACGAAGATTGTCACGCCGTTAAACAAAAGAGTCCGGTGCGTGATTCCATTTGATATCACCCGCCAATCCAAGTTCCAGAACGCCGTGATTGACCTGGCCCCCGAGGGCCACCCGATGCGGGTGCACTTCGAATCTAAACGGCGGTGAGGGCCTTCAATTTCTCGAAAAGGTGTAGATGACCTTCCGGGAAAATCTGCGCAGAGGCGAGGAAAGCACAAAGGCTTGCTGAAGTCACCAGTCCGTACCTTACGCGCGCAGATATCGCACGTGCAACCGATGGGCTTCTGGACTGGTGTGGGCAAGATCAGTGCATCTCATCAACTCATTGTAACGACACCGCAACAGAAAGTTCAGTGCACGGCACTCGTCATCGGCTTAGCGGCACGTCGTACCCCGGCCACTGTTGCAACACCTTGCCGGACTCATCAATCCGGACGTACGTCGCCTGGCTCTCTTGAAAAGGGCTAATCCACATTCTGAAGATCACTGAGTTTTCTCGCTTATGATAGGCTCCGACTCTAAAATGCTCCTTCCTGAACCACGGCTGAGAGCTAAAAGCAAAGGAAGCTTTCGACAGAAGAGCTGTTGTGTTTATTCCCGAGGACCATTGGTCCGGTTCGAGTCCAGGCTGCGCAGTCATGCTCACGATGCTCCAAGCCCCAGATATGGTCCGTCGGCTTAGCAGGACAATTATTGATCCCGCCCTGTTTACAGGATAAAACTTCACCTGGCCAGCGCGTTCTGACACCCGGATGAAGACCGAGCATGTCTCGCTAAAGAGCAAATCGGTCCCTACAATCGCCAGGAGCGAAGTCCGGAAAGCGGTCTCCCGATCAAAACTAACTTCATAAGCTCGTCCTAAGGATGCAACGATCTGCGCCAAAACTATTCCAACCGAAACCATGGATTTGACGTTACCCCGCGATCCTTAGGTGATCATCTCGCGCAATCATGGCGTCTTCCGAGCCCTACGTCTCGGAAACGGTTCACAGCTTCCCGGACGAGCTTCACAGGGGCTGTGAAGGGTCCATGAGAAAGAAAAAACGTTTCCGAGTCGCTGTGAACGTTCCCTGAGAGGCTGTGAAGACTCCCTGAGTGCGTGTGAGTGTTTCCGAGTCACTTTGAAATGTCTATGAGAAGCTGTGAACCAATTCGAGTCGCTGTGAAAGGTCTCTAAGTGGCTGTGAAGTCTTCCCGAGAGGCTGTGAGACCTCTCCGAGCGACTGTGAACCTTTCACGAGACAAGGCGGGCCCAAATCGTGTGGCCCGGAATAGAAAGCCGGCTCGCCTCTATCTGCCGACCGGCACAAACTAGGCTTTCTACTCCGGGTGCTACCGCTCGCAGAGGCACTCGAACCGAAACCGATTGACACCCCACCGCCCCACCGACTAAACCATGTGAACAACGACCCAAGCGAGAGCGAGCCGATGTGCTTCCAAAAAAGACGCGGTACATTTGGTACATCGGTACATTACCGTCGTCTCATTCATCACCTTCATCACCACGCTCATCGCCCGCGTGGCAAACATCTCAATTCGTCATCCTCGCGAAAGCGGGGAGGTGAATCCAGAGCTTTGCGCACCTAGCGTTTCCGGGTGGCTCGCCGAAGTCCTGGGTTCCCTCGTCCGAGGGAATGACGATGGGGCGGATATGTGGAGTATCAACACGAAGCAAGATTCGCGCG
>JAYUVF010000081.1:0-21862 GCA_043754215.1 Chthonomonas sp. | reverse complement strand
TCGAGGTTGTTCATCAACATGCGGAGGGCCGCTTCTTGGTGCCAGCCTTTGCAACTCAACGTTGAGCCGCGTGCTGCCCGGATCGCCGTGCGCGTCGCCATGGCTCTATTATACGGGCGTCGCGGGTTCGAATTACTTTTGGCTGGATTCGAGCATCTCGCTCATTTTGGCCCGGGTTTCCGTGAGATCCTGATTGGCGGCAATCTTCGACATTCGAAGGGCGTTCATGATGTCAACGTCGCCGATCGCCACGACCAGTTGGCTGTTTCGCTTGGCATCGCGGCTGTTGCAGATCATGAGGCGGGTCTGACCGACCTCCCAAAACCAATAGCTGGCGTACTCGCTGGTCACGAATTCTGGTTCGACGGGAGCGAAGGCCTGTTCGTAAACTCGAACTTTATCGCTGAGGGTATCGCCGTCAATTTTGTCCACCGTGTAAAGGCCTAACACTAGTTTGTCGCGTAAGAACAATCCTCCGAAGGCTTCCGCGTTGCTCTGCCAACCTTTACCGACGTAGCCGTCGCCTTGGATCGGTGATTCCTCAAAGAAATCGAAGGCACCACGGGGGCGCGGAAAAGCTTTGAAGGTGTCGTCTTCGGAGGCGTGGAGGCTTAGCTTGCGATCCCCGTTGAGCATGACTGGGGCATCCTCGGTTGGCGACCAGCCTGTTGAAACCTCAACGCGCGGCTTCTCGGGGATGACGGCCTCTGGGTTCAGCGAGGCTGAACTCTCGGGTCCGCAGCCTGCGATGATGAGGCTACTTAATGCCAGTAACGCGATACCTTTGAGTGCCTGCAGGTGCTTCAACTTCAAATTCATCTCCTACTAATTTGCCGAGCATCACTTCGCCGAGGGGCGAGGTGATCGAAATCATGTCTTGGGCGGGGTCGGCTTCAAACGAACCGACGAGGGTCACTTCCATCTCGTCGCCAAAATTAAGGTCTTGGAGGATCACGATGCTACCTAGATTGGCGGAGTCGCCGGCAGCTTCTGGACGCTCGACGATTTTGGCCCGCTCGATGATGTTCTCCAAGTCATTCAAGCGGCCCTCCAGTCGGCTCTGATTAAGCTTGGCCTCGTGGTAGGCAGCGTTTTCCTTAAGATCCCCGTGGGATTTGGCCTCACGGATGTTGTCCGCGATACGTTGGCGCTCGGGACCCTTCAGGAACTCAAGTTCACCTTTGAGCTTCTCGTATCCTTCTCGAGTAAGCAGAATTTCCTGGGCCATATTCACTCATTCTAGCAGGACCGGTATTCTCGTGCCGTGCGAGTTTCGGTGATCGTGGTCAATTACAATACCGAGATCCATTTGTCGGCTTGCTTAGCTTCCATCGTGCCCCAAGCTTACGAGGTCATCGTTGTAGACAACGCCTCGCGGGACGGCTCCTGCGAGATGGTGCTGCGGGACTTCCCTACGGTCCGCCTCATTCAGAACACGGTCAACCGTGGGTTCGGATCGGCGAACAACCAGGGCATGGCGGTTGCGAGCGGTGACCTGTTCCTGCTACTGAACTCCGATTGCGTGTTGAAGGGAGAATTGTCGCAGTTGGCGGCGGTGTTTTCGGATGCCGGGGTAGTGGCTGCGGGCGGTCGGTTGATGAAGGACGGCATTGCGCAGAACTCTTGCTGCAGTGAGCTGACGCTGTGGCGGGTTTTCTGCGAGCAGATGCTTTTAGAAAGACTTTTCCGGGGCACCCCCTTGTTTGATTCGTATTGGTTGACGCCTCGCTTGGTAGCTGCGGGGTCGGGGGCCCATGAGGTAGCCCAGGTAATGGGGGCATGCCTGATGCTGCGGCCAGAGGAGCGGTTCGACGAAGACTTCTTTTTGTACTGCGAAGACACCGAGCTTTGTCGGCGGCTGTCCGACAATGGGCACATTTTGTACGTGGATGTGCCGTTCGAGCATGCGCTTGGTGCCAGCAGTTCGGGGAACCGCGGCTGGGCCATCGCGATGTACAACCGGGGGAAGGAGCTCTATTTCCTTAAGCACCACGGAGCATTGGCTCAGTGGGTTTGCCTTTGGTTTAACCGCCATGGGGCGTTGTTGAGGTTGCTTTTGGCCTTGATTCGGCTTGATTTTGGCAAAGCAAAGATGTTCTGGGGAGTTTTTGTCGCGCCGGTGAAGGGACCGCCGCTCCCGGCGGATGCATTTTCGCGTCCTTAGCTGAGATGCACCGAATACACAACACCAAGACCAGCTTCGACGCCTTCGACGCTGAGTTGTCTCCAGCCACTTTTCGCGACGTCAAAATGGATCGAACCGCGTTTTCTGACGTGAACCTAGAACGCGCGAACTTTCAGAATGTCAATTTGAGCTCGGCAGTTTACAAGGACGTGAACTTCACCGCAGCGTCGTTCGACGAATGCGATTTCACCGGAGCCTCGATTGATGGCGTTCTGGTCGAAGATTTGATTACAGCGTATCGTTCGCTTCGCCGTCCTGTTGATATTGTCGAATGACCTCGGCGGGGTCGCCGTCAAGTTGCACTTGACCATTCTTGAGCCAAACGCAGCGGTCAGCCACGCGCATGATGCTCTCGGTTTGGTGCGACACGAAAAGAATCGTGCCGCCTTGTTGTTTGAACTCTTCGATGCGGCGGTAGCACTTCTCTTCAAAGGCAAAGTCGCCGACGGCAAGGACCTCATCCACAATGAGAATCTCGGCGTCCACATGGACGGCGATGGCAAATCCGAGTCGGGCCAGCATGCCGCTTGAATACGTCCGAACCGGAGCGTCGATGTGGTTCTTCAGCTCACTGAATTCTACGATCGAGTCCATTCTGGCCTTGACCTGCTCTCTGGTCAGCCCCAAGATCACGCCGTTGAACAGAATGTTTTCGAAGCCGCTTAAGTCGGGGTGAAACCCTGCGCCAAGTTCAAGCAGGGGCGCGATCTTGCCTTGAATTTGGATGGTGCCGCCGGTTGGGCGGTAGATTTTGCTGAGGAGCGAGAGCAGGGTGCTCTTCCCCGCCCCATTGCGCCCGACCAACGCGACGCACTGGCCCTTAGGGATTTCGAGCGTGAGGCCCTTGAGGACTTCGAATCGCTCGATGCGCTTCTTGCGCCACCAGAGCAGGGCAGTCTTTAGGGAGCCGCTATGGCTCAGCCGAAACTCTTTGCGTACGTCGGTGAGTTGAATGGCGGGAGCGCTCATGGTCGTTCGACAAACCCCCATTTCACTCGGTTGAAGAAGCGGTAGCCGCCGATGAACACCAAGAAGCAGATTACGGCGCAGAGCCCGAGCAACCCCCAGTCGAGGGGAATCCAAGGGAGGCGCACACCGCCTACCACCGGATCCTGTGGCGCAACAAGGATCTTTCTGAAAGTGGTGCACAGCATCGCGAGCGGGTTCGCGTGGTAGGCGAAATACATCCAACTTCCGTGTTTGCTACTGGCGTTGAGCACTTGCTCGCTGAAGTACATCACCGGGCAGATGAACAACAGCAACTGCATCACGACCTGCACGATGTACTTCACGTCCTCAAAGTAGGTGTTGAGGGCAGAAATGAACAGGCCCATTCCGGCCGCAAGCATGAAGCTGAGTACCAGCGGGATCGGCAAAAGCAGCATGTTTATGCTGAACGGCGAAATGCGCGGATCCAGCACGTAGATCACGATCAGGAAAACAAAGAACACGCCGAGCGCCAGGAGGAAGTGGATAAAGCTACTGCACACGGCCGCCAGAGGCAAGATCTCTCTGGGGAAGTAGACCTTCTTGACAATGGGAAGAGACTGCAGCACGCTCTGAGATGAGTCCAAGACCGATTGCTGAAAGAACATGTACGGCAGATAGGCCGCGAGGATGTAGGCACTGAAGTTTGGGGTCTCGTTGCTCATGTAGAACTTGAACACGAACCACATCACCGAGACGGTAAGGAGCGGATTGAGCAGCGACCAGAGGAACCCGAGCACGCTATTCTTGTAGCGGATGCGTAGCTCCCTTTCCACAAGCGTGATCAGGAGTTCGCGGTATCGCCACAATTCGGCAAGGTCTTGACCCATCCGGGTCGGAGTGTACCGATTGGAGCCTAGGCGGAGAATTCCCCTAACAGTGCGCATGCCACGCGCCCGATGGGTTCTCCAAGCGGCTCATCTCGCAGAGTCTCTCCCACATGGCTCCGAACCCAGTCGTAGGCTTTCCTTACGCCGTCACCAGGCCGGAGAGGCTTGCGGAATTCGAGGCCCTGCGCTGCGCACACCAGTTCTGTGGCCACGACATGAGCCGAGAGCTGGACGATCTGCCGGAACTTTAGGGCGGAGGTCATGCCCATGGAGACGTGGTCTTCCTTGGCGGCGGAGGTGGTGCAGTTGTCCACGCACGCCGGGTGAGAAAGCACGCGCGCCTCATTGAGGGCCGCGACGGCGGCGACGTGGGCGATCATGAATCCAGATTCCAAGCCCGGATTGTGGGCGAGGAAGGGCGGTAGGCCGTCGCTGAGGTCGGAGTTGAGGAGGCGATCGATGCGGCGCTCAGCGATGCTGAGAAGCATGGTCATGGAGATGGCAGTGCCGTCGAGTGCGAGGGCAAGCGGAGCTCCGTGGAAATTGCCGCCAGAGAGCACATCGCCCTTATCGGCGAAAACGAGGGGATTATCGGTGGCGGAACCGCTTTCAATCTCGAACACCCGCGCCGCATTTTCGAGGGATTCTAAGACCGGCCCGTGAACCTGGGGCATGCACCGGAGGCTGTAGGCGTCTTGGACCCGCGGGTCGTCGTCGCGGTGGGAATCACGAATCTCGCTATTCTGGAGGAGTTGGAGGAGGTGCTTTGCCACCCGAACTTGGCCACTATGGGGCCGAGCTTCGTGGATTCGGGAGTCGAAGGCGACCGGGGTGCCAGTGAGCGCTTCCAAGCTCATCGCCCCGGCGATAGTGGACCAACGGCAGAGTTGGAGAGCTTGATGAAGCGCAATCGACCCCACCGCGCCGATGGCTTGCGTACCATTCAGGAGAGCCAGACCCTCCTTCGCTTCGAGCGCGATGGGTACGAGTCCCACCTTCTCCAATGCTTCTGCTCCAGAAATCCAACCAGAATCGCCAATGCGCGCCTTACCCTCGCCGATCACGACTTGGGCCAAATGGGCGAGGGGGGCGAGGTCGCCGCTGGCGCCCACCGAGCCTCGAGCAGGGACCCAGGGGATGACCCCTCGGTTGATCATCTCGCAGAGCAGTTCGATGATGGTGGTTCGGGCGCCGCTATGCCCTTTGGCGAGCACGTTCGCCCGCAGGAGCATCAGAACGCGGGCCTCTTGGTCGTGGAGGGGATCGCCGAACCCGCAGGCGTGACTGCGGACTAAGTTGGTTTGCAGTTGACGAACATCGTCGTTGGCAATCTGGACGTAGCTCAGCTTGCCGAAGCCGGTGTTGATGCCGTACACCACTTGCCCGGTGGCGAGAACCTGCTCCACCACGTTTCTGGCCGCGTCAACCCCCGCTCGGGCCTCGAAAGCTAGCGAGACGGTCTCCGCCCCGCGGGCGACGGCGTGGATCTGGTCAAGCGTCAGTGGTTGACCGGCAAGTTCGAGCATGCCGCGAGGGTACCCGCCTAGTTGTTGACGGCTCCGAAGTTGGCGATGACAATGTCAATGTCACCCGCGTCCACTTCCCCGCTACAGTCCACGTCAGTGAATCCGTTCCCGAGACCTCCGGGAAAGTTCTGGCCAAACTGGCTGATCACCAGATCAATGTCGCCAGCGTCCACCTCGCCGGAATTGTCAACATCGCCGTTGGTTACTGAAACGGTCCCCATGACCGTTGACGTCCCATTCAAGTTTGCCGCGACCGTTTGGCGGACGCAGGAACCGCCATCCCACCAGATGGATACCGCACCGAGGATGCTTGCGTCGACCTCTATGGTAAATGGGGTGGAAGCGTGGGCTGCGAGGATCGCACCTGAACCAACCGTGGTTGTGCCCTGTCGGACCGTGTAAGTCATCAATCGATCAACCGCAAAGGGGCTGACCGTGTCGTTGAGGTTCAACACGCCGCTGATTCTTTGAGCCGGAATCGGCGCATTGTTACCTCGCCTAAGAGTCATGAAGTAGGGAGCGGTATTTGCGGGGCCGCTGCTTGTGACGTTGAATGAAGAACCGTTGAAAATCGTATCGTATCGGCCCGTCACGATGTAGTAAGTGGCTGCCGCCAGAATCGCTCCAGACTGACCGTTGCCATTGCCCCCACCTCCGACGCCGAAGCTCATCATGGAGAAATAGTCGTCACCATCGTCGTCGTCGCTCGAAACAAGCGCCCCGGCCGTGGTGTAAATCCCCAGTTCCGTGTCCAAACTAGTGCCCGCGCTCGATGTGTAGATATCAAGAAACTCGAAACTGCTTGCAGAAACTGGCGTGGCAATGCTGAATCTGTACCAGCGTAAGGAAGCTGCCGCGTAGGTGGGGATGGTGATGTTAAGGGGGGAATTGCCTATTGTAAGCGCGCCAAGGTCGATGGCAGTTGCAGGAGTTGCTTGTGTCCAGCCGAAACCTGAGCAGCCGACTAAGATCCCAGCCAACACTAGATTTGATTTAAACGTCATAGATCCCCGCGTTCCAACTCTTCTATCTTAGAACGGTTTTTGCTGAACCGGTTGGAAGCCTAGCAAAAAGGCGGGCGAGTCAATTGCTTGACCCGCCCGCAACTCGACTATTGAACGAGTCTCAGTCGTTCACGAAGCCGAAGTTCGCGATCACGATATCAATATCGGCCGCGTCGACCTCGCCGGAAACGTCCACATCAGACGGGTCGTTGGCAGTGATGCCGAAGTCAGCGATCACTTCATCGATGTCTGCCGCGTCCACTTCGCCGCTGTTGTCCACGTCACCGTTGAACATCGTGAAGTTGCCTGGGCTGAAGCTAGCTCCAGTCAGAGTCACCGCTGCCTTTCGGAGCAAGAACGACGAGCCATCAAACTCGATCGTGGCATTGCCGGTTGCGGAAGCTGGGACGCTGATGTTGTAGCTTGACGATGGAGATGAAGCAACGACGGTACCGGAGCTGAGAGTCGTGGACCCTTGCTTTACGACGTAGCTGATGTTGCGATTGAACGCGAACGTTGCCGAAGTGTCGTTCAGGAACAACGAGCCCGTTAGCGAAACGTTTGCCGCACCTGGGATGAACCGGAGTCCTCGGAACTGAGTTCCTACCGGTGGCGTGTGCAAGAGGCTAGCCGATGGCGTTGCGGTGTCGTTCACCTGCCAGATCTGCGAAGGTACAACGATGGTGGAACCGAGGGCTGATGTGATCTGAGTATCGGCAGTTACAACCGCCAACTGGGCGAAGCCATTGGAATCATTGCCAAGGAAGGTCACCGAGCGGCAACCGAGCGTGAACCCGGTTTGAATCAAAGCCGCTTGAGTCCAAACGGAACCGTTAAACGTGAACTTATACAGACCGCCGCCGTTCGCGAGGCTGCGATCATCGGCCACATAGCAGGTGTTCGCATTTGTGAAAACGAAATCGTACGGCGATGAGTTGATGGTCGAAGTTCCAACCACGGTCGAAGGAACCGCGATGATCGGCACTGCTAGAGCAGATGAGGTGGGAAGCCCACTGTACTTATGAATGCCAAAGATGCCAGTACCTACATTCGAACCCGTCCCATAGTAGAGGTCGCCGTTGTAAACACTCACAACTCGGATGTTGGTTTGATTTCCGGTTGTGGAAATTTGGGTGGACAAAGGGCCTGAAGTAAAGTAACGAACGCCAGGGGCATTGGTCGCACTTGCGGTTCCACCAGCCCAGAAGTCGTTGCCACTTCGCGTTACCGAGCGGATGTTGTCACCAGAGTACGCATCAGAAAGATTGACATAGCTCACTGCACCCGAAATGGGGACAAAGGCAGCCGTTCGATTGATGAACGACGAAATATTGACGGTCAAGCTAGCGGTGCCAATTGTTGCGTTGTAGCCACCGAGCATTAATGTCCCTTCGTTAAGCTGAAGGTTGAGATTGGACGTTGAATCCCACCGACTGGTGAACGACTGCCCCACTGCGCTACTAGGGAATACGAGAGTGGAAGTTGGAGCCGAGGCGGGAGTAAGCGTGTACTCGATAAGTCGAGTTTCCGCTGCGTTGTTGGCCGGATGTGGGAAAGAGGGCACAACGCTAGCAGCGACAACGAGTCGGCCAGGCGTGAAGTTTGCGGTTTGAGCGAGGGCGCTGCCTGCGAGGACAACTCCTACAGCAACGAAGAGGGTTTTGTTCATTTTGGGGGTTCCTTTCAATGGGGCGACAAGATCGCCTACCCCACGATTATGACTCCTGCCCCCTTAACATTGAAACCTTTTTGGAATTCGAAAGGTTAAGAGCTCGTTAAACCTCCAGGCAGAAAAGGCGATTACTGAAGCTAGCACAGTAGATCTGCCTGCCTTGGACGGCGACAGTCCCGAGGGAATGTCCTGCACCCAGACGGTACTGCCCCAAGATCCTTCCGGTGTCTTGGGCGAGGACATTGAGCACACCGGGGACGCTGTTGACCACGACGAAATCCGGTCCAGGTCTCACGCAGGAGTCATAAATGGTGTAGCCAGTTTTTGCGACCCAGAGTTGTGCGCCGGTTTCCTTCGAGACACATCGCACTTCCCCCTCGCCGTCGCCCAGGTTACCGGCGAATACGCGGTCACCTACCACGCATGGCCCACTGTGCCCGTACTTTTGCCCGGGCGAAGCGATCTCCCAAACCTTCTTGCCGGTGGCGAGTTCGAAGCGGAATAAGCCGTTGCCGTTCGCCACGACGTAAACGCTGCCCTGATCAATAATCGGAGAGCCGATGGCGGGAGAAAAGGCGAAAGTGCGTTCCTGGCAAGCGTTTCTCCAGCGAACCTCGCCCGTCTCGGCCTCAAGGGCATACAGGTGGCTGTCCCAACAGCCCTGAACGAACGCCTCGCCGTCGGTGGCGGCCCGGCTTTGCGCGAAATTGGTCTCGGACTTGGGCATGTCCCTTGTCCATCGGACCTTTCCGGTGGCGAGGTCCACGCCGAAGAATTTGCCTGCGTTCGCGATGAACACGATGCCCTTGGCTACGGTTGGACTGGCGTATACCGGTCCCGGAAGGCGGAGCTTCCATCGCGCTTTGCCAGTTCGGCGATGGAAGCAGTAGAGGTGACCGTCCGCCGATCCCACCAACACGTCAGAGTCGGTGGCGATGGGGGAGGAGTGGCAGTAGCCGCCGGTCATCGTCTGCCACTTTCGCTTGCCTGACGCGGCGTCGAAGCAGGCCACCGATCCGTCCATGGCGCTCACAAAGAGTTCGCTGTTGGAATGGCAAATGTGGCTCATCACGCCTCCCGAGAGCGGAACATCCCAGACGTTCTTGATTGCCCCAGCTTCTTGCTGAAATGTTTTGCGGCGGCTTTCCCGGTTCCCAACGCGGCGGAAGTACGCCTCGTGGACGCCGGGCATGGCGGCTAGGGGTGCGAACTTACCGGCTTCGCGAGGGGCCCAGGCGGATTCGTTGACTCGTACCTGCTCGCCGAATACGGCGACTTCCGTATCCGGCTCCCACTTCTCGGGGGACTTGGACTGCTGGAGAGGGATGGTGCGAACGAGCGTCAAGGTCGGGCGCTCTGCGGTACGGCGGTACACCTTGATCTGGCTGGTCGTGACGTCCACATCGAGGATGGTGTAGCTGAGCTGATAGAGGCCCTTGTTCATCAGCGCGTAGGTGCCCTCGGCCTCCCACTGGATATCGCTGTGGCCGTGACCGTTGCCGATGAAAGTCACGTTGTGCCCGCGGAGAAGCGCGATGACGTCGTACTCGTTGTCCACCTGAACCACCGGTCTTGAAGTGTCCGGTGTTTCTCGACCGATCCAGTGGTGGCCAAAGAGGAATATTGGGGTTGTGGGGCCAATCTTCTTCAGCACCTCTTTCAGCCACGTCAGTTGAGGCGAGGCGATGTTCCCCCAGTGCGAGAGAGGCACGGTGGTGTTGAGAATAATAAACCAGCAGCCCTTGTGCTCAAACGCTCGGTACGGCTTGCCAAAGTGCTCCTCGAAGATCTGCATCCCGAGCGGTGACCAACGAACGTCGTGGTTGCCGGGGCAATGATGGACTGGAAACTTCAGTTCCTTTATCAGCCCTTTGTAGAGGTCGATTTGTGCGCGCCAACCTTGGTCGGTGACATCGCCGCCGTTGATCGCGAAGTCTGGATTGAGCGCGCTGATCTCCGCCAGCATCTCGGCGTTCTCCTTAATGTTTCGTCCGACCGCGACGTGCGTGTCGCTAAAGAACGCGAACCGAAATGAGCTAGGAGCGAACTTGGCGAATCGCTCGACGGTGGGGGCGAGGAGGAGGCTGGCTCCGGCCTGCAGCAAGTCGCGTCGAGTCAAACCCATGACCGGATTATGCACAAATCCCCGCGCACTTCCGGACGCGGGGATTTTATGGCGCCGCCTAGATCAATAGCGGTAGCTGTCGGTCTTGTACGGGCCGGTCACATCCACTCCGATGTAGCCAGCTTGCTTTGGCGTGAGCTCGGTGAGTTCGGCGGACAGCTTCTTCAATTGAAGTCGCGCCACCTTCTCGTCGAGGATCTTCGGCAGGACATAGACGCCAGGAGCGTATTCGCCTTGGTGCTGCCAAAGTTCGATCTGCGCCAGCACTTGGTTGGCGAAGGACGAGGACATCACGTAGCTGGGGTGGCCAGTTCCGCAACCGAGGTTGACCAATCGGCCCTTGGCGAGCAGAATGATTCGCTTGCCATCCGGGAAGATCACGTGGTCTACCTGAGGCTTGATCTCTTCCCACTCGTACTTCTCGACCGAGGCAATGTCAATCTCGTTGTCGAAGTGGCCGATGTTGCAGACGATGGACTGATCCTTCATCTTGAGCATGTGGGCTTCGGTGATGACGTGGTAGTTGCCGGTGGCGGTGACAAAGATGTCTGCCTTGTCGGCGGCATAATCCATGGTCACGACTCGGTAGCCTTCCATTGCTGCCTGGAGAGCGCAGATCGGGTCGCACTCGGTGACCCAAACCTGGGCGCTCAGGGCACGGAGAGCTTGGGCAGAGCCCTTCCCTACGTCGCCGTAGCCGCAGACCAAGGCGATCTTGCCCGCGATCATCACGTCAGTCGCTCGCTTGATGCCGTCCACCAACGATTCTCGGCAGCCGTAAAGGTTGTCGAACTTCGACTTGGTGACGCTGTCGTTGACGTTGAATGCGGGGAACGGAAGTTGGCCCTCCTTCTGCATTTGGTAGAGGCGGTGGACGCCGGTCGTGGTTTCTTCGCTGACGCCCTTGATGTTGGCCTTGATTCGGCTGTAGAACGTGGGGTCCACGGCGAGCTTGGCTTTGATCGAATTGAACAGCGAGACTTCTTCTTCGCTGCCTGGATTTTCGAGGAGCGAGGCGTCAGATTCGGCTCGGCTACCGAGCAGGACCAGGAGCGTGGCGTCTCCGCCGTCGTCCAGGATCATGTTCGGGGTGCCGCCGTCGTGCCACTCCATCATGCGGTGGGTGAAGTCCCAATACTCATCAAGGCTTTCGCCCTTGTAAGCAAAGACTGGGACGCCCGATTCGGCGATTGCCGCGGCCGCGTGGTCTTGGGTGGAGAAGATGTTGCAGCTCACCCATCGGACTTCGGCGCCGAGGGCGACGAGGGTCTCAATCAAGACCGCCGTTTGAATGGTCATGTGGAGGGAGCCAGCAATGCGGGCACCCTTCAGGGGCTGTGTCTTGGCAAATTCTTCGCGAATTGCCATCAGGCCGGGCATTTCGGTCTCGGCAATTCTGATTTCCTTGCGACCCCATGGGGCAAGGCTTAGGTCGGCGACGTGAAAGTCGGTTTTGAGCGCGTTTTCTGTAGCTTGCATCTTTTTGCGATTTGACTCCTACTGTCAATTCTCGGCGGGAAGAGCGAACTTCAAAAGAAAAACGCTCACCAGCCGTTCGGATGGCGAGCGCCGTTCAAACCGGATTGCTCCGGGTGCCGAGCCTGGTCCCCCTTTTGGGATCGCAACGCTCCTCGGCTACTAATACATTATGACATACGATGGGCGAAACTCAAGCGTTTGCATCAACCTTTTGGCTCTGCTCCCGGCGAGTCAGCGCTTCGTGCACCAGCCGCAGTAGCCTCAGGGATGCCTCGTTCTGCTTAATCGAAGCATCCATCATGGCCTTCTCGGCCTTCACGTACGCCCGATGATGCGCGTCAGTTTGAATCGGCTCGCCAATCTCCTCCGCGAGAGCGATGGCAGAGTGGAAAGCAATACGAGCGCGTGTGTGCAGTTGGGCTTCCATCGAGCGAGCGGCCGCGATCTCGTACATTTCAATGGCCCTTTCCCGCTCTCCGATCAGCGCGTAGGCATCCGCAAGCTTTTGGAAGAAGAGAGAGGCGTAGCGCAAGTGATCCATTGCTTCGGCTCTCTGTGCCGCCTTTTGAAGCGGCGGGATAGCGACTGCCGGGTTTCCGAGGTGCATGCTCGCACTCGCGGCTCCAGCCAAAGCGTAGATTGCAAAAGTCTCTGCGCCGAACTCCACGAACGTTTTGTGTGCTCCTTCGTACAGGTTAATCGCGGTAGGCCAATCCTGCCTGGCGATAGCGATCAAAGCTTTGCCTGCTTGCAAATGGGCCCATTCCAGCGGATGGCAATGGTCCGCCACGATAGGCTCGGCGGCTTCCCACAACTCCATAGCTTCAGGGAAACGACACATCCGATAAAAGGTCAGCGCGAGGCACTGCATTACCATGGCGGTCTCCTTCGGATTCCTGAGGCTAATGGCTTCAGAATAGCAGCGCTCCAAAGACTCTACCGCCAGGCTAAATGCGCCCAACTCTCGTTGGATGATGCCGTGGAGGAGGCACACTCGCAACGTCTCTTTTCGCGGAAGACCGTCGCACAGAAACTGGGCGTCACGAAAGCTCACTATGGCGGCTTCGGGCTTGTTTTGTACCGCGTCGAGATATGTTAAGCTCGTCACGCCCTCGAGCTGCTCGCTGAGGTTGTCGGACTTGATGAACTGGTTGGCGAGAATTCTGGCGGTGTCGTTTTCAAGGCAACGTAAAGCCTCCCAAGGAGACTCGAAACGAACCTTTTCTCTCGCAATATTTAGATTGAAGTCGCCCATCGCCCCCAACGTCACCCCATCAAACATTTGTAAGAACGCTATAAGAGACGCTGGTCGTTTCGTAAGGGTTCCGTCATGTCACATGACTGGCAAAAACATGTTCATGAAACCGCAGGCGGAAGGCACGGATGCGGTCATTGTCGCGGGTGGGGTGGACGCGGTTGGTCAGGAGGATCGCTAACAGGTCGTGGTCAGGGTCAATCCAAAGGCTCGTCCCGGTAAACCCAGTGTGGCCAAAACTCTGTTCGCTAAAGGACGGGCCCGCGCTGGATTGGAGGCGGTGATTGGTGTCCCACCCGAGAGCTCTGGAGCCGAGTCCTTGTCGACTCGTCCACTCGAGTTCATGCGCTGTGCTCACCCACTGGGTCAAGGCAGCCACGGCCTTGATCGTCCCGAATAGTCCGGCATTAGCTACCATTCCCCCGAGCGAGCGGGCATTCTCGTCATGAACGACGCCATGTAAAGTGCCTTCGGTCGGCACGCACCGCTCTCTTTGTTCTGCGGCTGGGTTGAAGCAGAGGTCCAGTTTTAGCTGATCAACCACGCGGAAAAACGGCCATGCCCAGGCGTCGGCGTATCTTTCGCCAGTGAGGTTCAGGAGAACCTGCTGCAGTACCAGGAATCCGACGCATGAGTAGCGCGTTTCCGCACCGGGTGCGGATTCTAGTGGCTCGGCCAGGATCGCCGGCCAGCGATCCTCTACTGGTAGCTTCCAGAAATCCCGGTGGGCGGGTAGTCCGGACTCGTGGGTGAGCAGTTGCCGGATCGTCACCGCCGACTTCCCTTCCCCAGTAAATTCCGAGACGAGTTCCTGCACCGGCTGATCAAGATGGAGCGCCCCATCTTTCCAGAGAAGCATGGCGCTCGTGGTCGTGGCGATGACCTTGGTCAGGCTGGCGAGGTCGAACAAGCTTTCTGCCGTGATCGCGCGTGAGTCGGGCGAATAGGTGTGGCTGCCCGCGACTCCGATTTCGAGGCCGCTGACGGCGCCAAACGCGTAGGCCGCCCCAGGGAAAACGCCTTCCTCAATTCCCTGGGCGAGCAACCTGTCCAGCACGGATGACATTACGTTAGTCGCCTATCGCTTCCACTTTGATGTCTCGGCCTTCGTGCTCATCGAGAGGGATGACCAGGAGCATGAGCATCCCGGGGATCGAGAAGAAGATCACCGAAAGGTAGAAATTGAAGTACCCGAACTGCTTCTGAACAATGCCGCTGAAGATTCCCGCCATGGCAATGCAAAGCGCTCCGAGACCGGTACCAATCGCGTAGTGGGAAGTTTGGAATTTGCCTCGCTGGGCGACCCACATCAGATACACCATGTAGGCGGCGAATCCGAATCCGTAACCGAACTGGTCTACGAATGCAATCGCTGAGACAGGTGAAAAGATGATTTGAGCCATTCCGGGGTCGCCAGAGAGCGTCGGCTGCACCTTGGCGGCCCAAAGGTACAACAGGTTCGGGATGTGCATAGCGAGGGCCAAGGGCCAGAATGCCTTGCGCAGGCCGAGTTTCGAGACCACGAGGCCACCAGTGATGCCCCCGAGAATGATTCCGACAACGCCCATCACCCCATTGACCACACCGACTTGCTCAACCGTTAGGGCGAGGCCGCCGGCGCTCGTCGGGTCTTGGTAGAAGAGGGGCGTAATCTTACCGACCATCACCTCACCGAACCGATAAAAGAGGATGAAGCCAAAGATGGCGGCGAACCGATCTTGACGTATGAAGCTGGTGAACGCCTCTCCCATCTCCGTGCCTCGCAACTGTTGGCGGACCAGAATTGCCCCCGCCACAGCCGCTATAAGGCACCCCGCGAGCCAGAACCCTTCAGCGTTCAGCTTTGGCCCGTCCATTACCCAAGTTTCGGTTGAACCGATATACGGAATCTTGGTGACGTACTGGGCGATCCAGTGCCCGATGAACTTGAAAATGTTCCCTAGGGCGATCATTGAGGCCAAGAAGACGCCGATGATGAGAAGGGTTCGCCCGAGAGTCTCCAGCACGCTGGTGCGATTGAAGGGGCGGGCGATATCCAGAGTGGGTCTAGGCAGGGTGACGGGCAAGATAGCTCTGCCAATGCCGTAGATCGCAATGCACAGACCAAGGACAATTGCCCATGCCACTTGAGGACGAACCGGGGTTCCGGGCTCAGCTTGGCTGGTTACTTGCGCCACGGATCCTCGATCAGAGAGCAGAGTGAGGTTGCCTATCACCTTGGCTTCCCCGCCGAATGGGGTCGCCGCAACTGCGCCATTTGGGTACACCTCGATTTTCGAAATTCCGGGCGGGACCTTGATGATGGGGCTGGTGCTCAGGCCGCTGGCAGACTGGAGCCTTTCGTCTTTGATGAGCAGAGTCGCCTTGGGCTGCACGATCTGCTGAGTCTTTTCTTGGCCCTTGGGACCGGTGGTCTTCTCTAAAACAATCTGACCGCCCTGCGCCTCCACCACCACGTTGGGCACTCGCATGAGCGTTCCGGCGACATAGACAAGCAGGCCAGTGCACAGGAGTCGGCCCAGCCTGTAGAACGTTGAGTTGAGGCCGATGAATGCAGCCTGCTTCTCCTTAGAAAGCGCAAGGATGTAGAAGCCGTCGGTCGCGATGTTGCAAAGTGCGGAGAATATGGCGGCGGTTCCGAGAATGCCGATAGTGAGCCCGAAGAAGTTGGGTGCCTGGAGCGCAAAGGCCGAACCGATCAGCGCGAGCACGATGGCGGCCTGTCCGCCGAGAATCCAGCCGCGTTTGGTGCCGTTAAAATCAACGAACGGCCCGAGGAGCATTTGGAGCGACCAAGGCAGAGCGATGAGGCTGGTCCACAGCGTGATCTGGCTGTTCTCCACTCCCAGGCTCTTGAACATGATCGTGCTGACTTCTTGCACGAGTGCCACGGGAATGGCCTGCATGAGATAGAGCAGCGGGGTGAAAGTCCATGGACTCCGCTCTTTGGGTTCGGGCGTCACGACGGCAGTTTCAGTTGAGTCCATGAAGTGATTGAGAAGACGATTGAACCTGCTCGTTCAGAGCAGGTTCAATCAATCGCGACGTATTTTAGCCTCAGATGCCGGTGAGAGCGTGTAGTTGTACGCCCGCGGTGAATGCCTTTCCGACTAGCTTTACCTCAACGGGCTTCGCTTTAATCTCGCTGAAGTCGCATAGGACGGCACTGATTCCGTCTGCTGAAGCGCTGACCATCGCGCTTCGATTCTCTCGCCCGACACGTACGTGTTGACCGTAGCGCACGGGGAACGACTTGGTTTTGCCATCGGCAAACTTCACAACCAACGTTGCGACTTCGGCGAGTTCATCGAGCGGCGATCGCACCGAGATGGCCGCGACGAGCGAACCAGACTTCAGACCTGGTGTGGACAACGCGATGGACTTCGGCTGCTTCACCCCTGCCGCAGTGAGTGGGTCGTAGAGAGATATCGGAGCCTGCTTGGCAAATTCGTAATCTCCAATGACCAGTTTGGAACTGGATGGCGACCACGTTAGAGCCGTGCCGGCCCGGGACTTTAACGGTGATGGCTCGGCGTACATGAGTCGCTGAAAGAGCACGCTGGGTTGGTAAGGCAGGTCCCTAGCTAATTCAGATCGGCCGCTCCATGCGTATTCGCCTGCTAGGAGATAGGCGACGAATTGGCTGCTCTCTCGGAGCATGTTTTGCTCGGTGCTTTCGTACCCGGCCCAGGTGGACTGCAGGACGGCTCCGCCTTGAGACTCCGCCGCCTTGAAAAAGCCCTTGATATTTTCTGGGCGATTCCAGCTTGTGGCGACCGGTCTCATGCCCTCATTTTTAAAGAGCTCTAGAGACTTATAAATCGCAGGATTGGCGTTGTTGATGTAGTGCCAGTCGGCGATCCATGTGCCCTTGGGCAGAACGCTCCTACGTGAGGCGGCGTGCTCTATCGTGTCACCCAACGCGGCGTCGGGCGCTTCACCAGGACCCAGCATCTGATCTCCCCAAATCATCATTTCCTTGCCGTGGCTCTTGGCAAGCTCACCTAACCAGGGAACGTGCAGATTCCACAGATCGGTGACTAACTGATCGTCATCTGGCATGCCGCGCATGTCCACTTCATCAAGGCCGAAGTGCAGAATCTTGGGGTTCAGCAAGTCGACGGCTTCCTTCCAAATTGCAGAGAGGAGGGTACGTGATTTCGGGTTGCGCGGATCTATGGCGTAAGGCACCTTAGGGTTGAGCGCGATGTCCAGGTTCTTGCCGTTCTGGAACAGCCATTCCATGTGCCCGAAGCTCTGGATCAGGGGCGTCGGTTCGATGCCACTGCTTCGATATTGCGCGAACAGGCGGGCCAACTCGGGCTTGCTCATGGTGAGGCCGACCGAGGTGCCGGGAGTGCTGTCCCATGCTGTGCGCTCGCATTGAAGCACCACTTGGTTGAACATCAGCGGAGTGAGGAGTCGGTCAGTCATCCGCCCTTGAAACTCGGGCGCTTTGGGGCCGACGAACATGTGCAGTCCACGCCACCCGTTGCTGGGCCAGTCGCGAATTTCGACGGGCGGAATGATGAGTTCGCCATTCTTGACCGTGGTGAGGCCTACGGCGCGCATCATGCCGTTACGCATGCCTTCATCGTCTTGACCGACAACGGTGAGCTTGCCACCATCAACCCTGAGGGTGTATCCCCCCGCCGGGAGCTTTTGGTCCGCCTTCGACCATGTCCATGTGCCGGGGTTTTTGGGGGCGTAGGTGCTGAGATCAAAGCGCGAGTGTAAGAACGAAAGGGGAGCCGCCCATTGTTGGCTCAGCCTAACCGAACGAAAGTCCATCCATCGGTACGCGTCTCCAGCCAAAGCCCGGTGCTCCTTTGGTTGGGGGACCATGGGCAAGCTTGTTGTTCGCGGAGCCATCGCCAACGGTAGCGCAGTGGCCTTGGTGAGGATGTTCCTATTATCAGGAGCTGATGCGACCTTTTTGGGGGTGAAAGTCCACTCCACCTGGAATTTCGCGGGCTTGCCGGGGCTGGTCGGCACGTCGCTTAAACCAAACCAAAACAGTTCACGGTTCTGGGCAAAGTCTCCGGTGTACCCGCGACCATCGAACACAGAAGCCTCCGCGCCGATAATTTTCGCATGCAGAACGGCAAATGGGGAATGGAACTGAAACTGGGTGCCCTCGCCGCCAAACAGTCGGATTTTTGGGTCGTCCCCGACGGGCATTCTCACAGACGGTCGCCGAGTCTCGCGACCATCTACCAAGACTTTGCCCGCTTCAAACGCCGGCGCCCACAGGTGCGCGAAGGAAACTTCCACGTTTGCCGCTTCGGCGCTATTCCACGCGAGGTTGTAATCTGCGGTGAAGCCGTTTGGAGTCTTCTCGATGGTGACCGTCCCATCAACACGACCGTCCGAGCTCTTGAATGTGACTTTACTTCCGTTCGCAGTCTCCGTGACCGTTTGATCGTTCCAATTTGTGCTGTAGTAGCCCTTGGACCAGCCCGGCTTATAGTATTGAATGAAGGAACCCTGAGAGAGAGATACTCCAGCCGCCTGGAAGAACAGGCCGGTTCTGGGGCGAAATTCGACTTCAATAGGGGAGGCGGAGGCGAGCAGAATCAGCGACAGCATTGCTGCCATTATGGACGCATGAGTCGGCTTAACTCTCCGAGATTTGCATCGGACCCCAGTGCGTCTCCACAAACTGCTGAGCGACGCCAAAGCTAAGCGTAAGCCCGAGGCCGCCCGTAATCTGTATTGCGTGGATATCAGGGCGCAACTCCTTGAAACTGACAATATCCTTGGTGGCCTTCGGATAGCTGCCTACCCACCGCTCCTTGATCTCAAGGCTTGAGGCATCAATAAGGGTGCCCAAATATCTCAGAATTAGTTTGTCCAGATGGTCGCGGGTGAAGACATAATCGTGGGCCGTCTCCTCCATGGAATCCCCAACCACTAGCTCACCGTTTTTGTCCTGACTGACCAAGGCATGGACGCAGTGCTCGAGCTCTTCAGGAAATTTAGCGAGAACCATCTGCTCAAAGGCCGGGAAGCTGGGTAACTCGTGAAAGCTACGGTGCCGGTACGCCGTTAAGGCGCCCGAGATGGCGGGGCCGAGATCAAATCCAGGTTCGCGACTGCACAGTTTGAGCATCTGCAGGCGCACCAAGGTCAGATTGTAAGTCGCGAATTCCACCGGGAACAGCGTTTGAAAATCATCGCCGGTGCACAAGAGAACGGTTTTGGCCTTCACCATCACGTGGTCTGCGCCCACATAACCGTCATCCACTCCAACCACGGTGGTATTAAAGTGGAACTGAACCCCCTTCTCCTTAAGCTCATCAATGAGGCCCATGATGACCTCAAGAGGATCCACCACGATGTTTTCGGTGCCGCACGCCCCGCCTTTGAGAGATTCTGTTTTGGCGTTCGGCGATAGAGCTTTCGCCTCTTCGGCGTTTAGCATTCGACCATTCCAGCCGTGGCGAGCATATAGATCGGTGAATTCGCGGAGGCACTGCATTTCCTCCTCGTTTTGGGCCAGGAATACAGAGCCTCGTCTTCCGCACCAAGCACTTTGCCTTTGGATCAATTGTAGCCAGGCACGCCGACTACGAAGGCCGAGGTCTCGGAATGGGCCAGGGGGAAGTACGGCGGTAGCAATCAACCCAAAATTGCGAACTGAGGCTCCCAGCGGGCGGGGGTTACGCTCAAAGACCACCACCTTTAGGCCGAGATTCGAAAGGAGCGAGGCGTGAGCGAGGCCGACGATACCCGCCCCCACAATCGCAACATCACATCGCTCCATCTAGTTTATTTTATCACGCCGCTTTTGGGCTGTTTTGAGCTAGATCGTTATCGCAATTTTTTTAATGCAGTTAAGTGTCACCCTTTTTGGAACGAGCAGAAAAACGGCGGATGGCCACTCGTTCTGCCAACCGCCGTTATACGCCGAACCAAGCCTCGCACTACGCTGCACGAGCCAAGCGCACGAAAGTGTCCTTATCGATGGACCGCATCTGGCACTCCTCGTACTCGCACTTCCCGGCTCTATACAGTTCAGCCAAGCAGGCATCCATCGTCTGCATTCCGACGTTGGCACTGGTCTCCAGGATGGATTGCATTTGGTGCGTCTTCCCTTCCCGAACCAAGTTCTTGATTGCGGGGGTTCCGAACATTATCTCGATGGAAGCGCAACGACCGCCACCCAATTTTGGTAGCAACTGTTGGCTGATGACACCCTCGAGCGTGTTTGCGAGCAAGACTCGAATCTGCTCCTGACTATCCGGGGGGAACACGTCGATGATTCGGTCGATGGTGCTGGGCGCATTCCGGGTGTGGAGCGTGCCAAAGACAAGGTGTCCCGTTTCGGCGAGCGTCAATGCTGCCTCGATCGTTTCGAGGTCACGAAGCTCACCCACGAGAATAATATCGGGGTCTTCTCGGAGCACCGCGCGGAGGGCGTTATGGAAGCTAAAAGTATCCGAGTGCATCTCCCGCTGGTTGACAATACACGACTTGTGGTTGTGCAGGTACTCAATCGGATCTTCGATGGTCATGATGTGACCTCTTCGGTTTTGATTGATGTCGTCAATGATCGCGGCGATCGTGGTGGACTTGCCGGAACCTGTCGGGCCAGTCACCAAAACAAGACCGCTTGCCCGCTTGCTCATATCCCGAATCACTGGCGGAAGGCCAAGTTCTTCAAATGCGGGAATGCGTGAAGGAATTACGCGGAGGACACCTCCTACTGAACCGCGCTGGACGAACATGTTGACACGGAATCTGCCCACGCCCTTTACTGGGTAAGCAAAGTCAAGCTCCCTGGTGGTCTCAAATTTTTGCAACTTGTCGTCGTCGAGCGTGTCGTACAGCATGCGACGAGTGTCTTGGGGCTGTAGCGGTGCAAACGGCAAGGGAGCTACCTCGCCATCCACGCGGATCATTGGGGGGAGTCCGACCGCGAAATGAATGTCGGAGCATTTTCTCTCGACCGCCATGGCGAGAATTTCGTCGATGTGAATGTCGTGTAGGGATGTTCCACCGTCGTATTTGCTTAGCTTAGACTGCCCCTCATTGTGCGCGTCAAAGCTGGTTTTGTTAGCATCCGCGGAGTTGAGTTCGCTGAGCGTTAGGACGGGCTCGGGTTCTGCCTTCGTTTGCGGGATGGTCTTGCTGAAGAGAGAAAGGAGTTTTTCCTTATCGGGGTCAACGGGTGCTGCGGCAGTAGGGATGGGGGCCGTTACTTCGGCGACGGCTGGGTCAGCGCTTATCGGCGGAGGGCCAACCGGTGCTGCGGGTGGGTTGGATTCAAAGGCCTCAGCCGGTCGAACCGACGGCATTCCTGTAGCAGGCGCAATCTTTGGAGCGCGTTCGGGCGGCAAGCCTGACTCTTCCATTGCAAACGGGTTCATCTTTGGCGTCACGCCACTCTTCCCGGCTTCCTCGAAAATGCGTTCGTGCTCTGCAAATGGAATTTCGCTCTCTTGCCGCTTGGCGGTCGATTCGGCAATCTCTGGCCTCCCAATACTTTGGAGCAACTCGCTGAGCTCTTCGGAAGGTGGCTCAATGGACGGTGCTATTGCCTCGGTCGGCACGGACGAGGTCACGTCTGACGTCTCTCGCGGCGTGACGGCTGGCTCACCCTCTGGTGTTGCACCTGGCCCAATGACTTTTTCCCAATCGAATCCTTGCATGCTGGTTCCTGTTCCCTTCTTTTGAGTGGCTTACGCCACGACTTGCTGACTATCCATAAATTGGTTCTGCGCGGAATGAATCCACGATTCGGCAGTGAGTGGATCGACTCCGAGCACACTCAAGGCCCACGGCAACAAAACCGGC
>JAYUVF010000080.1:0-4191 GCA_043754215.1 Chthonomonas sp. | reverse complement strand
CCTCGTGGCCGTTATGAGAAAACTCCTGCTCAGAGCAGTCGCCGTACTCAAAAGACAAACAGCGTGGGTATCTACTTGACAAAGGCCCATACCATCTCTCTTGCGCCTCCGTCACGCTATGGCGTGACGAAGTACAAGAGAGGGGAGAGACGAAGTTATGCCAACGCTTCGAATCGCTCTACGTCTCGTTCGACGGCCGCTAAGCTGCCTTCCCAGAACTTCGAGGTGGTGATGTCGATGTCGAAACGCTGCGCTAGCGTTGCGGCGTCGGCGAGGCCGGTGCTTGACAGGAGTTCGTCGTAGCTGCCCTTGAACCGTTCGGGATCTTGCAGGTAGAGGCTGTAGAGCCCGAGCGAGAAGAGGTGGCCGAACATGTACGGGAAGTTGTAGAAGCTGAAGTTGCTGTAGTAATGCCCCTTCACCGCCCACATGTAGGGGTGGCGCTTTTCGCTGAGGCCGTCGCCGTAAGTTTGGCCCTGCGCCCAGAGCATGAGGTCGCAGAATTCGTCGGCGGAGAGGGCCCGATCTTGGCGCTTTTCGAAGACTTCGCGCTCGAAAAGGTAGCGGCTGGTGATATCCACCACGGTTTGGGTGACGCGCTGGAGCGATTGCTCTAGGATACTGATCTTCTCGTTAGGCTCGGCCTGCTCCATGGCGGCGTTCGAGACGATCGTTTCGCAGAAGATGCTGGCGGTCTCGGCCAGGGTCATTGGAGTTTCGCGCTGGAGTTCCGTTCGACCGTACAGGCAGAGGTTGTGGTAGCCGTGCCCGAGCTCGTGGGCGAGGGTGGAGACGGAGCCGAAAGAGGGCTTCCAGGTCATGAGGATGCGGCTTTCGTCGCGTCGGAGACCCATGCAGAATGCGCCGTCCTGCTTGCCGGCTTTGGGCAAGGCGTCGATCCAGTTTTCGCGGTAATTACGCTCGGCAAACTCGCCCATGCGGGTGGAGTAGGAGTGGAACTGCTTGGCCACGAACGCGGCCCCTTCATCGTACTCCCAGGTCTTGGTGGATTCGCCGACGGGGGCGAAGAGGTCGTGCCAGTCGAGGGCGCCGCCCCCGTGGAGCATTTTGCCCTTAGCTTTGAGATAGCGGCGCAGCATCGGGAACGCGTCCCGGGCGGCGGACATCATGGCTTCGAGTGTGGCGAGGTCGATGTTTGCGCCGAAGGCGGCGGCTTCGAGGGGGCTGTCCCAGCCGCGTCGCTTGGAGAGCATGCCGACCTCAGCCTTGATGCAGTTCATCGCGGTGGCGAGGGGGAGTTCGTTTTGCTTCCAGGTAACGAGTTCAGCTTCGTAAGCGGCTTGGCGCACTTCCCTGGAGGGATCGTAGGCGAGGGCGCGGGTTACGGACATCGGTAGGTTCTCTTCGCCGGTTGGGAGCTTGACGCCAACCTGAATTTGGGCGGTGGCGTCTCCGTGCAGACGTCCCCAGGCGAGGGAGCCGGTGGTGGCGAGGTCGGCCGCGAGGTCCTCTTCAATCGGGGACATTTGATGCTTCGCCATGACCATGCACTTAGATAGGAAGTACTCGTGGTCGCGGGCGATCTGGCTCTCGGCGAGGAGGGCAGCTAGATCTTGGGCGCCAATCCAGGCGGTCATGCGCTGGTAGAGCTTGGACATGGTGGAGGCCATAGGGTCCATTTCGCTCAGCTTCGCTTGGGCCAGGGAGTTGGTGGTGTCGGTGCTGACGAACGAATAAATGTAGGATCGGACGGGGGTAAATGCAGATTCAAATTGATCCCACGAAGTGATCACTTTTTCCAGAACGGATGCGGCATCTGGTGCCGTCTGTCCGCCGTGAACGCCCCACGCGTCGAACGAGTTTTCGAGTCGCGCAAGGTCCGCTTTGCTGGATTCGAAGGCGGCGTGGAACTCGGCACTATCGAGCGATGGGAAGACGACGGTCATGTCCCAGACCGGAGCAATGGTAGTTGTAGACATTAGAGATTCTCTGCGAAAATTTGCGCACAAGTCCCGTAAGGGTACGAGTGACAAAGGTTTATTCGTAGTATTACATCACTAGACCCCCAAAGGAGCACCACCAAAACATTGAAAACCGCTAGACAGAAACTTGACGATACCGATATTGAAATTTTGCGACTGCTCCAAAAGGATGGTCGCATCACCAACGCCGATCTGGCCCGTCAGGTTCAACTGTCGCCTCCTAGCATTCTCCAGCGGGTTCGAAAGCTAGAGGAGGGGGGATTCGTGGACAAATACGTCGCGCTTCTCTCAGCTTCGGAACTGGGTTACCTCATCACCGTCTTTGCTCAGGTGAGCTTGTCGCTTCATCAGGAGCAGCCGATTGAGCAGTTCCGGGCTGCGGTCCTGGATATTCCGGAGGTTATGGAGGTCTATCACGTGAGTGGGGAGTTTGATTTCTTGCTGAAAATCTTGGTAGAGGACATGAATGCCTATGAGGTGCTGGTTCGCGAGAAGCTGAGCACGATCAAGGGCGTAGGGAAAATTCAGAGCTGCTTCGTGCTAGGCACTTCGAAGCATTCCACCGAGATGAAGCTTTAACATTCGGTAAGATGCCGAATTGTGGATGAACCGTGCCTCACATTGGGACAGAAAAGAGCGTTTGAGTCGTTGATACGCGCCCACGGGTCATTGATGCGCCGCATCGATCACCGGTTGGAGGCGGCGGGGCAGCTCGGGTTTGACGACTATGGCGTTTTACTTTCGCTTGAAGAATCGCCAGATCACCGGTTGACGATGTCAGCGTTGGCGGAGATTGCGTTGCTTAGTCCGAGTGGAGTCACGCGTCTGGTAGACCGACTTTCGCAGCAGGGGTTAGTTTGCCGAGAGTGCAATCCCAACGACCGGCGAAGCATGCACGCGGTGATTACGGATATTGGGCTGGAGGCGCGGGCGGCGGCTTGGCCAGCGTTCCACGATGCGATTCGCGACGAGTTTGCGAGCAAGTTGAGCGTGGAAGAGGCGGATCAGTTGGCGACACTAATGTTGCGATTCGTCTCTCCTAGCATCGGCGTGCGGATTTACACCTGATCGCGTGCCCTTGACAGCTAGCCCTCGGATCATTCATACTTTTGCGTTGGTGCCGTGTGACCCTATGGGCGCATTGTGCTGAGGCTAGTTTAGGAGGCGCAGGCTGGAAAGTCGGAGAAGTAACGCGACGAGAAAACGCGAGACAACCGAAAGTGAGCGCCCCGGGCAGCGTCAGCCGCGGGGTTTTTTGTTGGACTCCCACACGCCGTGCCGCTAGAGAATCGAATTTGAGGAATAGATGCCGACCGTAAATCAGTTAGTCCGCAAAGGCCGCCAAACGGCCAAAGTGAAGTCGAAGTCGCCTGCGCTGAAGTCGAACCCGTTTCGACGCGGCGTATGCACTATCGTGCGAACCCAAACCCCGAAGAAGCCAAACTCTGCGCTTCGGAAAGTGGCTCGTGTGCGACTGACCAACGGTACTGAAATCACCGCCTATATCCCGGGGATCGGGCACAACCTCCAGGAGCACTCGGTCGTTTTGGTGCGCGGTGGTCGTGTCAAGGATCTTCCTGGTGTGCGCTACCACATCGTCCGCGGAACCCAACAAACATCCGGTGCCGCCAACCGAAAGCAAGGCCGATCGAAGTACGGCGCGAAGCGGCCCAAGGCTGCTGCAGTCAAGAAATAAGGAGAATTGAACCATGCCAAGAAAAGGTGCAGCACCCAAGCGAATCATCACTCCGGATCCTGTTTATAACAGCGAAATGGCGCAGCGGTTTATTAACCGCATGATGCTCGGCGGCAAGAAGACCGTTGCCGAAAAGATTTTTTACACCGCTCTCGCTCAGTGCGAAGAGAAGGCAGGCGTTCCGGCCATCGAAGTTTTCGATAAGGCTTTGGCTAACGTGATGCCAACGGTGGAAGTTCGACCTCGCCGCGTCGGTGGTCAGAACTACCAAGTCCCGATGGAAGTCCGCCCGGTTCGCCGGCGCACCTTGGCCCTCCGCTGGCTCGTCGAAAACGCTCGCAAGAAGAGCGGCAAAACGATGATCGACAAGCTCACCACGGAGCTGCTCGATGCCTACAACGGCACGGGGTCCTCGGTGAAAAAGAAGGAAGACACCCACCGTATGGCTGAAGCCAACAAGGCTTTTGCCCACTACCGATTCTAAAGCAAGTTCATCTCCAGAAGGGCGGCACTTGAAGTGCCGCCCTTTTTTTGTTGGAGGATAGCCTTAAG
>JAYUVF010000079.1:0-13157 GCA_043754215.1 Chthonomonas sp. | reverse complement strand
CGGCTTTACGAACTTCAGAATCAGAAAGGAGTGATGAACTCGATCGTGGATGTTTACACCATCGCCCAGCCGGGGCTGCTCAGTCAGTCGCCGGTGTTGGACCTGCTGATCGCGAAGACTGAACACTTGCGTTACTTCCGGGGCCAACTGGCAACGGTGGGATGGCACAATGGGAACGCGCCTGAGCCGGGGCAGGCGGGCCTGATCGCTGGCAATTGGCGAGCTTACGCGGCCGCGCCAATCACCGGCAAGTACATTCTCGCAATCTCTCCCGAGGGAGATGTCTTACGCTACACGGTGAACGAGAATCTATCCGTTCCCGGCGAAAAACCAATCGCAATCGTCTCGCAGTGGACTGTTGACGTGAAGGTAGGCGATGGTGGGGACGAGAAGCTCTACCGAGTAGTCCGCCGCTAGTCCTTGATCTCAAACCAGCCGGGAGCACCGAGTATGCGTTGCGCCAGCCCTTCTGGAAGCTGAAGGTCTTTGGCGGCATTTGTTTTCGGGAATTTCAGAGTCGGCAACTCACCGTTGAGTACTTTGCTGGCAAATTTGGGATCGGTGATCGCGGCCTTTCCAACTGCGGTGGCAGCGCATCCCATCTGCAAGCACTCATCAATGCGCTCCCTGGTTGTAAGGTTCCCAACTCCGATCATCGGGAGCCGATTATTCAAGTGCTTTAGGACCAGCTCCAATGTGGGCTCCGTGAAGTCATCGACCATACTCGCCTGCTGGAAATCCCCAAGGGAGATGTGTAGCCAGGCGAGAGGGTATTCGCACAGCAAGTCAATTAGCGCGAGCGTGTCGGGCAAGCGAATGCCTGGAACCTCGACTTCCTCGGGCGAGAAACGGTAACCGACTGGGTAGCCAGGAGATACGGATTCTAAAACTGCCTCAACGACAAGTTGCGAGAAGAGCAGGCGATCCTGTCCGAACTCATCGGTGCGGCGGTTCGAGTGTGGGCTAACGAATTGCTGAAGCAGGTAGGTATTCGCCCCGTGAATTTCGACGCCGTCAAATCCGGCTTCTTCTGCTCGGCGGGCTGCTGAGCCAAAGGCAGCGATCACCTCGAAAATTTGATCCCGGGTCATTTCGGCTGGAGTTTCTGCCCCATCCCGAACGGCCGGTATCGCTGAAGCACTGAGAACCTGGCCGCACAACTTGGCCGAGCAGGCTCGCCCCCCGTGATGGATCTGCAATACCGATTTGCCCCCACCGGACCGAATCGCATCGGCGGCGGGGCGCAGGGAAGTTGCGATGACGTCGTCCGTATCACATCGCCACTGGCCCTTGAAGGCATGCCCTGTTTTGTGAACGTAGCACGCGGCGGTCATTACGATCCCAAACCCATCCAAGGAGCGGGAGTTGAGCAATTCTAACTCGCCCGCCGTGATAATGCCAGCCTCATCACTAGAGTAGGTGGTCATGGGTGCAAGCACCAAACGGTTTTCCGATTTTAAGGTCCCGAGACTGAGCAATTCTGAAATCATGGCGTCTATACTTTTTAGGAAAGATTACTTTAAGCGAACGCCTCGACGGCGCAAATCGTTCTAAGCGGGCTCGTTAAGGTACCTTTACAATTGAGACACTGCTGTGGCCAACGAAGCGAATCTGTCCAAGATGAAGCCGGGAGCAAAGGGGAAGGTCGTCCGCTACCTTTGCGAAGATGAGTGCACGCTAAGACTCCAAGAAATGGGGCTTTGCGTAGGTACAGAAATCGAGGTGGTAAAGCAAGCACCGCTGGGTGATCCCGTCGAGGTCCAGTTCCGACGCTGCCGTCTCTGCCTCCGCCGAAGTGAAATGGCCGGCATCGAAGTCGAGGTTGACAAGTAGTTCATGCCCGTAACCGCGGCTTGGAAGAAGACTACTCTCATCGGCCTGATTGGCAACCCGAACGCAGGCAAGACCTCCATTTTCAATGCCTTGACCGGGGGTGACGGTAAGGTTGGCAACTACCCGGGCGTGACAGTTGAGAAGCTCAGCGGACGATTCCACATTGATGACGTCGAGGTAGAAATTGTCGATATCCCGGGGCTGTACACGCTCACCCCGATGTCGATGGACGAGGTGATCGCGACCGAAGCCATCAAAGGGACGGGCGATAATGAGCGCCGCGCGGACGTGATGTTGATCGCACTGGACGCCACCAATCTCGAGCGCAATCTCTTCTTTTTCAGCCAAGTCATTGAACTGGGCATCCCGATGATCGCGGTCCTCACGATGAGCGACATCGTGAAGCGAAAGGGGATCGAAGTGGACCTGGTTGCCCTTGAGAAGCTTCTTGGAGTGCCAGTTGTGCCGGTGGTTTCGCACAAGTCCCACGGAATCTCCAGGCTCAAGATGGTGCTGAAGGGGGTTATTGAAAAGGGGCAAGAGCCTTCAACGCTGACCTTTGATTCAGTCGATTCCCGCTACGCCTGGGCAGAGACTGTTCACGCGGCTACCTTCAAAGAAAATCCTGCTCTGAAGCTACGGGCGCGGCAGGACAAAATTGACTTCTGGCTGACCCACCGAGTCTTCGGATTGATCTTCTTCCTGCTGGTCATGTACGGAATGTTCCAGAGTGTTTACACGCTCGCCGGACCGATCATGGATGTGATCGAATTCGGCTTTAGCTGGGTTGGAGATTTTGTTGGTGGGGCCCTGGCCCCGATACCCTGGCTTCAATCGCTTGTGGTGGACGGCATCATCGCGGGTATCGGCGGAGTGGCGATATTTCTGCCGCAGATTTTAATCCTGTTTGGGTTCGTGGCGATCTTGGAGGGTTCTGGCTATTTGGCCCGAGCCAGCTTCTTGATGGATAAGTCGCTGGGTTGGTGTGGGCTTAATGGAAAAGCATTTATTCCGCTGCTGAGTTCATTCGCTTGCGCAATTCCGGGGATCATGGCGGCGCGAATTATGCCAGACGCCAAGAGCCGACTGGTCACGATTTTGGTTGCGCCACTGATGTCGTGCTCGGCCCGTTTGCCCGTCTACATCTTGCTGATCGGGGCGATTATTGAGCCAAGATACGGGCCGTGGGTGGCAGGGCTCACCCTTTTCGGAATGCACGCCATCGGGGCGATCATTTCGATTCCCATCATTTTCATTTTGAATCGCAAGGTGCTTCGCGGCAAGCAGTTGCCGTTCTTGATGGAGCTGCCTCCATACCAATTCCCGAAGTGGAAGGAAGTTGGCCGCGCGATGTTTGGTCGGGCGAAGGTGTTCCTTCAGACCGCAGGCACGATCATTATCGTGATGTCGGTGATCATTTGGGGGCTGCTCTACTTCCCGCGCAGTGACGCGGCGGACCGACTTTACGAACAAGAGCTTTACCGAAGCCCGGCGGGGGTCGAACTCTATTCTAAGTTTTCGGCGACTGGCGCCGAAAAGTTGGACGGCCATACGGACATCCCGTTGCCCGATGACGAGGAGTCCCGGCAGAAGGTGGTCTCGACGTTTGAGAATTTTGTGGATGCCCGCAGGCTGGAGGATTCCTACTTGGGGAGATTTGGCAAATTCATCGAGCCCGTGTTTGTGCCTGCCGGGTTCGATTGGCGCATCAGTACGGCGATCTTGGCTGCTTTTCCGGCTCGAGAAGTTCTGGTAAGTTCGCTTGGCATCATTTTTGACCTGGGCGGCGATCAGGACGAGGAATCGACCGACTTACGGGGGGCGATCAAGAACGCGAAGTGGCCGGATGGTCGGCCCCTGATGACCACCGGTACCGCCTTCGCGCTCATGATCTTCTTTGCGCTGTGCTGCCAGTGCGGCGCGACACTCGCCACGATCCGCCGGGAAACTAACTCTTGGAAGTGGCCGACCTTCGTGTTCTTCTACATGACAGGACTGGCTTGGGTTTGTGCGGTGATCGTGAATCAGGCTAGTCGTGCAATGGGTGGTTAACCGGCTCAAGTACAATTGAGCCGGAAGCCCAACAATGTCGTTAGGTCGTGCAATTATCCTCAAAACCGCCGCGCTCGGCCCCATCGAACGGCTCGTGCGGCGCTCCTTTCTGTTCAAGCCGCTAGTCTCGCGGTTCATCGCCGGAGACGATCTCGAATCCGCCATGCGTGCCGCTGAGGCGTTGGCCTCACGGGGGCTGAACGTTTCACTGGACTATCTTGGGGAGAACACTTCAACTCGAGAGGAGGCGGTTCACGCTTGCCAGATGTACAAGGAGATCGTCTCCGCCATCGCGCAGAGTCCGCACCAGAAGAAGATCAATATCTCCATCAAGCTTACGCAATGTGGTCTCGACATTGATCCGGCATGGGCAGAGGACAACTTTCGCCAGTTGCTTTGGCAAGCGGCGGAGTCCGACACGTTCGTTCGAGTGGACATGGAGGCCAGCGAGTACACGGAGCGGACATTGACCATGATCGAGAAAGTATTCGGAGATTTTAAGAATACAGGCACGGTTTTGCAGTCCTATCTCATTCGGGCGCTGGACGACACGCGCCGGATGATCGCGCTGGGGGTGCGGATTCGGGTGGTGAAGGGCGCGTATCTGGAGCCGGAGAATGTGGTAGTCAGCTCGAAGGCGGAGACAGATCGGCAGTACATCGAGATGTCTAAGATGTTAATGCGCGACGGAAATTATCCCGCGATCGCCACCCACGACGAGAAGATCATTGCCGAGCTAAAGGCCTTCGCGGTCGCCGAAGGGATCGGTAAAGAGAGATTCGAATGGCAGATGTTGTATGGTATTCGTCGCGACTTGCAAGATGGGCTTGTTGCGGAAGGCTACAACGTCCGCGTTTACGTGCCGTACGGCGACAGTTGGTATCCGTACTTCACACGGAGACTCGCGGAGCGACCCGCCAACATGTGGTTTATCCTGAAGTCGACATTCCACCGGTAGGCAATTCAGTCAATTTCCAGAGACTTAAAGCGCCGCTCGGTGGTGCCAAATTCCTCGATAAGAAGGGTGTACGCGGTGTGGATGCTTCGCTGAATCCGAGTCGCTCGTGAGAACTCCTCAGTGCCGGCGGGGAACTGCTCCGGCTTGGTCTGTGCGCTCAGATTCTCGTAAGCGGTTTTGATGGCTTCGTAGTCGGCTCCCTCGGCGACATCCAAGATTCGGCGGGCATGGGCGGCGTCACGTACGATGACCGTCTCTTCGACGCGGTTGGGGCGAGAAGATGGGTTGCGGCTCACGTCGTCGAGCTCGCTTCGGGCGTCGAGCGTTTCGACCGCGTTGATGCGCTCCCACTCGCGGTTCACGTACCCCTTGACCAGACCGACTGCTCGCTGAAATTCTCCACTCATGGTATGCCTTCGATTATACGGGTCAAATTCAGAATCGGGCGCGAATACCGATGGCGTATAGAGCTCGCCCCGAGTCTAGGCGGAATTGGCCGGTGATGCTGAGTTTCTGATCCACGGGCGCCTCGACCTCCGCGCGGAAGTGGTCTGAACGTTCGCGAAGGGTGCGGGCATAGCCAATTCGGTACTGGTTGCCCAACGGCGAGCGATTGTAAGAAAGTTCGAAGTCCAAAACTTCCTCGTCTTTGTCGAGGCTCGTCTGGCCTTCTTTCAGGATTACCGCCTCAAACTGGCCCTGCCAGGGGCCACGTCGACCGGAGGCGTCGATGCCGTAGAGAGTTTTGTATCCACGACCAATGCCGGGGGCTTCTTCCGGGCTACGGATGGCGGTGAGTGAGGTGCCAGAAGCGGCAAAGTGGTTGCCTGAGGCGAAGCTCACCCCCACTCTGCCCCCGGCCCTCGCCATGACGCCTCGCGTCCGGCGCTGCCCGTCGTCTATGGCGCCGATGGAGAAGGGAAGGTTGTCAAATAGGAGATTCGTGCGTAGCTCACCGCCGAGCCCGTGATCTCGGATGAGCCATCCGCGCCCGAACCTTGCTGGAATTACACCGACACGCCACAAGCCGGGGTACTCAAAATAGGCATATTCGAGCTGCTTTCCCATGGTGTCGCCGGGGATACGTGCGAATCGCTCGCTCAGTCGAACCACATAGAATCCCTCCAAGATAAGTTGGAGCGTTACCGTGCTGATCCGTCCGAAAGGGTCATAAAATCGGGTCTTGGCGTCCTTGCCTGAGAACTGTAGCGTCGAACGAACGTCCGTGACGATGCTTACGTCCGGCACCTGAGCTACAGCCACGTGACTGAGCATGAAGCTCAGCACCAGCAGCGAGCTAAATCTCACGAAGTGCCTCATGTAGCTTTGCCGTCGGAACTAACTCCTGGGAGCTTCTTTGCAAATTACGAAGAGACACGCTATCGGCCGCGAGCTCGTCATCCCCAATCACAATCGCGTAGCGCGCGCCGCTACGGTCGGCCTGCTTAAACTGGGATTTCAGGTTTTTGCCATCAAAGTCAAGCATCACGGAAAAGCCGGCTTGCCGCAAACCGCTGGCAAGACTAGATAACGATGGTCTTGCGGCTTCGGTTGCTGCAACCAGAAATGCGTCCAGTTTTGGAGATGGCGGCAAGACATTTTGGGCTTCTAGCACTAGCATCAGACGCTCAATGCCGATACCAAATCCGACAGCTGGCGTATCGGGCCCACCGATCGCTTTGACAAGCCCATCGTAGCGGCCTCCCCCACACAACGCGCTCTGCGCGCCCAATGCGGTGCTTTGAACCTCGAAAACGGTATCGGTGTAGTAGTCCAGTCCGCGGACGATGCGCGGTTGCACCGAGTAGGGCATGTTTGCGTTTCCAAGGATGTCGAGCAGCCGCTCGAAGTTGGCTTTGCTCGCGTCTTCGAGGTGGTCGAGGATGCTCGGGGCGTCTTTCAGTAGTTCAATCGCCTTCGGGTCCTTGCTGTCGAGCAACCTAAGCGGGTTTCGCTCTGCTCTAGCTCTCTCCTGCTCGTCAAGTTCGCTCAAATACACTGCGGCGTGTCCCAAGAGCGCGTTTCGGTAACGGTCGCGGGTCTCGGCGCGCCCGATCGAATTGACGGAGACTTCCAAGTCCTTTAGCCCAAGCGACTGGAAGAAGCGAACTGCGATCTCGATGACCTCGGCGTCGGCCATCGGCGAAGGCGATCCGAGTAGCTCCACTCCGAGTTGGTGATGCTGGCGGAAGCGGCCCTTTTGGGGGCGTTCATATCGAAATACAGGGGTTTCGTACCAAAGTTTGGTCACCGCGCCCTGCTCGCCCAGATGATGTTCAAGGTAACTGCGAACCGCGGCCGCAGTACCCTCTGGTTTCAGCGTGACGTCTCGACCGCCTTTGTCGAGGAACTGATACATCTGTTTGGTAACAATTTCGCTCGTGTCACCACTGGTGCGTGCGAACAGTTCAGTCTCCTCAAACATGGGAGTGCGGATTTCCGCGAATCCGTAGCGCCTTACGAGATCGGCAAAGGTGCGCTCGACGTGTTGCCAGGCGTGGGACTCCTTGGGAAGGACGTCGTGGGTGCCTCGGGGTGCTTGGTATCTCATCGGTCGGCTTGCTCTAGTTTAGCTTGGGGGCCAAGCTTCCGGAGCGACTCACAAACTTCTGGTGATAGCGGCACCGGTTTGTCAATCTGCATCGCGCGAAAAACGACTGCGGCCACCCGCTCCAGGGTGTCCATTTTGCCAAATGCTTGATCCAGATCATGACCGATCGCCAGCGCGCCGTGGTTCGCGAGTAAGAATACTTCGTGGTGCGGGAGGAATGGACGGATCGAGTCCCGCATGGCGTCGGTTCCCGGCATCGCAAAGGGAACCAACGGGACGTCGCCCAGAATCACGGCTGCCTCGGGCAGCAGATTGCCGGGGAGGGAGCGTCCGGCCAAGGCAAATGCCGTCGCGAACGATGGATGCGCATGCACCACCGCTTGACAATCGGGACGCTGGGCGTAGCATTCGAGGTGGAGACGAATTTCGCTAGTGGGCTGGCCCCCACCCGTGGGGGATCCGTTGACGTCTATCGTAACTAGGTCCGAAGGCTTCAAGAATCCCTTGTTTCTCCCGGCGGGCGTGCAGAGGAGTTGCGTTGGGCTCAGGCGGCAAGAAATATTGCCCTCAAGTGCGCCGATGAGGTGGCGATCCCAAAGTAACCGCCCGATCTCGCAGACCTTCTCTCGAAGTAGCAACTCATTCATCGTTTGTTGATTATGGGCCATGGGACTCGGCGGCTTAATGCAAAATATATGCAACAATAGAGAGCATGAAAGCGCCGAGAGGGGTGAATTGGGATCGAGTAGGGGGCACCGCGAGCTTCCTATGCGCGATTCATTGCGCTTTATCAGGTGTTGCCCTCGGGCTCCTGTCAACTCTTGGGCTTGGGTTCTTCACGGATTCCAGAGTGGACTGGCTCTTTCTCGGGATTGCGGTGATCGCTGGCACGTTCGCCGCCGTCACTGGATTCCGGCGGCACGGGGATGCACGACTCGCGGTCGCGCTGGTCATCGGGTTGGCTGTTCTAATCGCGCGACAGGTGCTTTTTGCCCATGACCACGCGGGTCATAACCACGGCATTGATCCGGTGTCGACGGCGCTCTCCCTCGTGGGTGCATCGTTCGTCATTGGCTTCCATGTTGCGAACTCGGTGAAGTCGCATCGCAGTTGTCCTGGCTGCCGATCGAACCCCAAAACCTGAGCCACTTGTATCTCTTCGGGCGTCCGTAGCTACATGAATGAGGCTACGCAAGCAAAACTCATCACCATGAGCTTGACGGCCCTTCGGGTGGTGTCGGGGCTCTTGCTCATGCAAGCCGGTGGTATGAAGCTGTTCGGTTGGCTGGGTGGAATGCCAGGCGGTGTACCCGCTCCTACCTTTACCTCTCAGATGGGAATTGGGGCGTTGCTGGAAGTCATTGGCGGCCCTTTGCTGATGATAGGACTTCTGACCCGCCCGACCGCGTTCCTGCTCTCTGGCATGATGGCGGTTGCCTACTTCCAGTTTCATCAGCCTGGGGGAACTTGGCCAGCGCAGAACGGTGGCGTGCCGGCGGTGTTGATGTGCTTCATTTACTTGTTCTTCGCGGCCTATGGCGCTGGACCATGGAGCCTCGACGCGCTCCTGGCCCGGCGGAAGGTATGAGAAATGGCCCGCGCTCTTTGAGTGCGGGCCACTTGCATCAGATTACTTAGCGGATTAGCGCTTCATGTTGATCAGGTCTTGGAGCATCTCGTCCACCGTCGAGACCACCTTCGTGTTGGCTTGGAAGCCACGCTGAGTGATGATCAGGTCGGTAAATTCATTGGAGATGTCCACGTTGGACTGCTCAAGGAAGCCGGCATTGATGCTGCCTCGGCCGCCGGATTTGGGCGCACCATTCACCGGGATACCGGAGTTATCGGTCTGTCGCCACAGGTTATTTCCCATTCGCTCCAAACCGCCTGGGTTTGAAAAGACCGCCATCGCAACCTGCCCGAGATCACGGGTGAGACCGTTGGTGAAGAGTCCAGTGACGATGCCGTCGCCGCCGATAGAGTAGCCCTGCAGCGATCCTGGCGGATAGCCATTCTGGTCATAGGGCGTGACATTACTGTCCGCCTTGAGTTGGCTGACCTTACTGAAGTCTAAGGCGATCGAGGTTGGAGTGGCGCCGCCACTTGACGGAAGGGTGATCGCTGCCACAGCGGTAGGGTTCATCAATTTTCCAGCCCCGTCGAAGTACAACATCGCGTTTCCGGTGGTGGCGGAGCCTCCTATTGAAGTGGTCCCCTCAAAGGCTTCCCACTCCCAACTTGAGGTTGCCCCAGTTGGAGGCGTTCCGCCAGGTGGCGTGGCTCGATTCTTGAACTGAATCCGGATGTCGTGGCTTCCACCGAGGGAATCGTAGACAGTGGTGATGACGTCCCAAGTATCTGTGGCCAAGGCATCTGCGTTAAGATTGCCTTTTACGCTTGCCCGGGTAGTGGCTTGAACGGCATCAAGCGAACCGAGTGGGATGCTGATGTAGCTGTTGTTGTTCACGGGGCCGGAGGTGTCAATGTTGCCATTGGCGTCAGCCTGCCAGCCGACCATCCGCTCGCCGGTGGACCGTTGAACTAATACGCCGTTCGCGTCAAGGTCAAATGCACCGTCTCGGGTGTAAGCGATCCGGCTGCTATTGGAGACGAGGAAAAACCCGTTGCCTTGGATTGCCAAGTCGCTAGGTCGATTCGTCGCACTCAGCGACCCTTGCTCATTATTGACGTCGGTTCCTGCCACCAGTACGCCGAGGCCGTACTGGATCGGGTTGGTACCGCCACTACTGCCGTTGGGGCGACTAGCGCCTCTGATCGTTTGGGCGATCATGTCTTGGAAAGTGACCCGGCCGCCTTTGAACGCTGTAGTGTTCACGTTGGCGAGGTTGTTTCCGATGATATTCATTCGCGTCTGCTGAGCTTTGATACTCGCGACGCCAGCAAGCATTGCCTGTAGCATAGTCTTCTTTTCTCGTTGGTTTGTCGAGACTCTTCGAAGAGGAGGGAGCTTGCTTTTCTTGCGCGGGCATTCGGCCTTTTTGCGCAGGACTTACGGGGGTCGAGACCACCGTTCCGGTCACTTGCTTCTCTTCTTTTCGGAGCCTTTGGATGATTCCAGTATTAATATCGGGGGAACTCAGGGGATCGTTAGGCCTTAACGTTGGCAATCTACTTTAGGTTTGTTTGAGTTCAAAAACAAACCGATCCAGGGTTTAAACCACGATGGCACTGTCAATGTTGGTGAACACGTTGTCTTTCAGTTTCGCCTGGTCCACGGCGGTGATCACCGTCTTGTTTTTCACCGAAACCACGAGGGCGATATCGTCAACCAGAACCAGCGATTCCTTTGCCCCTTTCTGAGCAGCCTTTTCCACTCCTTGAATCACACGCTCCCAGGCGGCCCGATCGAGCTGGATTTCCCGGCTGTTGAGACGCGTTTGGGCATGACCGCTAACTTTCAGGCGATTTTCCAGAATCTCGCTAAAGGCATTTTGCTCGGCTGGAGCCACCGGTTGCGTACGACCCGGCTGGATCTGCTGTTGTTGCAGCAGATCCGCGATTCGATTATTTTGAATTGGGCTACTCATGGGTCGGGTTCCGTGGTGATGACGTTGGAGTCGAGTTCAACGATTCTAGGAGAGGACTTCTCGAACCGAGTCGTATCTAACCTGCACTTCGCCGGCCGGAGTGCGGACGGTCAACATCGCGACGCCATTGACCATTGACGCTCGAACGACTTGACCTTCCACGAGGGTGCCATCGGATTCTTGGTTTTCCCAGAACTTGATGTTGCGTCCAATGAGCTGGCTCGCATCGGAGAGCGTGGGAGTGGGAATTTGTTGAACCTGGATGTCGGTGAAACTGGTGATGTTGTCGAACTTGACGTCCACCAGGCCGCCGTCGGCTTCCTGCACCTTCAAAATTTGTTCGCCATTCTTGACGTCCATGCCGATGACACGTCCGATGATTTCTTCGGCCGGGGCGCCTTCAGCGCGGGTAATGGTTGCCCGGACGGTCTTGCCGATAAGCGTGCTGGCCTGAAGGGTTTGCAGCTGCTTGGTCATTTTATCGGTACCTTGAACTTGACCGAGCTGCGCCATTTGGGCGAAGAAGTCACGGTCGGACATGGGCTCCAGCGGATTTTGGTTCGCGAGTTGAACCGTCAGCAAGCGAATGAAGGTGGTCATGTCCAGCGCAGATTTCTGCTTGACGGGGGTCGCTCCAAAAAATTGGGAGGCCATTGGATCGATGGAATTGACAGACATGGTTAGATCACTAAGTTCAGACCACCGGTTTGAGGCGATCCGTAGGTCGGGACAGTGGCGGTTTCGCCTCGGTCAGTTGACGCGTTTTGGAAACTGTTCATGGCTCGGGCGAAATCTTCGCGCTGGGCCGGGGTTTGATCGCCGCGCTCGCCGCCGAACTGCATCGTTAGGGAGCTGAGCGAAAAGCCCTTACTCTCGATGGCTTGCACGAGTTGAGGGCGGTTGCCGTCGAGAGCCTGCACGACTCGCTCATCGGTTGCCGTGATTTCTGCCTCGGAGCGATTGCCCATCATCCGAACCTTAATGGCGATTTCGCCGAGGTGCTCGGGGTTCAGGTGGATGACGACTTGGCTCATCGGGCGTTGAATCGCCATGGCCTCGATGCGGTCCACGGTCTGCTGAACCACTTCACGCTGAGTTCGCTCGGGAAGTTGGGCCGTTTTAGGGACTTCCTCGGTTCGGATAGCGGCGGTCAGGGGTTCCCGCATGGGCGCAGGGGCAGTATTGGTAAATTCAGAAATGGGTTGGGTGAGCTCAGATTCTTCAATAGAAGTTTGCACCGTTGATGAGTGAGCAGAGGTAAGTAGCGAAGCCGGCCCGTTGCTCCCGAGTTGATCGGACTTAATGGGTGGACCACTGAGTTGAGCTATGGGATCAACTGTCGTTTCGTCTAAAACTGCCGCGTCCTGGGGAACTGGCGCGACAAGAATAGCCTTGGCAGAGAAGTTCGCTTGGGTGATAGCTTGGAATGAGGCCAGAGTGATGGGCTCCAGAGTCCCGAAATTTGGTCGCGTTGACGTTGCCTTCATCGAATGAAGGCCGAGGTCGCCAAGCATCTCTGGGTCAAGCCCTTGCTTTGCACTAAATTGACGGCTAAGTCCTTCGATGAGTACCGAAGGAGAAGCGGTGGGCATCGACGCCGTCTCAAGCACATTAGGTTTGAAAAAACTCTCTGAATGGCCAGATTGCGTGGCAGGTGCCTCAAGATTAATAAGCTCGTTAGGCTTTAGAGGCAACGTCGTTAATCGAGCCTGGGGCCCGGACACGATTGACGGGCTAACCACCACAATCGGCTCAAGCGAGCGGAATGAGAGATTCATGGCCGCTAGAAGGGAGTCCAGCGAGGGACTCGTTGCTTTAGCAGATTCTGAAGTTTTGACTTCGGCGTCGGTTGGGAGGAAGTCCAGTTTTGAGGCCACAGCATTCGGCTGAATTTGGCTCACTTCTTCGGTCCCAGTCGCGCTCACCGCTCCAAATAGGAACGGCGGCGGGGCCACCCCTGGTGGGCTGGTACCCCCGAATTGGGTCTGCGCGAGCACCAGATCAAACTCTCCCGCGATCCCAAGAGTGGGTGCGGTCGGACTGATCTGGACTCCTGCGCCCAATAGATTTAGAAGATCAATTTGCATCCGGTACGGCCTTCCTTTCAGATGTTCGGTTGATCGCCCCGGAATATTTAGCAGGATTTTTCGGAATTAACTGACGGGCATCTGTCATAATTCGGCGGTTGATGGAGTGCACGTTACTGACGCGAGAG
>JAYUVF010000078.1:0-37623 GCA_043754215.1 Chthonomonas sp. | reverse complement strand
CGAACGATCTGCTCTTCACTGAATTTAGACTTCTTCATGGTTCCTCCGAGAACCGGAAGACTCATCTTATCCTGTCTTCATATCCGGGGGGCAGACCAGACCCGGCTGCAAGCGTCTCCGCCAGATCAAGAATGGGATCGATTTCCTCGGGCGTACAGTCGGTAAGGCCAATGAGCGTGCGGACCCGGAACAGGTGACCACAGGCCTCGCGATACGGCTCCTTTCGCTCCCGAGCTCCAATAACAATCCTCTTTGCGGCCAGCATCGCATGTCCCGGCTCATCAAGGCGCTGGCGCGTGAAATACGCCAGGTCTAGGGCTCGCTCCCTGGTCTCAAGGTCGGCCCCTACATCAGCAACTTCCATCGCAAGTCTTGCGGCAAGATCGAGCCGTGATTCCCGAATCATCCGGTCTATGCGGCGGATGGCAGACTCTCCCACGGTTCCCGCCGTCAGCCTGCCCTTTGGGACCTTGGCAATCTCTTCAGAGAACGCTTCCCGGTTCCACGCCTTCAAGATGCTCTTGCGGTGTGCCGGCCTCTTGAGGCAGCTGAGGATTGCCCTAATCGTTTCCGGCTTAAGATTCCGCGGATCACTGAACATCTGGGTGACTCGGCTCTTGTCCACGCCGAGAATCTCTGCGATGTACTGCTGCTGCTTGACTCCATGTTCGAGCAAGAATGCCTCCTTCACCACTTCCGAAAAGGACTTGGGATCTCTCTCCAGTTGAGTCGGGGCTAAATAATCGAGTTCCGCGTCTTCCTGCCTCACTGTGCTTCTGCAAACCTCTTGGCATGCGGACGAAGACTCGGCGAAAAAAGAATCAGGGACCTCCCGTTCCAAGACATTGGATCGGGGTCAGGAAGCACTGGCAACGCATCTGCCGGAGCCTGGGCGAAGCCTTAGTGTCCCTGCCTCCAGAGGCTCTTGAGACCCACGGACTGGTCATTGGCGCGACGGGAAGCGGCAAGACTAACCTCATCCACCATCTCTGCGCCCAGGACATCCTCAGGGGGCATTCGGTGGTGGTCTTAGATGCGCGGGGCGATCTGTCCATCGCGATTCTGGAACTTGCAGCCCGCGCTAAGGTGGACCCATCACGGCTCACGTTCCTGAACCTCAGAGAGAAGGACCGTCCGACTGGATTCAACCCACTGAGCGGTGACGGCGAGGCGTACTACCGGGCACTCTGCGTGCTCGACGCCGTTGCGGCCGAGTCGGACTCGTGGGGAGTTCAAATTGCCGAGACTCTGCGCAACGCAGTGCTCCTTCTCGCTGAAGCTAAAGGCACTTTGACCGAGTTAGAGTCGCTCTTCTACAACCCTCACTCGCGCCGTGCGCTCATGCAGCGAGCATATTCGGAAAACGTCCTCGCGTTCTGGCAGCGATACAACCAACTGTCGCCCGATCGACAAGGAGCACTTGCTGGACCGGTGCTCAACAAGGTGAGCATGCTCTTCGCCACCGAGACCCTTCGCAAGGTGCTTGGCCATTTTGAGCCGCTCGACCTCGCTCGGTGCGTGAACACTCCTGGCAGCATCATCCTGGTCTCCCTGGCGGTTGATGAACTCCATAGTGCCGGCTGGATGCTCGGGTCGATTTTTCTCTCGTCGCTCTGCCGTGAGATTTTCTCCCGCACGGAGCTAGCCGAGAGCCAGCGCGTGCCGGTTCGAGTTTATGTCGATGAATTTGAGCACTTCGGCATGCGGGAGTTTGAATCCATCCTTGCCGAAGGAAGACGCTTTAAGTGCTCAGCTATCCTCGCCCATCAGACGCTAGCTCAGCTCACACCCAAAATGCGTTCCATGATCCTCGGAAACGTGGGAGTGAAGGTCGTGTTTCGGGCTGCTAGACACGATGCCGACATCCTCTGCAAAGACCTCACTGGCAACATCAAGTCCTTTGACCTGGCAGCATTCAAGATTGGCGAAGCCCTGGTGTGGCGTCGCGGTGAGGAACCGGTCCACGTTGAGGTGAATGCGCCGCTCATTCGGGATGTCGGACGGCCTTCTGTTGCCGCTCAGAAACTCCTCCATGCCATTCGGATGCGCACCCCACTCGTTCGGGAGGTTCCGCCACAAACTCCAAAGGACGACTTTCCCGATGAAGAGCCACCGAGCCTGGGAGCGTGGCTATGAGACTCACCAAGCGCGATGGACTTCTCCTTGAGGACCTTGCCCATAGCCATGTTCTGTCCCGTGACCAGATATTGGAACTCGGATACTTCTCGTCGATCACTCGGGTGAACACCCGCCTGAGAGACTTGCAGAAGCATAGGTTTGTAAACGTACTCGACACCCCGTTCTTTGGTCAGCGCCTGTATCAGTGTGGCAAGCAAGCCCGAGATGTGGTGAGTGTTCGCACTGCGCGGCTGATCGTGCCTCGCCAAGTATCTCCAAGATTCTTGCAACACGCCCTGGCGACGACTAATGTGAGGATCGCTCTGCGTCGGCGTGGGGAAGCGCAGTGGCGGTTCGAACAGGAACTCTGGCGCAAAGTCTCGGGGGTTGAGATTCGCCCAGATGGACTCTTCCTTGGGCAAAGTGCCATTTTCGTCGAAGTCGATATGGGGCATGTCGCTCCAGCCAAGTTTCGGGAAAAACTTCTGGCCTATGGGGTTCTTAGCGGCTCGGGCCAGTGCAAGACCCTCTTCGGCTTCTCCGATTTCCGTGTCCTCACGGTCACCACCGGATCACTCCGGGCTCGTCATCTCCGCCGCCTTCATTCGAACGACGCTGGGTTTCCCTTTCTGGTGCAGACCTTCGAAGAAGTTGGGGCGGCCCCGATCTCTTCCTGGAGTTAATACTCATGAATAACAACTACCCTGAACCTGAACTTATCACCGTGCCGAACAGCCTCAAAGAGCAACTGGATCGCGCCCAGAACCTCCTCTCCCAGAGTGACCAAGCGGAAACTCGCGGGGACCATTCTCTCGCGCTCGTGAAAGCCCGTGAGGGCATGCGAGTCCTCCGGGCGCTCGCCCAAACCTCGCCCGACAACGCCGCCCTCATGATAGCGGGTGAGATGGGGCACAGAGGCTTTGAGTTCGAGACCATCGAGCGCATTGACACCTCAGTGGTCATCTATCGAAAGTTCCTCGGCATGATCGTAGGAACGGACGTGGTAAACCTTCCCCGAACCACAAGGCGGGTCCATAGAGGGCGGCTTCTCTAACACTATGACGTTGGGATCAGATTTGGAGTGACTCCCAATCTTGGAGACACCCAACAACTAATACACCCAACAACCGAACGTGCTCCATTTCCGAAGGAAGTCTGGCCAGAGGTAGGCCAGACTTTCCGTTCCATCTCGGGCCAAACCCACAAGGAGATGATTGACTGGTACAGTTCGATTCACCTATACTAACCTCACAAACTCTAAATTCCCCAAATGCGTAGTCAAAAGAGATTAGTCTGCGGAGTTGTCCTTGTGGGTCACAGTGTTTTGCTCCAACTGCGTGATGACACGCCGGGCATTTGGTATCCAGGAGCATGGGTACTTCCTGGGGGAGTAATGGGTCCATCCGAGGAACCCTCGGCAGCAATAATCAGAGAGCTCACGGAGGAAACTGGCATGACTCTCTCTGAACCAATGAAATTATGTGATATCGTGGAGCCAGACGCTCCCAACGTGATGGTTTCAGTTTATGTGTTCAGGCATCGATCCGGGCAAGCACTGGCGTGTTTCGAGGGCCGCGAGATGAGATATTTTACACTTGAATCCGCAATTGAAACGGTGGCACCCCCCACTCACCGGAAAATACTAGAGCAAGTTCGAAAATCACGCAGTTTCATTGGCCGAGCTGAAGGTAGGGTTTGAGGCTCCTCATTAACCAGTTCTGCGCCTCAAATGTTTTACTATGAGCCCACCTAATGCAATCCTCAAAATCATGCCGCGAATCCGATGTGCGCTGGCAAAGCAGGGCAGCGAACATGTCACCAGCTCCAAGGACAACCGGAATCGATTTATCACCTAAGGGCACAAGCTTAAATTCCCTTGCGTCTCCTGCTAGCACATAACATGCATTTGCCGACTGGGTCAGAACGATACTGGCGCGCTTTTCTAGGCCCAGAATCGTTGGCAAAGAATCCTCAACAGTAGAGGTCTGAGCCAATATACAAAATTCGGCAACAGACATTACTAAAATGTCTGCAAGCATCGCTACGCTCGCAAAAGGTATCCCCTTATTCAGAATGGTCCGGTTGGGAGCTACCAGGATCGAAGCAGCTCGTCCCTTGATATCACACGGATTCCCCAGAAGCATACGACTACTGGCAGATAGCAAACATAAGCATGATGCCGTTTGGGGAATGTTCAGAGGGCCCTCACTTTCGTCAAGCGCATGGGAGTCACAAAAGAGACGCCTGTTCCTGCCTAACTCGGTCCAAATCGACACAAAAGTACTGTCATAACGACAGTCTATGATCTCCTCCGGTTGAATTGCTCCAAATAGGTCTTTCAGTGCGGATGGAACGTCCATTTGACCTAGAAACGAGCGAGTTTTGGAGGACCCCATCAACTGATATGTTGCATGGATTTTCGCGAAATGTAACGCCGCTAAAGCAAAGAACCCAGACCCTCCAACAAACTCACGAATCCTCACATTATCGGTGGAAATCTTTCCTATTGATTGCACGGAGAGTTCCTCGATACCGCAGACGACATGAGTTTCCACTCCTAGATCGCCAACAACATGTATCATGATAGAGCTAGATCTAGTATCCGATCAATTGACCCTTCAAACGCTCGAAGAGAGGGTATTTCTGTGAACCGATTAGCCATCACATCGGAGGAATCTTGTGACATGAAGTTTCGAAGCTTCCCGATCAACTCACCGTAAGTAGAGTACTGAAAGTCTTCTGGAAATAACTCTGGATAAGAGAGTCTGCTCGGAACGATTGGTATTGATCCGACAGCGGCAGCTTCTAGCATGGAGTACCCAAACGTCTCTTGGAGCGAATCGCTTAAACACATCGAACAGCTAGAAAGCAACTTCAAGTACTCGTCTCTAGAGTTTGATCGAAGCCGGGTAAAAACAAATTCCAACTCAGGGACTGCTTCTTGCAAAAGCTCAACAATCTGAAAATTCTTCTCAGGCACTAATCTATGGGGAAATGCAACCCTTGCGCGGATCTTTGGTGTCGACATGTATTGTTTAAGTTCGTCCGGATAGAATGGAATACCTGTCACGTGAATCTTGCCCGACGCCAAACCTGAGTTCGAAGTTAATAGTAGTTCGCGATGAAACTCAGTCGCGACATACACTTCATCCAATATATTAAATAGAGTGTGTTCTAGGGGAGTTGCCCAACACCGCATGCCTTGCCTGACCGTATAATCGTGTGGATCATAGGATCCAGCATGCAACACACCACAAATCTTGAATTTCAAATCTGACTCATGCCGCACATACTGAAGCGTTTCCAATCCGGGAAACCACACATCATGAAACAGGAGGACGTCTTTAGAGGTCACCCGACCATCCTTGACAAGCTCCAAGAAGTGCATTAGCTGGGCGATTTTGTGGCGACACGTATTGAGGGGATCCAGAACATTGTCAGTTCGAAGTTCGAATTGTCCCTTGACTCCGGGCACGAGGCAGTACGGAATCCGTCGTTCAGCTAAACGGTTAGGAAACCACCGATTCCACTGCTCAGAATATCTGTTAGAATAGTTTTCAATCGGGAAAAGATAAATCACGCGGGATCACTTCTTTGGCGTTCGAAATCTTCCATGGTGTTGACTTCAAAGCTACTGGTTGGTCGTAATGCGAGCATCTGCATCCATTTGGAATTCTCAATCATGAGGTCAGCGAGTGGACGAGGGCCAGAACTTCGCCATTGCTGGAGAATTTCGATCGGCGCGGCCAGATTATACGTAATGACGTACCCTCCGCAGAGGGATCCAGGTGGGGCAACAGTTTTGAGTCCCATGTCAACGAAAACTGGAAGGGGCGTACTCTCTACATATCGGCAGATGGCCCGGATCACATCGGGTTCGGACTCAGAGAGCCAGTCTGTCTCTAGTCTGGACAATAAGTCGTCAACGCAACGGACAAGTACTACTTTAGAGCGGCAGGATTCTATTGCTTGATGAATTGCCAATTCTGAGAGCCCAATTCTATCTTGATGAACAAATGTGATAGGTACTAGTTGCGGGCCCAACGCTGAAACATGGTGAACTACTTTCTCGGCAAGATATCCGACGACGATGATACACCGACTGACCCTAAGAGGATCAAGAGATCTGAGTTGATGCTCTATCAACGGCACATGTTTCCAAAGGAGTAGCGCCTTGGGCGTGGCCTCTGTCAAGGACCCCAAGCGGGCGCCTCTTCCAGCTGCGAGTATGATGCAATCCACTTTTTGGTCCACTTTCAAAACCGGACGCTTTGCCCGAGAGCGAAGAAAGTCGTGTGGGGAGTCTACCATCTGCGCGGAGCATGGTAGCCGGCGCTACACCGGAATTTGCGATGGGGTGTGGATTGATAGCTCCGCGAAAGAAGTTCTAGAATGTTCGAATAGTTTGCTTCGTACCACCTAGCACGGGGCGGTAATAGGTCGATGCCCTGCCAATATTGAGACAATCGTTGGTGGATTGTGACGAAACAAAAAGTAGCCCGCCAGTTGCGGGCTACTTGGACTTAGGATCGAAGACTCTGTCGAGTTCTCGGCGCAGGATTTGTTGCGACGCCGTTATGGGCCGCGTGTAGCTTGCTTCCGTCACTCCAGTAGCGGAGTGCCCCACATGCTCCTTGAGCGTCGTAGGAGAGACCTTCGGCATCAGCTTCTCAATGAGATTGATGTGGGTGAGCCTGCAATCGTGAGGCGACATTTCTGCCGGTAGACCCGCTTTTGCTGCGGCTGCTTTCCATGCCTCGTAGAAGCGCTTTTTGATTCGAGGCTTGTTCTCACTCACTGCGGACCACAAAACGTCGTCTGGGGCCATCTCCGCAATAAACGGAGCCATGATCGACTTGAGCGTCTCACACATGACCGCCATCCGCGTTTTGCGACCCTTCGGCAATCCAACCGACTGCTTCCCTCCAAACTCAACGTGGACCGCCCGGTCCACGGCGACGAGGCCCTCGGCGACTCGAATTTGGCATCGGGTGAGCGCCATGACCTCGCCCAATCTGAGCCCTCCAAGTAAGAAGATCCCTAGCATTGCTTTCTCACTCGGGCTAAGGGCCTCTGTGGTTAGAGCAGTCCCTATCTGTTCGACCGAAAGCGCAATCGCCATTCTTGCTTTGGGCTGTGAAACGGGCAATCTAAACGGATTGGCCAGTGTCATCGGTACTTGCTGGTAGGGGTTGATGGCCTGGTTGAAGGCTCTTACTAGGTCACTCTTGATCGACAGCACGAGCGACTCCGAAGCTCCCGTGTCTCGCAAGTGGCGATAGAAAGCCCGAACCTTAAGCGGGTTAATTTGCGAAAGCGGTTGACCGCCAAAGCTAGCCGCACAGTACTTTCGAAACCTAGCTCGGCGTTGGGCAATCGTCACGCTTGCTAGTGTTTCGGGCCAATCATTTTGAGCTAGCCACTCAAACCAGTCCCCAAGCGTAAGCTCCCGTGATTGAGCGACAGCCTGTACCCGCGATCCGCGTCGCAGATTTTGGAGGTAAGTCTTTGCATCGGTCTTCGTGCGGAAAACGCGAGAGAGTCGTCGCTTCGCGCCGAACTCATCGGCGTATCGATATTGGACACGCCACTTTCCGCGATTACGTCCTGTCAATATTTCACGGCATGAGCCGTCGTTGTCATCGGCTCTTCCGTTCATGCTCTGACTCTCCCCCTCGACACCGGATTTGTCCAATGGACATCCGCAGGCGCAACGCGTCCGCTTGGTCGTTATCTTCGAGTCGTGAGAGGAAGGCTTGAAGTTGTGAGAGGGTTATGCGGCGCGATCTGCCGATTGCAACGGATCCAATTTCACAGGTATCGATGAGGCGATAGAGCTTTGCCCGGGACAAAGACAGAAGCGTGGCTGCTTCCGCTACCGTATAAGCTAGTTTGAATCCAGAGCCCAGTTCCACATAGTCATGGTGATAGCAGAGTAGTCGCTGGGATGGGTGACAAGAGCCAAAATTGAGCGGGAGCTAAACCATACCGAGAATCAAATCTCCGTGAGTCGACAGTACCCAGAGAGTCTTGTGGAGAGACAATTGGAGAGACTTGGGACCCCGAAGTGGCGATAATAACCGCGAATTGCTCTGGTTCAGGTTCAAAAGGAATGGTGGTCGCTACAGGATTTGAACCTGTGACCCCTACAGTGTCATTGTAGTGCTCTACCACTGAGCTAAGCGACCACTCGGACCCGGTAGGATACCCCGCGAGCGCGGGACAATCAAGCCCGGTCGGTGGTCGCCAGGATTCGTTGCCTGCGAGATTCGATTAGAATTTTGACTCCTACCAGGAGTCCGATCAGCAGAATGGCTGTATCTAGGTTGCGCCGGATGAGGGGGAATTCCCCGAAGAGAAATCCCGCGGCGAGAAAGACCCCGATCCAAGCGAAGGCTCCCAGCGCGGAAAAGGCAACGAACGGCCCCCGCTTCATTTGAGAGGCTCCTGCGAACAGCGGCATGAAGCACCGGATAAACGGCAGGAAGAATGCGATCGCAACCGCCTTCGCGCCGTGTTGATCAAAGAAGTTCTCGAGCCGAGGCTTAAACGAGGAAACTCGCGGCGATTCAAAGGCTCTTGGTCCAACCCACGCGCCGCTCTTATAGCCAGCGAGCGCCCCGGAAAAGGCGGCTAAGCTGAGCACCCCAAAGAGCAAGCCCGCCGAAACGCCTTCGGTGGTCCTGCCGAGTAAGCCAAGGATGAACACCGTCGGGCTTCCCGGCACCACCGCCCCGATCGGATTGGCGGTTTGAACAAACACCAGAGCGAACGCAATGGCGTACGCCGTTGGCCCCAATTGGGCAAAAGTTTGGGACAACAGTCGTTCAAGATCCAAACCCGTCATCCCCACATTCTACGAACCATAATGGGCTCGGTGCTTACGGTTCTCTGCGCGTTTTACGGGCTATTCGCCTTTGTGGCCTTCACAAACGCGCTGTTGATGCGGCGAGCCCGCCTTGGGGAGACATCCGACTGGAATCCCGCCGTGTGCATCCCGGCGCGCGATGAGGCCCACCAAATCGCGGAAGTCGTGGGGCCGCTGGTGGCTGAGGGTGCCAAGGTGTACGTCTTCGACGACGAGTCCACCGACGGCACCGCCGAGGCCGCCGCGAACGCGGGTGCGACTGTCATTCGGGCAAACGGCCCCCTCCCCGACGGCTGGGTGGGTAAGAATCGCGCCTGCCATGAGCTGGCCAAAGTCGTGGCCGAAGACCACCCCGGCGAGTGGATCGTGTTCCTCGATGCAGATGTGAAGCCTAGGCCTGGGTTTTTGGGTGCTCTCGGGGCGGCGGTTCTAGCAAGCAAGCGATCGGTGGCCACTGGCTTTCCCCGAATCATTCCGGGCGAGGGGCTGGAGCCTGCTTATCTGGGCTGGGTCGCATGGATATTGGGCGCTTCCAACCCCTTTGGGCTAGTCAAGCTCGCCAATTCTGGTCACAACCGGTTCATGAATGGGCAGATTGGGGTTTGGAAGTCCAGCCTTTACTTCGACCTCCTGCCCCATGAGGCGGTGAAGGGCGAGGTGCTTGAGGACGTGAAGATCGGTCGTCTGCTCGCCAAGGAGGGGATCAAGGTGGAAGTCCTCGACCTGACGCGGGTGCTGAGCGTCCGAATGTATCGCACGTTCCAAGAGGCTTTGGACGGCATGAGCAAGAACACCTACTCGATCACGGGTTCGGATGCTGGAACGCTCGTGCTCGGCGCCTTCTTCCTGTTCTGCGGATGGGGATGGCTGCTTGCGGGAGCCATGTGGTGGATTCCGCTGCTGCTACTGTTGGTGAGTAAGTTGCTGGTCGACCTCGGCGCGCGATTCCCGCTGTGGACGCTGCCTCTCATGCCTCTAACGCTCACTTTGGCAGCCTACACCTGTGTCCGGTCCATGCTATGGCATCGGCGCGGAACGGTGCAGTGGAAGGGAAGAACTTATTCTTAGCGCTTCTTTCGAATTTCTTTCACTTTTTTGGTGATTGCAGTGATCACCATTGGAGCCACCACGAAGGCGATGGCGAGCCACTTGTTGCCGCCGGGCATGGGTCGTTTCATGTTGATGTCTACGCCGCGGACTCTTCTTGGGGTTGCGATTTTTCGATAGCTTCTGCCCTAATACTTAGAATTGCCAACAGCACGGCGCTGACCGTGATGCAGGCGTCGGCGACGTTGAAAACGGGAAAGTTTATGAGCCTGAACCAGAACATATCGGTGACTTTGCCGAGCCAAATCCGGTCGATCAAGTTCCCAATCGCCCCTGCGGCCAGCATCCCCAAGGTGAAGTGCGCCAGCTTTTGATTGGTCGGCGTCTTCATGGCGTACCAAGCCGCCGCGCCGGCAATGATCAATGCCACTGGAGCGAAGAATACACCGCCCCCTTGGAACATCCCGAAGGCGATCCCTCGGTTGTAAGCCAATTTGAGTTCAAAAATGCCGGGCCAAAGGGCGTTGAAGACGTACCCTTCCACGCCATCGGCCCTCGCTCGCGACCATTCCTTCACCCCCTGATCGAGGGCCACTAAAGCCACCATCGCGACCGTGAATAGAGTGGGAAACGGACGCTTCAATTACCAGCCCACCGCTCGGCGATCTCGCTCGGTTAGCCAATGCCCGTTAACTTCGGTCACGTCGGGCCGGAACAACTTGCTCCGCTCGCACTGGGGGAATTGAGTGGCGGCAAAGCTCACTCCGGGGCTTCCTACCGCCGGTTCGAGCCAACTAAATTTAAACAGGTTCGCCAGTTCATTCATGTCAAAAGACTTGAGAAACTCGACGTTCTCGGCGGTATCGGTCAAGATCGCGACGACGCTCTGCCCGTTCTTGGCCTGGCTCTCTTTCTTCCACTCTTCAAACCGGGCGAACACTTCGGACCGGTACTCGAGCAAGCGAGCGTAGCGAACCTGGAGTGGGCTCGCTTCGATCGCCGCCAATCGCTCCTCGCTCGGCCCTCGGAAGGTCTCCGAGAACACGGAGTCAAACCGCCTACCCGGGAGGCGTTGGTAGGTCTCCTCTGCGGTGAAGGGCAAGATCGGCGCGACGAGGGTCAGGAGGTGTTGCAACACTTGGTGACATGCCCACTGCCCGCTGCGCCGTGAATCCCAGTCCGCGCCATTGCAGTACATTCGGTCCTTCAGGGCATCCAGATAGAAGGCCGAAAGCTCCCGGATGCAGAAGTCGTTAACCGCACTGAGGACTTTTTTGAACTCAAAGGACTCGTAGTTCGCGATCGCTTCTGAGACCAAAAGCTCGGCTTGCTCTACGATCCACTCGTCGAGTTCCAGCACCGTCTCCGGTGCCACCGCCGGGTCGTAGTCATACAAGTTGCCGAGCAAGAACCGAAGGGTATTCCGAATCGTGCGATAGCCTTCTCCGGAAACCTTGAGAAGGTTATGTCCACACGGCACATCATCGGCGTAGTTGACGCTCGCGCACCAGTAGCGCAGGACATCCGCGCCCAAGGTGTTGCAGACGTCCACTGGGTCAATGACATTCCCGAGTCGCTTGCTCTGCTTTATGCCATTCTCGTCGGTGACGAAGCCGTGGGTCACTACCGATTTATAGGGTGCTTGCCCTCGGATCGCGGTCCCCAAAATGAGGGATACATTGAACCAGCCTCGGTGCTGGTCGCTCCCCTCAACGTAAACATCGGCGGGCCAATGCTCCTTCCAATCGGGATAGACGTTCCCCTCCAAAACCGCCATGGACGTGCTGCCGCTGTCGAACCAAACGTCGAACACATCCTTCTCCTTGGTGAACTGAGTTTCGCCGTTGAATTCGTAACCCGCTGGCAGGATTTCAGAGGGTTCTCGGGTGTACCAAGCGTCGCTTCCTTCGCGTTCGATGAGCTGGGCTACGGATTCGATCGCGATCGGATCGAGCACCGGGACGCCTGACTCGGCGCAATAGAACACGGGGATCCCCACGCCCCAAGGACGCTGCCGGCTGATACACCAGTCGGGTCTGCCGCCGATCATAGCCTTGATGCGACCGTGCCCGGATTCCGGATGCCAGTGGACCAGCTCGATTTGATCGAGCATTTGGGAGCGCAAGTCGTTGTCGTCAATGCTCACGAACCATTGCTCGGTGGCACGGAAGATGACTGGCTTGCCGTCGCGCTCGGCATGTGGATAGGAGTGCTTGTAGTCCTCGACGTGAAGCAGGTTCCCGAGTTCGCGCAGACGGTCCACCACCACCGTATCGCAGTCCTTGTACGAAACGCCGGCAAACTCGCCGGCCTCTTCGGTGAGGATGCCGCGGTCGTTGACGGGGCAGAGAACCGGGAGGCCGTACTTGGCCCCGGTTATGAAGTCTTCTCGGCCATGTCCGGGCGCGGTGTGAACGACGCCCGTTCCGTCCTCGGTCGTGACGTAGTTCGCCAACATGCCGAGCGACTCGCGCTCAAAGATTGGGTGCCGGAATTTGGAGAACTCAAAGGTCGCGCCCGCGAAGGTTTTGACGACTTCGAACTCAGTAATGCCGAGGGCATCCATGACGCGATCTCTAAGTTCGCTCTGGATCAAATAGTGGTCAGCGCCGACCCGAACGACGTCGTACTCGAGGGCAGGATTAAACGCCACGCCGAGATTGGCGGGGATGGTCCACGGGGTGGTGGTCCAGATGATGGTGTAGACATTCTCCAGACCCGCCGACCAACCGTTATGGTCATCCACAAGCGGAAATCGAACGTAGATGGACTTGCTGACGTGGTCTTCGTATACGATTTCGGTGTCCGCTAGGGCGGTGCGGCTCGTCGGGCTCCACATCACCGGCTTCAGGCCGCGGTACACCTGCTTGAGCTCGACCAGACGCTTGAACATCCGAACGATTTCCGCCTCGAAGCGGAAGTCCATGGTCCGGTATGGCTTTTCCCAAAGCCCAAAAATGCCTAGTCGCTTGAACTGCCCGGTCTGAAGGTCCAGAAACTCCGACGCGTGATCACGGCATGCCTGCCGTAGGGTGGGGATGTCTGGGGTGATCTTCTTCTCGTGAAACTTCTTCATGACGGCCTGCTCGATCGGCAGGCCATGGTTGTCAAACCCTGGCACGTAGGGCACTCGGAAGCCCATCATGAGGCGGCTTTTGAGCACAAAATCCTTGAGGATCTTGTTCATCGAAGTGCCGAGATGGATGGGGCCGTTCGTGTAGGGCGGCCCGTCGTGCAGAACATAGCTTGGCGCATCCTTTCGCTCTTCAAGAAGAGCATGGTAAAGGTTCGCGGCCTCCCACTTTGCCAGCAACTCCGGCTCGCGAATGGCCAGATCGGCCTTCATGGGGATCGTGAAGTCCTGATCGGGCAGATTGAGCGTGGCTTTGAGGTCCATGGGAGCCTAGCAGTTTACCTGCCGAGACTCCCCGGTCCCAAATTACGGCAGGGGCTGGAGTGTGTTGCCGTCTACAACATCCACGAATCCGATGCTGTACCCCTTCTTGCCCCAAGCAAAGCGCTGGGGGTCGAACGTAGAGAGCGTGTTTCGGAACTTCGCGCTGGTGTCGGCGAATACGTAGTTGTTGCCCTTATCGAAACGGCCGCTGTTCGTGTAGCGAATCGTGTAGTCGGGGCTCATGCCTGGATCCGCGTTTCGGTCACACGCCCAAACCGCGACGGCGGTAGAGACCCTCATGGTCTCCAGCGGCAGCAACGTCCCAGTGACGGTGCTTGATCCCGTTAGCGAAACTTGGTTTCGACCGGTGATTCCAAATGCTGGGCGGTAGGAACGGTATTCGCCCCCGATCTCTTTGCGCATGCAGTTTTTGGAGTCGGTGGCTGGTGCGATCAAGATCGTCCCAGACACATCATCCACGGCGGTGGATGGGACCACGTTAGCGGTATCGCTCTCAGTGCGCTTTCGGCCGATGAGAGCTTGGTTGGGAATGTAAGAAATTCGTCCGACTTGCAACGTGTAGATGCCCGCCGGATAACCTTGCTGAACGCAGCCGTTTTCTTGGACCGAAGGGACGCCAAAGCCACGGTTGTTGTTCGAGGCGTTGTAGCACCCGGGAGCCCATCCTTGGTTCTTATCGGCGGGGCTGACGAAAACTTGCTCGCTCTTCACGTAGGGCAGCATCATCCAGGACCAGTGCACTTCTTGGAAGCCGTTCCCCTCGCGGTGGTTGCTTGGCATGTAGGTGTCGTCAAAGTCTGAGATGTAAAGCTGGATCGCAATACCGAGTTGCTTAGAATTGCTGAGGTCCGCCGTTTTCTTGGCTGCTGTGCGGGCCTGTGCAAACACCGGAAAGAGGATCGCCGCCAAGATGGCGATGATTGCAATAACGACAAGCAGCTCGATGAGCGTAAAAGCTTTTTTCAAGGGTTGAATCTCCTAGGATAAATAGGGGGACGGACGAGTCGCCTCGTCCGCCCCAGATTTTAGATTACTGGTCGGTGCCGCCGAAGTTCGCGATGACCACGTCGATGTCAGCCGCATCAACTTCGTTCGAGCGATCCACGTCGGTGACCTTTTCGGAACCCGTCGCGCCAAAGTCAGCAATGACTTGGTCGATGTCAGCCGCGTCCACTTCACCCGAGCCGTCAACGTCGCCGTTTTGGAGGCTGAAGTTGATCGTGATCGGAGCGCCAACCGCCAGATTAGCCACTGAGCTGGTCTTTCGGAGGAATGGAGCGCCCTTCGCGCTCACCGTGTAGTTACCCGACACGTTGATGCCTGCCGAGTATTGACCAGCGGAGTTCAGCGTGGTAAGCGTGGTGCTGACCAGCGTGGTGCCTTGCCAAACTTCGAGCGTGATGACCTTTCCTGCTGCGCTACCCGTAATGTTGCTGAGCGAGATCGTGCCTTGCACCTTCGGGCGAGGGGCGAACTCCAGACCTCGGAATCGAGTGTTAGGAACGGAATTGGTGACGACGGTGGTCCAAGGGGTAAATCCGACTCCCGTGTCCGTCGTCTTAGCGATGATCGTGCCTTGAGCGCTGGTGGTGTAAATCTCGTTTCCGTAGACCGCCAAGTGCTCAACGCCCGTTCCACTGATGCGATACTGTTCAACCCAGTTGTCGAGGTCGTTCTTCACCATCTTGGCGAGGCCGGTGCCGGTGGTGTGGGCGCCCACGTAGATCGTTCGATCGTTGACCACATAAATGTCTCGACCGCTGGCTCCGTCTGGCGTCGGGAAGAGATCGTTCTGGTTCACGCCATCCCAGCTTGCCACTCCGTTCACGCCACCAAAGGCATTCGAACCGAGGAAGTAGTACGTGTTGCCGTACTTCTGTAGAGACCGGCTACTGCGAACGGTAGGCAAAATTTGGCTGGCCAAAGTGGTGGTGAATGTGCCCTGAACGAGCCCAGCGTCGCCGCCCACTCCCGTAAAGTCGCTGCCCGTGTCGGACCAGACTTGGCGGACACCATCACCGGCGGGAATCTGGAACCCAGCCGAGAAGGTCCGGGTGCCGTTGAGGCTTACTGCGGACACGACCCGGTTGGTCGCCAAAGTGCTGAAGAGGCCATCGCGCGGGGTCGCGTCATAGCCAACCGCCATCAGGAATTGCTGGTTGCCCGAGATTTGCAGGCCGCCTTCGCTTCGCTCGCCGTAGGAGACTGTCAAATCGCGACCTCCTACATTGGTAAAGCTCAGATCGGAACCGACTTGGGTGCCCGAGGTGGTGAACTCGCGGAGTGCGGTCGGCTGGTTGCCTGCGACATCGCCGCCGTCACCCACGACCAAGACGACCAGATTTCCGGTCGAGAACGCAAAAGCTCCGGCTGCGGCAAATACGCCCGCGGAAAGTAGTAGTGATTTCATTGTGCTCCTCTCTAAACTCAAATCAGCTTTAAGGCTGTGGCAGCAGGATGGCGAGGGCAGGTTATCGTTTCTTTATGAATGTTAAGGCCGACCGAGACCGGATGAACCCAAGGAAAGGAATGCAGATCGGGCGATTCGTTAACGAAAAGACAACAGCACCTTAACTTTAAGGGGCAGAAAAAGTGTCGTGAACTCTCAAGACCACTGGTCCGTCTAGGCGTTGCGGTGCAAAATCCGTGTTTTCAGGATAGACTGGCACGCGACTAGGACTTTCGGTCTACAATTTGCCTTTGCCCGTTTGGACCTTGAAGAGGACTTGAATTTGATGACGCTCGGAGGACTTCACTAGATGGCTTTGCCCCGGATGCCCTGGCCTGAATTTTTGCTGTCAAAGCAGTTGATCAAGCAGGAGCAGCTCGACGAGGCGAAGAAGGTCAGTCAACAGACTGGCCAAGCGCTTGATAAAACCGTCATCAAGCTCAATTTTTGCGGCGAACGCGAAGTGCTCATGGCAAAAGCTCAGGAGCAAGGGGTCGGTTTTGTTGACCTAGACCGCGTGACTGTCGAATCCAATGCGTTCAACGTCCTCCCCGAGCGCGTCGCCAAAAACCACAACGTGATGCCGGTCAAGAAAGACGGCAACACGCTTTACCTGGCGATGCATGATCCAACCAACGTGATGGCGCTGGACGATGTCAAGCTCGCCACCGGCGGACTCCGCGTGATTCCAGTTGTCGCCGTTCCGGGCGCAATCGAAGACGCGATCAAAAAGTATTACGGGTCCGGCGAAGCCGCCGCCCCAACTCCAGCCGCCGCTCCGGCCGCTGGTGCGGCTGGCGCAGCCGCTTCCAGCGACGCCGCTCGACGAGCGATCGCCGAAGCTGGCGCGGGCCGATCAGCATTTGACGACGCCGCCGATGGTGGCGAAGACGCCGAGAAGATGGCGGAGCAGGCTCCGATCATCCGCCTCGCCAACGCCGTTATCCAACAGGCGATCGCCGATCGTGCTTCTGACATTCACGTCGAACCGCAGGGCCGCGCCGTGCGTGTTCGGTACCGCATTGACGGCGTGTTGATGGAAGCGATGACGGTTCCCAAGAACCTTCAGGCTCCGATGATCAGCCGCCTCAAGATCATGGCGGACATGAACATTGCTGAGCGACGCGTCCCGCAGGACGGTCGTATCGAAGTTCGTCACGCCGCAAAAGACTTTGACCTTCGTGTGAACTCGATCCCGACGCCGTTCGGCGAAAAGATTGTTATGCGTATTCTTGACAAGTCGAGCGTTATGCTCGGTCTTGGAAAGCTGACGTTCACCGACGAGAACATGCTGAAAATTGAGGAGCTGGTGAGCCAGCCGAACGGCATGTTCCTCTGCACCGGTCCAACGGGTTCTGGAAAGACCACCACCCAATATTCGGTACTTAATAAGCTCAACACCATCGGCGTCAACATCGTGACCGTCGAAGACCCGGTCGAGTATCAACTTCCTGGTATCGCCCAGGTGCAGGTGAACCGAAAGGCCGGCTTGACCTTTGCCACCGCCCTCCGCGCCTTCCTCCGGCAAGACCCCGACATCATCATGATCGGCGAAATGCGTGACCTTGAAACCGCAGAAATCGCGATTGAATCGTCACTCACGGGTCACTTGGTGCTCTCCACCTTGCATACCAATGATGCGCCTTCCACCACCCTGCGACTTGTCGATATGGGCGTGGAGCCGTACCTTATTGCCGCGACGCTCATGGGCGTTTTGGCGCAACGACTCGCTCGCCGAGTCGACCAGGACAACAAGGAACCGTACACCGTGAAGGCAATGGACCTCCGCCGCTTCGGCATGGAAATGACCGATCCGGACGAAGAGATCACCCTATACAAGGGCGTTCCGCATGAGAACAACCGCCAAACTGGCTACCGAGGTCGAATGGGTATTCACGAGCTCCTCACGATGAATAGCGAAATCGCTGAACTCATCGTGCGCCGAGCCCCCATGAACGACATCAAAATGGCGGCCAAGGCGAACGGCATGAAGGAACTCCGCGAAGACGGCTTGATCAAGGTTCTCCAGGGTCTCACCGATCCTAACGAAGTGATGCGAGTGGTCTTTACCGCCGGTTACTAAGCCGGGTCCATGGCAAAACTTCGCATCGCCGAGATTTTCTGCAGTCTCCAAGGCGAAGGGCAATGGGTGGGTGTACCCAGCATCTTCGTGCGCGTCAGCGGGTGTAACCTGCGCTGCGTCTGGTGCGATACGCCGTACGCCAGTTGGAATCCAGAGGGCCCGACGGTTGAGGTGAGTGATTTACTCACTGAGCTTTCGTTGCTTGAGCCGAAGCATGTGGTGCTTACGGGTGGCGAGCCGATGCTCTTCGACCCGATTGTGGAGCTTGCGCAAGGTCTCCGGGACATGGGCAAGGTGATCACCATTGAGACCGCCGGGACGGTATGTCGGGATAACATCGCGTGCGACTTGATGTCCATCAGCCCGAAACTTCGTAACTCTACGCCGGCGGCCGACTCTGGTTGGGTGGAAAGACACGAAACCACACGCCTGGACCGGGAGCCGCTAAAGGCGCTGAGCGCGCAGTATGCGTGCCAACTGAAGTTCGTGGTGGACCCGGAGAACTCACCTCAAGATATCGAAGAGATCGAGCAGCTTCTGGCGACGCTGCCGGATGAAAACCCGGTGATTTTGATGCCAGAAGGGATAGACGCTGAAACGCTATGGCGTCGTGCCCGCCTGCTCGCGCCGATCTGCCTCGCCAAGAACTGGCGGCTCAGCCCACGAATGCACGTTGATCTCTACGGCAACACGCGAGGCACTTAGCCTTTGAGCCCGAGATATTCCAGCAGCGTGCGGTAAGGCATCATCGGTCCTCCATAAATCCAGCCGGTGTAAACCTGTGCCCACGAGGCACCCAAAGCGAGCTTCTCGTACAGGTCACGGCCGCTGAATATCCCTCCGACTCCTACCAAGGCCAATCCAGGGGGTGACACCGCCTTGAGATGGCGCAAGACCGCATTCGATTTTTCGCGTAGAGGTTCGCCGGAGAGTCCGCCGTTTTGGTCCCGACCGCGCGGCAGCGCGGAATGATCGAGCGTCGTGTTGGTGGCGATGATGCCACCTAGTCGAAGTTCTCCGCAAAGCTCGGCCACGGCGGTGATGTCGTCGAAGTGCAAATCGGGAGCGATCTTTACGAAGATTGGTTTGGCGAGGTGGTTTTCAAGAATGAGCGGCTCCAAAATCTCGCGCAACGCGTCAACCGACTGCAAGCTCCTCAGCCCCGGGGTGTTGGGGGAGCTGACGTTCACGGTCACGTAATCCGCGAACTTAGCCAGATGACGGAAGCTGGTCAAGTAGTCTGCGGCGGCGTCCTCAACCGGGGTGCGCTTGGATTTGCCCAGATTGATCCCGATCGGAATTCCGGCTCGGTGACCCTGCAACGCGATCGCGGCGTCGCGGCAGCCCGAGTTGTTGAAGCCGAGGCGGTTGACCACCGCGTGCTGGTCGGGGTACCGAAACATGCGTGGCTTGGGATTGCCGGGCTGGGGGTGGGCCGTGACCGTCCCGATCTCCGCGGAGCCAAAGCCCATCCCGCGCCAGCGGTTAAGCGCGACTCCATTCTTGTCTACGCCGGCCGCCAATCCCAGGGGATTGGGAAAGGTGATGCCAGCGGCGGTGACTTCGAGTCGTGGATCGGTCAACAGCTTGCCGCGCACGAGACCCATCGCGATCGCCCGGACCGCGAGGTTGTGGGCCGTCTCCGGGTCAATTCGGAAAAGCAACGGGCGCAGCAGCTTTTCGTAGCTCAAACCGCCACCCGCTGCCACAAGGAGAATCCCAAGAAGCAAGCCACCAAGCCCAGAAGGACGCTCCCAAACACGTACCCCGCCGCTTCCATCCACTTGCTTTCCTGCATCAGCTTGAGCGCGTCCCAAGAGAAGGCGCTGAAGGTCGTGAACCCGCCCAGCACGCCGACCACCAGGAGCAATCGCCACGGCTCGGGGTCAGGGTGACGTGAGAGTCCAGCGATTAGTAGCCCCGCAAGAAATGAACCGACAACATTCACGAGGACTGTCGCCCACGGAAAGCTAGTGGGTGTCATGACTCCGATCCAATACCGAGTGACAGCCCCCAGCCCAGCCCCCATGAAAACCAATCCCGACGCGCCCAGTCCGTTCAAAGCAATACAATGATGTCACAGCATGAGCGATTCGGTGGGCAAGAAGACGATCAGGAGCAAGACCGGGGTGCGCCAGCTTCACAAGGATTTCGCGAAAGACCGTGCCAAGCCCGTCGAACTCGCTTTCTTCCTGCAGGACCTCGAAGACCCCTACAACGTGGGTGGGATGTTTAGGGTGGCGGACGGTTGCGGGGCAAAGCTGATGGTGATGTCGGGCAAAACGCCCGTGCCGCCCGCCCCGCAAATTCACGTAACGAGCATGGGGCATCACCGCCGTATCCTCCATCGCTATTTCGCCCAGCACGAGGATGCGGCGAAATGGCTCATCGAGCAGGGGTATAGCCTAGTGGCGGTAGAGATCGCCGAGGGCGCGGTGCCTTACACTGATTACGAGTGGCCCGAGAAGGTTTGCCTCGTGCTAGGGAACGAGGTGAACGGGGTCTACGCTAGCGTGATGAAACATCGGGATGGCGCGGTGTACATCCCGATGTTCGGTAAGGGAAGGTCGCTCAACGTTCACGTGAGTGCCGCCGTGGTCGCGTTTGACCTGAGAGTGCGTTAGAGCTTCAGGTCAACAATGCCGCTGACGCCCACGCCGACGACCGTCTCAAATTTGCTCGTGACGGTTTTGTTGGAAGACGGGATCAGGGCTCGAATTCGGATTTCTTTGCCGAAGATTTCCGTTTCCGGCGAAATGACTGACTTCACCTTGTCCACGAGTACCTTGGGGCCCATCACTTGAGCGGCGCCGATTGCACTGGACTTACCGAGGCCAATACTCAAGATCGGGACGACCTTGGTATATCGCGAGTTGGTGTTCTCGTGCTTGGTGAGGCCGTTGATGGCTTTGTTGATATCAGGTCCAAACTGTTGAACGGCAGCACCGACGCCGACGACCTTGAGAACCTGCCGAAACTGTGGCATGCCGATGGCGGTGAGGGCGAGGACACCAGTAACAATAAGGGCAATGCGCTTGTTGATTTTCATATTTCCTGCTAAGGTCCTTCGATTGTTTCGCGGACCGGTACTGATACGGACTCCCCAGGGGCTGCAGGAGTTTCGCTAGTTGAGGCTTTCGACGTATTGTCAGGATCGACCGCGGGCCAGATTTCGGTCAACGCGGACTCCGGAGTTCGCCCCTCCGCTTTCGCTTTGTCGGCGTCGGCTCTCAATAGCCTTGCCATCGCCAGAGGTTCACCACCTCGCAGATAGCGTAAACCCACCGCTTGGACGTCCGTGTTTTCGGCCAGCAACGTGGCCGCGTCGGTGCTGAGCGCAACCTTCGTGAATTCACCCGGAGGGGCCTCGAGGCTTACTACCAGCATCGGGCCGCGAGGGTCGCGGTACGCCAAAAGAATTCGTGAGCCGAGCGTTGAGCTGCTTTTGAGCTTGTCCAGAACGCTCTGGTCTGACGACGGGAGTTTGAACCCTTCAATTTTCGGGGCGTCGGGTGAGTCTGGCCCTGGAGCTGGCGCGGGACTGAGCATCAGCGGGTCGTTGATTGTTTGCACCTTGCCCTCACGACCGAGTTGTCCGCCGATGGTAAACGCGATAAGAGAAACGATGACGACCAACCCAAGCATCGCCCCGGCGAAGAGATGCATCTTGCCGCGCGTAGCGGGGATGCCCATCCGCCTGGCCGTATCGAGTGCCTCGGTTTCTTCGACTCGTCGCCTAGCCAAATCCGCTTTCCGCTTCAGGTTCGCAGAATCTGGAGCGTGGGAGGCCGCCATCTCGTACCAATCCGCCGCCTCGCGATATTCGCCAGACTCTAGGGAGAGATCGCCCATGAGCGCGTGCGCTTGTTCGCTTTCTGGTTTGTGAAAGAGTAGCGCCCGACACAATTCCTTCGCGCCATCAAAGTCACCGCGCAGGCGGAGCACGTTGATTCGCGCGAGGTCGCCCTCGAACGTACTTCGGTCGTAAGAGCTACTGGCGCCCGGTACTTCCAAATCCGCCCTCCCCACGATCCGTGTCTGTCAATTCCATCACTACTTCAAAAGACGCTTGCACGACCGGGCAAATGACCATTTGGGCGATCCGGTCCCCCACCGCGATGCTGAAGTCTTCCTGTCCGAGATTGATGAGGAGAACCTGAATCTCACCGCGATAGTCGGAGTCGATCGTGCCGGGGGTGTTGACCATCGAAATTCCGTGCTTAATGGCAAGGCCGCTGCGCGGTCGAATTTGGGCCTCGAACCCATCCGGAATCGCCACTCTGAGCCCCGTCGGTACCATCGCCCGTTCCATGGGCCGCAGGATTAAGTCCTTTCGGCTGCGCAAATCCACGCCTGCCGCGCCAGGCGTGGCGTATTCAGGAAGGGTGGTGCCTTCAGCGAGCACGATGGGGACGTTTACGGAATTCATGAATAGAGCGAGTATGGACGGAGTGAAACCCTGGCCCGGTTCAGCCGCGTATGCGATCAGGGATAATCAACAGACGGAATGGATTTAACGCCTTCAAAAAAGCTCCCTTATTTTAGCGAGTACGTGGCCCACGAGTTGGTCGAGTCCAAAAAATGGAAGCGGTCTGCCTGGACCTGGCCCATCGCGGGCGGAGCTTTTTTGGTGGCTGGACTAGCATCCATGTTGCTGTTCCGGGTCACTGGCTTTTGGACCCCGCCGCTCCTGATGATCGGTTGGGGCGTGGGCATCGCGATGCTCGATAAGTGGATGAAAAAGCCCCGCTCTTCGGACGAGCAGTACCTTCGCGAGTTGGATTCAATCGTGTTGCGCTACGCGGAATCCATGAATTTTCGGCGACTCCATCGCGACCTCGACTACACCGCCGCGCAACTGCTTGAGGCCAGCGCTTACTACTGGTCCAAGGTTCGGATTCAGATGAATTCGCCAGCGTGGAACAGTGCCTCCACTCCCGCCCATCTTCGGGCAGTGCGTGTCCAAACGCTCCAGGCCATCGACGAGGCCATGCGCGAGCAGATCGCGCTTTGCGCTAGGTGCCTCGCCGTCCCAGGGCAGAAGAGAAGTACGGACCTACGCGACGTGATCGAGGATGCGCTTGGGATTGACGTGGACAAAGTCCTCGACAGCATCCGAAAGGGCACGGTCAGCAAGAACGGGTTTCAGAGTGAGCGCCTCCCCGAGATTTTTGACCCTGCCCGCCAACTTGCCGAGCGCCTTAAGATGCTCAGCGGCGAGATTGACAAGATGTCCTTCGAGACCTTGCAGAAGTATCAAGGGGCGGGAACTGGGGCGACCTCAGCGATAGATGCCGCTCTTCGAGGGATGCAGGAAATTAGACAAGCCGAGGGCGAACTATCTCAGGACCAGCACATTACCGATAGGCTCTGAATCTGCGAGCGTAGGAGACGGTATGAACAAGTGGCTAGTGCTTACCGGGTCTATTCTGCTGACTTTAGTTGTTGGGGCGATCGGCGGATTATCGACCGCTGACGCAATCCCGACTTGGTTCACAACCCTCAACAAGCCCAGCTTTAACCCTCCAAGTTGGGTGTTCGGACCCGTCTGGACCACCCTCTACATCATGATGGCGGTCGCCGCGTGGCGCATTTGGTTGGTTGAGGGGTTCAAACGAAACTGGCTGGCGCCCTACGTGGTGCAGCTTTTACTGAACCTGGGCTGGTCTCTGATCTTCTTCGGGGCTCGCCGCCCGGACCTCGCCCTTATCGAGATCGTATTGCTCTGGATCTCGATCGTGGTCACTCTAGTCGCCTTCCGACGGATCGACCGGGTTGCGGGCTGGCTCCTCGCCCCATATTTGGCCTGGGTTACGTTCGCCACGATTCTGAACGGCGCGATCTGGTGGCTGAACCGGTAGTTCATCCGGCAATTCTGGAAATAGGTTCGATTTTGCAGAAGCTGTTGTAGAATAGGGAACAGATTTGGTCCAGGAATAGACTCAATGAACATGCCTCTTTCTTATCGTTTTCCTAGGCTTGCGCTCGGGGCCACTCTTGCGGCGGGTTTGCTAGGGCTTTCCGTTCCGGCCTGGGCGCAGTGTTCAGTTGTGGTTACCCACTCCGCTGCAAATTTTGGTGGGGGCACCTTTGTTGTCCAAGCCGGATTCGCGGAAGGCGAGGCGGCGGCGGCTAGCTACACCCTTGACGCCGGGGCATTTCCGATCAAGTTGAACTTGATGGAGATGATCTTCGCAACCTCCAATGCGAGCGTGTTGACCACGACGGTGTACGAAGTCTTGGTGTATGAAGGTACGCCCGCTACCGGCACGCTCATCTTCTCCTACCAGTCCAACGACGTGGATATTCCGCACCTTCGCGTCGGTCCTGGAACTGCAGGTACCAATGTGCAGTTCAGTATTGACCCGCAAGATCCTGAGCAGATTATCATTAATAACAACGGAAGCAACACATTTTCCGTCGGTTATCGGATCGTGGAGCACAATGATCCTCCCATAAGCCCAATCCTCCCACCAAACACTGCAACCAACTGCTTCCCGACAACCGATGGGCTGAACACGCTCAATTTTGCAACTCAGAACTGGCTAGATGCCATCGACATCGGACCATTCGGAGCACCGGCAGGGTGGAGCAGTTTCGCCCAACTCCCAACTCAGTTTCGGCCCACCGGAGACTGGAATATTCGGGCTACGTACGAGTCGGTCAATCCCGTAACGATCACCGATCAGCCGGACGACACGGCCGTCAATGCGGGGCAGACTGCCATTTTCAATGTCGTGGCCAACGGCGCTGCGCTTCAATACCGCTGGTACAAGGGAACTACTCCGCTGAACAATGGCGGAAATTACCTCGGTGTGACCAACGACACGCTGGTGGTTCTGAATACCCAGGCCGCCCAAACGGGCACTTATCACGTGGTCGTTTCCAACACCTGCGGCACAGTCACCAGCAATCCCGCGACTCTGAACCTGATTGGCTCTGGCCAACTTAGTGGAAATGTTACGCTCAATGATTGGATCGCGACCCCATCGGGCCAGCAGATGCAATTCCAGATTCGAGCCGTCGGCGGGGCAACCCCTCTCGCCAGTTTTAACGCCACGTTGAACGCGAGCGGTGGCTTTACGGCTCCGTTACCCGGGACGATTGCACCCGGTACCTATGACCTTTACTGCGACGCAAACCATTGGTTACGCAAGAAGCGGGCTAGCGTGAGCATCTCGGCTTCCGGGGCGACCGGTCTGAACTTCGTCCTCAAGAACGGGGACTCCGACGGCAGTGGTGAAGTGGATGCGGCCGACATTGATGTCGTAATCGCGGCCTTCGGCGGTACCGCCATCATGGCTGACGTGGACGGATCGGGCGAAGTGGATGCGGCGGACATTGACATCGTCATCGCCAACTTCGGTTCCACCGACGACTAGTCGGGGAACGAATCTCGTAGCCAGTCCAGCGTCAGTTCGCCGACCGAATCCAAAGAACGGGTTCCGGTCGGCGAGCTTTTTGTGGCCCCACTCAAAACCAGGAGTGTGTGGGCTCCTGCGCGTGTTCCCGCCTCGATGTCCGTCTCCATCCGGTCGCCAACGACCAAGGTTTGCTCAGTGGTGACTCCGGCAGATTGGATCAGCTGTAGAACCATGGCTGGGTTGGGCTTGCCGAGAACTTCCGGTTCTCGGCCCGAGGCCGTAGCGATCGCCGCCACCATCGCCCCCGCCCCGGGCTGTTCACGTCCGCCCTCAACCGGATAGGTGGCGTCACGGTTCGTGGCGATGAACGCTGCGCCCTGCCCCAAGTGTTGTAACGCGGCATCGCACATCGCGTAGTCGAAACTCCGACAAATCCCCACCACCACCGCATCAGCCCGATTCGATGTGGTCGAAATGCCGCCTTGTTCAAAGGCTCTGCGAAGCCCTGGTTCGCCGACTAGGAACACGCTCTTGAATCCCGCCGCAAGGCAGTGCGTCACCGCAAATGGTGCGGTCCCAATCACTTCCGATTCTTCGGCCCCAAATCCCAGTTCGTTCAATCGCTGCGCGATTTCTGCCGACGAATGAGCGGAGTTATTGGTGAGAAATCGGACCTGAACGCCGCTAGCCCTTAATCGAGCCACCGCCTCTACCGCTCCAGGAATCACCTCAGATCCTCGAAACAGCGTCCCGTCCAGGTCGAAGATGACCAGTTTGATCATGCGTTTCGCTTCAGTACGAAGTGCCCCGCGGCCCTTAGGAGCTCTCGGTGGGGCGTATCTGGAAGAAGAGCCAGCGCAGACATCGCCTGGTTCAAGTGGTCCTGAGCGGTAGCCATCGAGCGGTCGAATGCGCCGCGATCCCTCATCCAGTGAGTAATGGTGGCGACCTGCTCGTCGCTCGCTGCGGTTCCAAACGCCTCGCTCACGAACTCTAGCTCACCCGGGCTCAACTCCGAGCACAACTCGATGAGGGGAAGGGTTGCGCAGCCTTCGCGGAAATCGGTCGCCTTTGGTTTGCCGGTCTGCGCGCTCTGACCCCGGTAGTCCAGCACGTCGTCGGCGATCTGGAATGCGATACCCAAGTGATGACCGTAAATCGCCAGAGAGTTCACCGTCGCCGCGCTCGCTTCGGCCATCATCCCGCCGATGAGGCAGCAGCACTCGACGAAGGCCGCCGTCTTCATTCGGAGCACCCGGAAATGCTCTTCGCGGTCAAGCTCAAGTTTGCCTCGGAGTTCAACCTCGCGGGCCTCACCCTCTGCCATCTCGACCACCATGCGACTCGCGGTGCGGATGATCTCAATGTCTCCATCCGAAGCCAGCACCGACATCGCCTTGGCGAGATACACATCGCCGCTCAAAATGCTTGCGGTGTTGCCGAAAACGCTAGAAGCCGTCGGACGCCCGCGGCGCGTGGCCGATTCGTCAATCACGTCGTCGTGAATTAGGGTCGCCATGTGGATCATCTCCATGCATGCCCCGAGTTCCACCGCGCGGCTCACTGAGAAGTCGAGGCCGGTGGCCCGCGCGCTCAAGATCAGGAACACGGGTCTCAGGCGTTTGCCACCCGCATCCAAGGTGTGGTTCAAAACCTGCTGGACCACGTTCACCGAAGATTCGGCGTGGCGCTGAAGCTGTTTCTCCACCGCCGCCACGTCGCCGGCTATCTGAACCATGTTCGCGCTCGCAATTCCCGCCGCTTCAAAAAGACTCGCTTTCATCGCTTGATCCCCCAGTGCATGCACACGTTGCCGAAGGCAAAGTTTCGATGTCGAATTTGCTCAAATCCCGCCGCCGCCATGGATGCCGTCAACTGCTCGCGGCTCATGAACCGTTCGGTGCTTTCGGGTAAGTACTTGTAGGCCTTAGCACTGCTCAGCATTGCGCCCAGCCGAGGAAGAATTTTCCCCGTGAAGAGCCCGGAAACGGCTCGGACTACTGGTTGCGGGGGAACCGCCATGTCCAGGCTCACGAACCGACCACCTGGCTTGAGCACTCTGAAAATTTCGCGGTGAGCCAAGTCGATGTCCGGCACGTTTCGAATCCCCCAACCCACCGTCACGATGTCCACCGAGCTCGACTGAACCGGAATCTGGCACGCGTCCCCGAGCGAAAGAACCCCTGGATTTGATGCCTTGTCCTTGGCCCGCACCAACATGGGCTGGCAGAAGTCGATGCCCACCGTTCGTGCGCCCGCCGCTTCTAGCGGAGGCAGGAAGTCCCCGGTTCCGCAGCATAAATCAAGGGCGACTTCGCCCTTCTGAACGTTTAAAACAGAAACTGCCGCACGCCGCCATCTGCGGTCGAAGTTGCCCGTCATGAGCCGGTTCATCCGGTCGTAGCCCGGGGCGATCTCTGCGAACATGTCCTGCACGAGCCGCCGCTTTTCCTGCCCTTGGGCTAGCCAGGGGGTCTCCGGAATGTTCGGTCGGGGCGGGGCAGAGTTCATAGCGGTCAACTTTCAGTAGATATTGAAAGTTCAATTCTATTGTACGCGATTCGGGGTGGCAATTCTGCGCGAGTCTTGACGAAAGCCAGCACATAATAGGTCATGTTGCCCCTTGCGCTCGCGCTTTCCCTCTCCACGGCCCAAGTCGAGACTCCGATTTCCCGCATCGCGCTGGGCTCTTGTTTCAACTCTCGCCTAGAAATGCGACTTTGGCCCGCGATTCAAGCCAGCAAGCCCGAAGTGTTCATCTGGATGGGGGACAACACCTACGTTGACGGGCAAGGAAACAGCCTCGACCACGCCACCGAATACAAACTCTTAGGCCAAGACCCAGGCTTTCAGTGGCTGGAGAAAAATACGAAGCAACTCGCCACCTGGGACGACCACGACTACGGCCTCAACGACGCGGGCGTCGAGTATCCCAAGAAAGTCCAGGCGCAAACGGCTTTCAATGAGTTTTGGAAAGTCCCGGCCGATTCGCCACGGCGCAAGCGCGAGGGCATCTATGACTCCACCACCTTCGGCCCTGAAGGCAAGCGCATCCAATTTATCATTTTAGACACTCGCTACTTCCGTAGTTCGCTCAAGCGTGACGCCGACAGCCGGCGCTACGTCGTCGACCCTGATCCAGAGAAGACCCTCCTCGGCGCGGCCCAGTGGACATGGCTGGCCGAAGAACTCAAAAAGCCCGCCGAACTGCGCATTATCGTCTCCTCTATCCAAGTCGTGAGCGAGGATCACCCGTTCGAGAAGTGGATGAACCATCCACTCGAGCGCGCCAAGTTGTTCGCGACCATCAAAGAGTCTCAAGCTTCTGGGGTCATGTTCGTGAGTGGCGATCGCCACATGGCCGATTTAAGTGCGATGGACGGTGGCGTTGGCTACCCGCTTTACGATCTCACCTCAAGCGCCCTCAATCGCAGCAATCGAGGCTGGCGGTTCCCGGAGAAGAATCAGCACCGAATCGGTTCAATGGTCACCGGCGACAACTTCGGCTTCATCGCGGTGGACTGGTCCAAGCCTGATCCTGAAGTGAAGCTCCAAGTGCGCGATCAAGACGGGGAAACTACGATCCAAACGAAGCTAAATCTGAGCTGGCTCAAACCGGGGCGCATCCGAACGCCGTAGGTACACTGCGCGCACGATGGCCCGGACGCAAGCTCGCCCGAAATGGATTTGGCCTCTGGTCTTGTTGATCTTGAGCCTGATCGTGTTTTGGGTGTTGCCTTACCAATTGCCGGATCAGCCCGTCCAGATCGAGTATCGGACCGCCGAATAACCCAGCGTTAATCTCGGTTCGGGTACGTTAGGACCTGATGAATCGAAAAGGTAGTGCCATTTGGCACGGTGGAATCATGGACGGTAAAGGCACCGTCTCGACCGAAACGGGCGTTCTTAGCAACGTTCAGTACAGCTTCAACTCGCGCTTCGAGTCGGGTACCGGCACCAATCCAGAGGAGCTTATCGGAGCGGCCCACGCGGGCTGTTTCTCGATGGCGCTTAGTGGAGTGCTGGGCGGCGCTGGGCTCACCGCGGACAGCATTGAAACAACTGCCACCGTCTCCGTGGTGAAGGAAGAAGGCGGCTTCGTGATCAACAAAATTCACTTAGAGGTGACCGCTTCAATCCCTGGCGCAACTGCGGAGCAATTTCAAGAGTTGGCCACCGCCGCCAAGCAAGGCTGCCCGGTCTCGAAGGTACTCAACGCTGAGATCACGATGGACGCGACTCTCGCGAGCTAATCGGGCTCAATCTCCCGCTCAATACGGCGATCTGGGACGAGCCACATGATGGCGACCAGGGCGTAAAGAACGCAAGAAATGATCGGGCTGATGTAAGCCAGCCCGACCCCTCCAGCATACAGCGCCAAGGAGACATTGCCCTTTACGTCGCGCCCGATCGCGTTGGCGAGCGACGAGTCGTCGGCATGGTGAAAAAGCAGCACCTTCACCAGAATCGCGTAAGCGATGGCTGCGCCAAACAGAACGACCCCGTACAGCATCACCTGGGGCGTGCCGAACAGATTTTCTCCCATCCAGCCGGTCGCAAATGGAACCAGGGAAAGCCAAAACAGTAGGTGTAAATTCGCCCACAGAACTGTCCCTTTGACCGACTTCACGGCCTGGAACAAGTGGTGGTGGTTGTTCCAGTAGATTCCGATGTAGATGAAACTCAGCACGTAGCTGAGAAAAATGGGCCAGATCGGCTTGAGAGCCGCGAGGTCTCCGCCCTCGGGAATTTTCAGCTCCAAGACCATGATCGTGATGATGATCGCGAGCACTCCGTCGCTGAAAGCTTCAATCCGTCCCTTCGTCATGTCGCGTTGTTACCTCATCTTGGGCTAACGAAGGCGAAAGAGAGGGGAGTTCGGACGAACCTCACCCCAACCCCGTTCCTCCGCCTTCTTGATAGGGAATTGGCTACAAAAGTATGCTAAGAAGACATGTACTGCCGCTACGAGGCAATAAAAGATGCATCTGATGCAAGTTTAAGTTAGATTATTGGCTCAAAGTATCTGAAATGGTGACGGGAGCAGAAACAATTATGGCGAAGCATCTAAAAAATGACCGTTGCGTCATAAAGCACATACGGAGTATAAAAAACGTTTAGTATGGCAATCAAAACACGCTCAAAGCATCAATACTGCCACGTGGAGAATACGTTTATTCCCCTTCGGCAACTGGCAGAGGATGCTCATGGGGTGTGTTGCGGGATCAGCCGGCGGAGCTGGACGCGCGGTTGCCCGGCCCTTGCCATGATGACGAAATCTGACATCTAAAATCTTGAATCCAAAGTCAGCACGCGGTCACAACGTGACGATTGGGGTTCCGTTTTGGGGCGCTCAAGCCTCATAATGTGAATATGTCCCAACCCACCACCCGATACATTGACCTTGCCGACATGCGGCGTCTCACCGAGACGGTCGGGGTGGTGCCCGCTATCCGCGGCATCGTGGAGAATTTACGGCAAGACTTCGGTCGGTGGCACGAGTTTGAGAAGAGTCCGCGCACCGCGAACCACTCTGACGTTGGCGTCATCGAACTGATGCCGGTGTCGGATGACAAACTGTTCAGCTTCAAGTACGTGAACGGCCATCCTCAGAACATCAAACAAGGCTTGATGACGGTTATGGCGTTCGGCGCGCTCGCCGAAACCGCGACCGGCTGGCCCCTATTGCTCAGCGAGATGACCATCCTCACCGCGCTCCGCACTGCGGCGACTTCGGTGCTGGCTGCCCAACTGGTGGCGCGACCGGAATCGAAAATCATGGCGATGATCGGCAATGGCGCACAGTCCGAGTTTCAAGTTCTCGGCTTCCAGCACCTGATGGGCATCGGAGAAGTTCGCCTATTCGATACCGACCCGCGCGCAACTCAGAAGCTAATGCGCAACCTCGGCGAGGAGAAGGGCCTCAAGCTCATCCCGTGTAGCTCCACTGCCGAGGCCGTGCGCGGAGCGGACATCGTCACGACTTGCACCGCAGACAAGAAATTGGCGATCATCATCACCGACGACATGGTGGAGCCGGGCATGCACCTCAACGCCATCGGCGGCGACTGCCCAGGCAAGACCGAGCTCGAAAGCAGGATTCTCGAGCGAAGCAAGGTTTTCGTCGAATTCGCCCCCCAGAGCCGGGTCGAGGGAGAGATCCAGCACATGGCGGCGGATTTCCCGGTCACTGAGCTGTGGGAAGTCTTGGCGGATGAGCGCAATGGGCGCGAGAGCGAGGCGCAGATCACGGTTTTTGATTCGGTGGGATTTGGTCTAGAAGACTTTTCCGGACTGCGATTTGTTTATGAGCAGGCGATGGAGCTTGGGCTCGGCAGCGACCTCAACCTCATGCCGATCATGTCCGATGTGAAAGATCTTTTCGGGCTCGTTCGACCTCAGCACGCTCACGCGCGCTAATCGGCTCTTAACATTGGGCGAAGAGAATTTGGGACCATGGTTCCAGTTCTCGCTTTCGTTTGTCTGCACTTTGCCGACCTGCCCGAGGTGACGCCGAAACTGTTCACCGCGCCAGTCGGCGCAGACGCAGACGACCCGGCGATCTTGGCCCGAGGTGAGCGAACTCTCATTCTCGGCACCGACAAGACTGCAGCTCCAGAAGGGGGGCTTTACGTTTTCAACCTGGAGGGTCAGGTCGTCTCGAAGTTCGTCGGCTTAGATCGCCCGAACAATGTGGACGTCATACAGGGGTTTGACTTTGGGGCGGAGAAGGGGGACCTTGCGGTGGTGACGGAACGGTTCAAGAAGCGTCTAAGGTGCTTCAAGGTCGGCGCAGACGGAACTCTTACCGATCTCAGCGGTACGACCGATGTGTTTGTGGGCTGGCCTGAGGCGGACCGTGAGCCAATGGGCGTGACTTCTGCACAATGGGGAGGCGTGGCAAGAGCATGGGTCTCGCCAAAAACCGGTCCAAAGTCCGAGCATTTCGAACGCGGCACGCTCGCCTGGAATCCGGTTTCCCAGAAGGTGGACTACCGCCAGGACCTCCGCTTCGGCTACTTCAGTGGGAAAAAGGAGACGGAATCCCTCAAGTTAGACCTCGCCACAAAGCGGCTGTATTGTTCAGATGAAGGGGCAGGAATCTGGGCATTCGATGCCGAAACGGGCATGATCCAAGGCTTCATCTCAAACCCCCTCCACACCGGTGATCACGAGGGCCTGGCGACCACCAAGTCGTTTCTGATCAATTCCGATCAGCGCGAGAAGAACAACGTCTTTTGGGCCTACCGTCTCGGTGACCTTGGGTTGGTTGGGGGCTTCACCAGTCCGGTGGACGACACAGACGGCATTGAGATCAGCGGGGCCCCCATGGGGCCAAAGTTTCCCGAGGGAATCATGGTGGCGATGAATAGCAGTGGGAAGAACTTCGCGATCTTTGACTTGCGCGACGTTTTGGCCGCAATAGGCGCCCGCTAGGTCTTCAAACCAGCCCCGTCTGGGGACCTAGTCCTGTCAAATCTCTCCCTTTCATGAACACTTCCTTACAGACTTTTAACGTTCTGTAAAATGGGCGTCAAAGGAGCAGAAGTTGATGTACCTTATTTCAAGCCTGCTCCTATGAGAGGTGGAGACATCTTATGAAAAGAAATTTTGTGTTGGCCCTGACTGGCCTCATAGCTGTTGGGGGCTTCGTGCAAAGCGCGGAAGCCGTCACAGTTTATGGTTTGACAACGAGAGACCAACTGGTTCGATTTGATTCGGCTACCCCCGGTACCCTCCAACAAGCGTCGTTCATCACGGGTTTGGCCGCGAACGAAAGTTTGGTCGGGTTTGACTTCCGACCGAACGGTGGCATGCTCTACGGCGTAGGTTCCTTCGGTCGTTTGTACACGATCAATACTGGAACTGGCGTGGCAAGCTTCGTCGCTGGAATCACTGATGCAAGCGGCAACGCCATCGCCCTTAGCGGTACCGAATTTGGCGTGGACTTCAACCCAGTCCCCGACCGACTTCGGTTGACCAGCAACTTGGGCCAGAATCTCCGCATCAATGTCGCCACCGGCGTCGCGATTGTAGATGGCGCACTGAACCAAGCGGTCGGTACACCGAGCATCGTAGCCTCGGCGTACACGAACAGCTTCGCTGGAGCCACATCGACCACTTTGTATAACATAGATTCGGCAAGCAACTCGTTGACGATCCAAAATCCGCCTAACGCAGGTACGCAGATAACCGTCGGCGCACTTGGGACGGATATCACGGCTCTCGCGGGGATGGACATTTTGACTGATGGGCTGACCAACACTGCTTACGCCGCGTTGCAAGTCGCGGGTGTCAGCGGTTCACGTTTTGCCACCATCAACCTAGCTACTGGCGCCGCCACCTTCATCGGTGACATCAGCGACAACCAGACGAGCGACTCACTAGCTATCCGAGATATCTCAGTTCAGCCAGTTCCAGAGCCGGCTTCGATGATCGCCCTCGCACTCGGTGCCGGCGCGATGTTGCGACGCAAGAAAAAGTAAGTCTTCTGACCGCAGTGGGCCGCACCATTCCCTTCCCCAACGGATAGCGGCCCCACTGATTTCCTCTCAGGGCCAGCCGCCTCACTCATGTGGGGTGGCTGCTTTCCTTTACGCTAATGTTCGGAGGTGCCGCCCAATGAATATATACTTTGTTTGGCGAAGGCCACGCGTCAAGACCCCATGAACACTCCCGGCATTCGGTTCAATGAAATAGCAGTCCGCGCAATTCGTAGCGAAGGGGCGAGCTCCATGCTCGCTTCAATCCTTAGCGCGGTTGATTATGGGGTGTTGCTGACTGATTTGAATCACGTGTCCCTAGTGGGAAACAGTCGATTTGGCGATATTTTTGGCATCGATATCGAAAAGATGGTTCGCAGCGACGTGGGCGCGGTGCGAGCAATGGTCGAGAAACGGATCGGCAATTTCGACGAGTGGTATCGAAATTTGGAGAGCGTTTACTGTGATCCAGAGCTCGTCCAGAACGACACGCTCACCCTCAAAAATCCTGAGATCACGTTGCTCCGTCACACCGGGCCGGTACGAGACGAGCACGGAACTCCGGTTGGCCGAATCTGGACCTTCCTTGACGTTACCAAACGGAAGAAGTCCGAGAAAATGGACGAGTTGCTTCATCAAACCAGTCTGCTGTTTGATCCCGACCCCAAGCGCGTTTACGGTCAGATTGTCGAGACCATCGGGGAGTTCTACCAATCCATCGCGGTTCTGTCAATCCGGCGCAATGACTACATGGAGTTTCACGCGGTGGGCGGGCCTGTCCCCGAAGCGCGGCAACTCCCCGGAAACGACCTCACAGATTCTTACTGCCAATTCTGTCTTCAAGCCGGAAGAGGCGTTATCGTTCAAGATGCCACAAAGAGCGCGGAGACCAGCCAGCTCATGCCGGCTCGGTTCGGTTACACGCGCTACGCTGGGGTGCCGATCATCGCCCCGGATGGCCGCAGCTTTGGCACCTTGTGCATTCTCGACACTCGCACCGACGAATTGCACGGCGAAGAGGATCTCCACTTCCTTAGCTTCATGGCAATGCGAATCAGCAGCGAGTTGGAGCGAGAAGCTCAGCTGAAAGAGCTAGAACGGGATCTCGCCTCCACGCAGTCTCAGCTCATCCAGAGCGAGAAACTGGCTGCCACCGGAACCCTCGCCGCGTCGATTGCGCACGATATTCGCAACATCGTGAGCGCAATTTCGTTAGATATGGGAATGGAGCCAAGTGGATCGACGCAAGCCATACGCACGGTACAGACCCACCTCGATCGCTTCAGTGTGCTCGCCCATCGGCTCCTCAGTTACGCACAACCTCGGGAAACTGTCCGGCACCCGACCAGCCTGAGCGAGACCTTAGGCCGCGTAACTGATCTGCTGCGTCACCACTTCGAGGTGTCAAAGATCAAATGCGAAGTGGACCTTGCTCCAGATTTGCCGCGAATCTTGGCAGACTCCACTAGACTTGAACACCTCTTCTTGAACCTCGGGATGAACGCCATTCAGGCGATGAAGCACGGCGGCTTCCTTCGATTTGCGGCGACAAGCAAGGCGGGCGTGGTGACGATTACCGTTACCGACAACGGCCCTGGTATGTCAGCCGAGGCAGCAGAGCGAGCATTTGAGGCGTTCCACAGCACGCGCACCGATGGATTCGGCCTCGGCCTCTTCAGTTGCCGCCAAATCGTCAAGGACTGCGGTGGCACGATCTCTGTGAGTAGCGAACTCGGCGTAGGGACCACCTTCACCATCGAGGTGCCCGGCGTATGAGTGCGCGAATCCACATTGTGGATGACGACCAATTCCTGACGAAGAGCTTGAGCCGCCTCTTGGAGGGGCAAGGGCATAAAGTGGACGGCGCTCATTCTGTCGAGGACGGCTGGCGTTTGGTCAATCAGGAACCGCCAGACCTCCTCATCCTCGACCTCAGCTTGCCGGACGGAGACGGCCTTGCGCTCTGCCGCCGCATTCGGGTGCAACATCGATTTCCGATTCTGATGCTCACTTCGCGCGGAGATTCCATTGACAAGGTTATTGGGTTGGAGGTCGGGGCGGATGACTATCTGACCAAGCCATTCGACGCCCACGAATTGGTGGCACGAGTCAAGGCGCTCCTCCGACGCCAGAATGAATACGCGCCAGTGGTGTCTCGGCCGACCGGCTCGCACCGATTTGGCGACATGTGCGTCGACCTCGATTCCCGGGTGGTGAGCGTGGGCGAAACACCGCTCGAACTCACCCATACCGAATTCGACTTGCTCGCTTTTTTGGTCATGAGGCCCGGAATGGCGGTGGATCGAAACGAGATATTCCGCGCCGTTTGGGGCTACGACAGCGAGTTCAGCAGCAACTCCCTCGACGTGTTGATCTATCGCCTTCGCAGCAAGCTCAAAGAGAGCGGAGGCGGCGAGCCGGTGCTCACCGTGCGCGGATTTGGGTTTAAATTTCAACCGCCCACCGCCCCGTAATTACACGTAAACTAGTTGTGTGTTGCAGTGGCCCGACGGCATTCGCGGAGCAGTAAGCCTCACCTACGATGGCCTGCTCTTTTCGCATGCCGAAACCGCCCTGCCGCTCCTGGATGAGCTGAACCTCAAGGCAACATTCTTCGCTGAATCAGCGCGGCTCATGGAGTTCTTTTCTGTTTGGCGAGGCGCGGTAAGCCATGGTCACGAACTCGGCAATGGCGCGCTTCTCCCCTTTGAGTACCGCCTCCATGACCTTGAATTGGAGCTGGCGGCGAGCGAATGTTGGGACACCCGCGAGCTGATCCGCTCTCTGGGCGCGAGCGCCATCCCGTTTGCCTGGCCCGCCAACTCTCCAAGTATCCAGCACGCCACCCGCTTCCGACCCATCACGGACCAATACTCGGTCGTGCGGACCGGCCTGGATGGGATGAATCATCCCGAGTCCCTCACAATAGGGGCTCTCCGTTCGGTCCTGATGGACGGGTACTCCGCCGACGAAATGAATGCGCTAATCGACCAGGCTCAAGACGAAAGCGGATGGCTAATCCTCAATTTCGCCGGCATCGGAGAGGGCGAGCCGAGCGTGGATCGGGCAGCCCATGAGGACTTCGTTCGATCTCTGGCATCGCGGCAGGAGATCGTCGTCGGCACGCTCTCTCGGGTTGCCGAACTTCTCGGATGGCCCCCTAAATTAGCCTAGGGTTTCCATTGGGCTCGCCGAAGATGTATAATAGCCACTCTGGAGGATATGCCCCAAAATTGATTCACGTTGCGGTCCAGTCAAACGAAACCATCGACAGCGCACTCAAGCGATTTAACTTGAAAGTGCAGCAAAGTGGTGTCTTGCGCGAGCTCAAAGAGCACGCCCACTACGAAAAGCCGAGCGAAAAGCGACGCCGCGCAAAGCGACGAAGCCGACGTCCGTTGTAAGCCCCTCGGAACCCCCTCCGGCAAGCGCAAGCCGCTCCGCCGCGTTGGAAGATGAAGGACGATAGCTTTAAACCGCTCCAGAAGCTCGAAGCCCTAAAAGGCAAGGTCGTACGATTTTTATCGGAATCGGCTTGGGTTCTTCTGTGCGCGCTCACCCTTGCGGCGGCGCTGATCATTCATCGCCCCATGCCCCTCGATTGGGTCAGCGCGGGCGCAATGGCGATCCTGAGCGCGGCGGTCATTGTCCTCACCCGATTTCACATCCGGCACACCCCACTCGGGGGCGTGCCGGTTTTTACTGCCGAACGCATCCTGTGGGTCGGCTGCCTAGCCGCCATTCTCGGCGTCCAAATTCTCACCGAGTCCATCGGCCCCCGCACGTTGATCGG
>JAYUVF010000077.1:0-8196 GCA_043754215.1 Chthonomonas sp. | reverse complement strand
CTACACGTCTATGCCCTCTGGCTTGTTCCGTCAACTAGGCAAAGGGGAGCGGTACCGCGAGTATTTCTTGACTCCGGCCTCTTCCTTCACCCCCACAACTGGTGAAGTTGAGATCGAAGTGACGTTCCCGGGAGCTTCTGAAGCTCACGTGGATATGATCCAAGTGGGTGGATATTTGCAGTCGGCGCCGTACTGATCCTGTGTGTTTGTTGTGACGCCTCCTGATCAAGGGGAGGGTCGCGTTGGAACCGATCCGTGGCCGATGTCGTTTATTTGACTATGCAAACAAATATCTTGGGAATTCATCACGTGACCGCAATGAGCGGACATCCGCAGACTAACGTCGATTTCTATCACGGCGTGCTTGGGCTGCGGCTGGTGAAGGTCTCGGTGAACCAGGACGACCCCAACACTTACCATCTATTCTATGGCGACGGGAGCGGCTCGCCTGGGTCGGCGATGACTTTCTTCCCGTGGACGAATATGAGCGCGGGGTACGCGGGCGCGCGGCAGGTCGGTGTGACTGCCTTCAGCGTGCCCAAAAGCTCGCTCTCCTATTGGAAGCAGCGCCTGACCGGGGCCAACACCAGTTTTGCGGAGCAAGATCGCCTCGGGGAGCCGACCTTGCTGTTTGCCGATCCAGATGGGTTGCTCCTCGAGCTTATTGGCACCACCAACGACCCGCGACCCGCGTGGGAAGGCAGTCACGTTCCCGCGGAGTTCGGCATCCACGGCTTCCAGCGAGTGGATATGTGGGCCCAAGAGACTGGTCCCACTGCCGATTTTCTGACCCAAGTCTTCGGGGCGGAGCAGGCCGAAAAGGTGGGCGATCGCACTCGGTTCACCCTGCGAGAAGGGAATCCGGGGCAGATTGTGGACGTGGTTGAGCTTCCGGGTCGACCCAAGGGCCAGTTTGGGAAGGGAACCGTGCACCATGTCGCCTTCCGAACCGAGAACGAGGTGACCCAGGAGGCCGTTCGTCAACAGGTCATTGCGTATGGTTTACAGCCCACGGAAGAGATTGATCGGTTCTGGTTCAAGAGCGTTTACTTCCGCGAGCCGGGGCACGTCTTATTCGAACTGGCCACCGATGGACCGGGCTTTTCTGCCGACGAGCTTCATGAGAAGCTCGGTGAGAAATTGATTCTGCCGCCATGGCTCGAGGCGCGCCGAGCCTCTCTGGAGCAATCATTGACGAAGTTCGAGCTTCCAAACGGAGTACAGTTCCCGATATGAGCTACGAGTATCTCTTCCGAGCTGGATCACCCGGCAGGCCGGTGGTGGTGGCTTTTCACGGCACAGGTGGCGACCAAAGCCAGTTGTTGCCGTTAGTTGAGTCTATTGATCCAGACCTGAACTACCTCTCCCCGCTCGGCCAAGAGTTGGAAAACGGGATGCATGCTCGCTACTTTAAGCGCTTCGCGGAGGGGCACCTGGATGAGGACGACCTTATCCTGCGAGCCGGTGAGCTGGCGACCTGGTTGCCAGAAGCGATTGCGACCGAACGGGTAACCGGTCTACCAAAGGTCGCGCTGGGCTATTCGAATGGAGCGTCGATTTCGGCGGGGTTGCTGTTGTTGCACCCGGCAACGTTTGATCGCGCTATCCTGCTGCGACCAATGGTGCCTCTGGTGCCCGAGGTTCCGCCGGACCTTACAGGTAAGAAGGTCCTGATATGCGCTTCTCCAACTGACTCGATTACTCCTTTCGACGGGGCAAAGCGCCTCGGAGAGATGTTGAAAGACTTCGGGGCGACGGTGGAGTTTGAATCTGTGCCGGGCGGCCATTCGCTGGGAGCGAAAGACGTTGAAGTGGCTCAGCGGTTCTTGGCGGGCTAATATGGCCGCATCCCGGTAATCGTTTGAGTGCTGGTTGAAGCTGGGTGTGGAAGAAAGCTCCTGTTTATCATGGGGATTATCAGACTAGCTTCAACCAGAGTATCGGCCACAATCGCCGCCGCATGCCTTCTGCCGGGAGCCGTTTGTGCTCAAACCACCGGCGTAGCGGTGCAGCAAATGATCAATGATGCCGTTGCGACTGGGCAGGCCACATTGACGCTGCCCGCAGGGCCGATTGTGCTGAGCACATCTCTTCAGATCCCCGGGGGCACCCGAAATCTGACCATCGTCGGTCAGTCGGGAACGAAGCTTGTTCGCTCCAGTTCTGCGGATTTTCCATTGCTGACGGTTGGTAATGCGGGCTGGCATGGATTTGAAAACTCCGCTTCGGAAGAAAATCCGAAAACAGGCATCTCCCCTGCTGCTGAAGGCGATCAAAACTTAACGCGCACGGGCGGGATCAATCCGGCTCCCGGTTGGTATATCATCGTTGGAATCGATCCGGTGCTCGATACGGTGCGACATTCGTCAGGAAACACCACCTACTGGTTTAAGCGTGAGCTCGTGAGGGTCACCGCGGTAAACGGAAACCAAATCCGTCTTGCGCAACCGTTAGGTCGCGCCTTTTCCTCGGGCGAACTTCGCTTGATCGAGCCTGAAAATGCGACGGGTACGGCGAGAACGGTGATCGACAATGTGACCATTCGAAACATTTCGTTCGATGGTCGTAGTCCCACCAATGGGGCCTACTCTAGTAAGTGCGTCGTGGCGGGCCTGGCTCATAACTTGGTCTTCGACGACGTCTCTGTCATGGGATACAGCACCGCTGGGATCAGCGTGATGATGAGTAAGGGCGTCACGGTCAGCCGAGCGAGAATCTCAGACGGCAATCTCAATTCAATGGGGTACGGCATTGAATTTATCGGAACCCGCTTCGCTACGGTGAGAGGAACGACTTTCTTGCGAACGAGAACGGGAATTGTTTTACAGAGCGGAAACATGGATGTCTTAGTAGAGGATTGCTCCGCTCCTACCGCCGGATTCGACGTCGGACACGGGACTGGCGAGACGAGGATCACGTACCGACGCACGGTTGGTACGTCTTTCGGGATTGCTAATCCATCATGGAGGCGCGGCGTGGACCGCGTGCTGCTCGAAGACTGCACGGCGACGTCGAGCATCCATGTATACGGCGGAGCTTCTAACGTCGTGATCCGAGGCAAGCATCCTTCCTATCCGCAGACAACCCCCGTCTTTCATCTTTACACGGACTCAGGGGGCGCTGGAAACCCGGCTGGTGCAAGCTATGTGCAGTCTCTAACCCTCGAGAACGGGGTGAGCACCCGCGGAGATCTCGACGGCGTCAACATGCAGTTCACCACGATTTCGAACACTCCGAGAATGCTTGGGAATTTGACAATTCGCAATTGGACCTTCACCAATCTGGTTACGGAACTAGGGGCGAATTTGAACTTGAGCTCAATTAGCAACTCGCCAAACATCGTGATTGAAGACTCGACGCTGCGAAACTCGGCGCTTTGGAGCGCCCCGGTTTGGCTTGGTCCCAACGCCAACGGCTCTGAGTGGTACGTCACGTTCCGGAATACAAAATTGCAGTCGGCAGGGACATGTGGTTTGCTCCTTGAGACCGGCGCACGTGCGAATATCGTCAACCAGGCAACTACGTTTAACGGTGGTCCATTCACGAACGCTAACGTTCGGGGCGCGGTTGGGCTTCGGAACCCGCTCTAGCTAAACAAGGAAGGCTGTTCCGTCGGGGCAGGTTCAACGTGGAGCTGTCCTGGATACGTACGCAGCAATTCAGGTCTCCAATCACCGCGTTCAACCCATTGTCTGGATCCTTGCCTGTCAAGTACTACCGGCATCCGATCTTGGAAGTCGGTCATCGCTTCGTGGGCGGGGCAGGTGATGACGGTGCAAGAGAGTAGGTCCCCCTTGGCCTCCCAAAGTCCAGCGAAGGCGAACAGCTCGAGCTCTACGGGGCGGATGAGTAGCTTTTGTTTTCCATACCAGTCGTAGAAGCACGTCGCCGGGATGAGGCATCGCCTCTCCGGCAGAGCTCCGCGGAACGTGGGCCTCTCATCCAGAGACTCGGCACGAGCGTTGAACGTGTTCACGCTCATTTTCTCGCTGGTGGACCAACTGGGAATGAGGCCCCATCGCATCTTCTGGATCTGGGGGCTCAGCGGGAAGTCGACGATCACGGGTACTTCATCCGTGGGGGCGAATTCAGGCAGGAACTCTTGCTCAGGCAGATCAAACCCAAAAACTGCCCGGAAGAGCCTAGGGTTGAAGTTAAGGCTAAACCGGGCACACATGGCGTTTTAGAATCCGAAGCTAAGGCCAAAGCCGAGGTACTTGCCTCGGGCTACAATGACACTTCCGGTTCCCCAATCAAAGATTCGACTGCCCAAGAAGTGGGTGTAATCGCCGTCGTTGATCACCTGGAGAGTCCACTCGGGCGTGAGCCTTGCGTTAACGCCGAACGGGAACACCGTCCGGCCGTCCAGCGTGTTCGTCTTGATGCTTACGAAGGGTGTAAACATTGAATTGGGAATTGCCTTTGAAGCAGTAAGGAAGAACGCCTGCCCCTTTGGGGTACTAAGTCGGTCGGCCGTAAATCCGAGCACCAGGCTGGGGTGAGTGGGCCCTTCTGGCGTGATGAACCAGCTCGCCCGGGGAAGGACGAGGGTGTCTCCATCGCTTCTTCGAAGGTAATTCCAAACGCCGACCCCAGTCCCGGTTGAGGGGGTCGGGTCGGAGCCGGAGCGCTCCAGCCCAACCGAGAGTCGGGGCGTGAGGGCATAGTCAACCGTGAAGCGGTGCCGTGCGGCAGGCTCCGAGTCGATGTTGATGTATCGGTAGGCGATGTTCCACTGAGTGGGCAGACCGTCGGCACCCAAAAGCCGGGCCTCGCCGGCACATCCAGCGCAGGTGGGCATCAGCATTCGGCCCGTGTCTCCTTTCCCGGGGGTTACGGAGCGGACGTGAGCGCTGACCGTGGCGGCGTACTTGGCCGGGTCTTCGGCAAAGGTCGTCTCGCATCCGCCGCAGCAGAAGTAATATCGAACTCCCTCATGGTCGGCGTAGCCAAATGCCGCGAGATGAGTTTCCGAACCGTTGCGCATCACCGGGCAGACCAAAGATTCCTTCATGGGGAATGCCGCGTAGCGCGCGGGATCAGCTTGGAACTTGGCAAGGGATTCGTCGTCGGTGAACGGATACCGAATTCCGTTGTGGATCGCCGTTTTCACGCCGTCGTTTATCGCAACTCGTGTTTTCGTGACGGGGTCGAATAGAGAGTCAGCTACGAACTGACCGGCCGTCCGAGGCTTGACTAGGTAAGTCTCAGGCGCGGCCTTGAACGAGCCTTCGCACTGGGCGCAGCAGAAGCTAACGCGAAGTCCGCGATAGAGAAGAGTCGGTGCATCGGCGGGGATTGGTTTGTCCAGTACCGGGCAGGTTGGCGTACCTTGCGCCGCGCTCAAGGCGACGAGCAATGTGAGAATAAGGGTTGTAAAAAGGGCTTTCAAAAATACTCCGTGATCAGAGGTCGGGGCACGATAAGGGCCAGCCGCGCTGGCTGATCACGGAGAGGGCGGGGCGCGAGCGGAATCGGGCGCCCGTGTCCATTGCCTGAAAGCACTCTTTCGAATCCCAATCGGGGTTGAAGTGGAGTGTAAAACGGGAACGGATATCTGCTGGACAGCGGGTATTAGAATCGCGGTCAGCAAAACGATCGTTGCCGGCGTCTCGACAGGTTGAATCTCGGGGGAAGCGCTGACGCAGGGGCAACCGCATTTGCAGTCGTGTGCACCTACTTTCGGCCCACAGCAATCACTGCCATTCGCAACTGGAACCGCCGACGCCACCCCGGTGCTCAAGGTGAGCACCAGCGCTAATAGGCCTGCGATCCAGAATTTAGGGTTCATTCCGTTTCAAGTTGATTATACGACGACCTGACCCACATTGAATCCTGATAGGACTGCACTCCGTACTTTTGGTTGGAAGTCCAAACTCTCATGACTCCAGAACAAGCGAGACTCGCCGAGCAAATCTCATCCTTCTCGATCGACGACAGCCCCGCAGAATTCACCTTTGTTGACCGCCTCGCCCAAGAAAACGGTTGGTCCAGACCCTATGCGGAACGAGTAATCGCTGAGTACAAGCGATTCGTCATTCTTGCGATGCTCAGCAAGGAACAAGTGACTCCGAGCAGATCTGTAGACGAGGCATGGCACCTGCACCTCACGTACACGGTTTCATATTGGGAGCGGATGACCCTGCTCCTCCCGAGGCCCCTTCATCATCACCCGACCAAAGGGGGAGTAGCGGAGACGGGGCGGTTTCAAGATCAGTACGCCCGCACGCTGAAGCTCTACGAGGAAGTGTTCGGTGCGGCAGCACCGTCGGATGTTTGGCCAGCACCTCGGCCCAGACTCAGCTCCTCTTCGAAGCGCGACGATTACTGGCACATTCGGAAACGGACTGCGGTTGTTCTAGCCACGCTCACTGGGCTGAGTGTCGTGGCGGCTGGTTGTAAGGCCGCAGACCAACTGGACAATCCGTGGGTCATCGTTGGGATCGTGGTGTTGGCCGCTGGTGTCTGGCTCATCACGAAGATTCGGCAGGGAGGTTCGGCCTGGGGCGGCCCCGGCGGCTCGGGTTGCGGATCCGGTTGTGCTTCGCACGTCGGAGGCTGTGGTGGGGATTCTAGCGTCGGCGACTCTGGCGGAGGCGACGGCGGCGGATGCGGTGGTGGTGGATGTGGCGGGGGCGGGGATTAAGGCTGCCGGGTAGTATTCCGCCGCATGGTTTACGATTGTCCGATCCCATACGTGGGAGACCGAATCCACGCCGCCGCACTGTATTGCTCCGACGGGCGAATAGGGGCCCATACGGCTGACTTTTTGACGTATGGGTTGGGCTTGCCTCGCTATGACCGCGTCTGCTTGCCAGGGGGACCGGCATGTCTCGCTGGGCATCCGGAAGCCGCTCTGGAAGAGCAAGGAGTCATCGGCGAGTTGCACTTTTTGGTGGAGGCCCACGGGCTTCAGAGAGTCGTTTTGGTCGCGCACCAAAGTTGCGCGTTCTACTCCGCGCGCTTGGAACTCGAACAGCCGCAGTTGGAACAGGTGCAGCTCGAAGATCTGGCGCGCGCTGCGGCCTACGTCTATCAAGTGATTGGAGTCGAGTCCATCGAGGCGTATTTTGCCCGAATAACAACTGGCAAGGTCACGTTTGAGTCTGTCGCGGTGTAGCGCGCATGCCTGCCCGCGAATTGGGCCATACTCCCGCAAATGCCGCAATGGCATCGAAACTGCGGGAACAATAATGAGCTCCACGGACCTGCTGATCGCGAACTTGTTGTCGCCCATGGTTTTGGCGTTTGTTCTCGGCTTTGTCGCGGTGCTCCTGAAAAGCGACCTTAAGTTGCCGCAGGGCCTTTACTCCTCGCTCTCGATATATCTTCTTTTTGCGATCGGTCTCAAAGGCGGTGTCGCGCTCAAAGACGCCACCTTCGCAGAACTCGTCCTCCCCGTCGTCGCGATTCTTGCCATAAGCATCATCACTCCGACGATCGCCTACAACATTGCGCGCAGATTTGGGCGGCTTGATCGTACCGACTCCGCCGCGATGGCGGCGCATTACGGCTCGGTTTCCGCCGTCACGTTCATCGCCGCGACCACCTTTGCGCAGATGCAGGGCCTCAAACCGGAGGGGTTTTTGCCCGCGTTGGTCGCGATTCTCGAAGTTCCGGCGATTCTTATGGCCCTTTGGCTGGTCCTGCGAAAGGAAGAAGGGAAGTCGCTCGGGCCGCTCATTCATGAACTCTGCACAGGGCGAGCAATCGTTTTGTTAGTCGGAGGGACTCTCATCGGCCTTGTCTCCACGCCCGCTGGCATGGCGCAAGTCCAGCCCCTCTTTGGTGATCTCTTTCGGGGAGCGCTCACGATCTTTCTTCTGGAGATGGGACTGGTAGCCGGTTCTAAAGTGCCCGAACTCAAGGAGAATGCCTTCTTCCTGCTTTTGTTCGGAACGCTGGTTCCTCTTCTCAATGGGGCTATTGGCACCTGTGCAGGTGTTGCGGCGGGGCTCTCGCCGGGCGGGGCGGGGGTCATGGGGGCGATGGCCGCCAGCGCATCGTACATCGCTGCGCCCGCTGCCGTGCAAATCATGCTGCCAAAAGCCCGGGCCAGTTTGTATCTGACCGGTTCCATTGCGGTGACATTCCCCTTCAATCTCGTCTTCGGCATCCCGCTTTTCATGGAGTTAGCCAAGGCGATGAGCCAAGCCGTTCGATAGCGCAGAACCCAAAACGGAATGGGCGGCGCGA
>JAYUVF010000076.1:0-22285 GCA_043754215.1 Chthonomonas sp. | reverse complement strand
GAACGAAAAATCCAGTCGGCGTCTTGAACCATCTTCACCCGCTCTGGGGTGACCTCGCCCAAAATCCGCACGCCAAGGCCGGGCCCGGGGAACGGCTCGCGGTCCACCATCTCGTCCGGCAGACCGAGCTCACGCCCGACTTCGCGGACCTCGTCCTTGAACAGCCAGCGCAGCGGCTCGATCACGGACATCCGCATCCAATCCGGGAGGCCGCCCACGTTGTGGTGCGTTTTGATCTTTGCGGAGGTCGAAGACCCGCTCTCGATCACATCCGGATAAAGGGTGCCTTGGGCCAGGAAATCCATACCGCTGAGCTGGTCGGCGTGCTGCTCGAAGCAGCGCACAAACTCGGCCCCGATGACCTTGCGCTTGTCTTCCGGATCGGTCACTCCCGCCAGGGCGGAGAAGAACTGCTCCCGGGCGTTGATCGCGACTAAATTCGGATGGAAATGGTGGGTGAATTGCTCCACCACCTGCTCCGCCTCGTGCTTGCGCAGGAGGCCGTGGTCGATGAAAACGCACGTCACTTGCTCGCCGATAGCCGCCGTCATGAGGGCGGCGACCACGCTGCTGTCCACGCCCCCGCTCACCGCGCAAAGCACCCGCTTGTCGCCCACCTCTTCGCGAATTCGGGCGATTGAATCTTCTATGAATGAGGCGCTGGTCCAGTCGCCCGTGAACCCAGCTTTGTCAAACAGGAAGCGCCGCAGAAGCTCCTTGCCCTTCGGCGTATGGGTCACTTCGGGGTGAAACTGCACACCGTAGCGGTGGCTCGATTCCTCTTCAAAGGCGGCGATCGGGCAGGAATCGGTGCTGCCGATCACCGTGAAGCCGGTCGGCGGGGTCAGCACCTGGTCGCCGTGGCTCATCCAAATCTGCTCGTCCGAGAAGTGGTGCAGGATCGAACCCACCTTGGTCTCACCCAAGTTTCGTCGACCGTACTCGGCTTCCTCCGATTTTTGCACTGTGCCACCCAGACGGTGGGCCATGAGTTGGAGGCCGTAGCAAATGCCGAGGGTCGGCTTGCCGGCGATGAGATCGAAATCTAAGGTCGGGGAGTCGGCATCTAGTACGGAAGAGGGCCCGCCGGATAGGATTACCGCATGGGGATCAAGTTCCCGAATGCGCTCGGCGGCCTTCATCCAAGGCACCATTTCGCTGTAAACCCCCAGCTCGCGCACCCGGCGCACGATGAGCTGCGTGTACTGTCCACCAAAGTCAATGACGAGACAAATCTGGTGTTTCAAGACGCTATTTTGAAGCCTGTCGCAGTGGCTTTGCTCGGGGCGGCCGCGTCGTTCACTCCCTACAGGTTGACTGACGCCGCCCCTGATCACTAACTGCAAGGGGGTAAGCCAAATCCAACTCGACCTTCCGGAATTGCAGGCAAGAACGATCAAAAAGATACAAAAAGAAAGATGCGCAAATTCAACAAATGTGAAAATCCAGCCAAGCAATCAGGTTCGAAATCGACCCAAAACGCGCCTCAACCAACAAATGCGTTAATCGTCACATTTAAATGTGTAAAAAACCGAACGTCCGACGAGGTGGGTAGCGAAGCAACTTGGCGGGGTCCACCCTCCTATAGCTCCGAGCTCCAAACTCCAAACTCCGAACTGAGGAAGCTCCGAACTCCGAAATGTGAAAGCTGGATGCTACTTCGGCTGCACCCAGTTTGTGATCGGCGATGGGAGGAACTGCCTGGCGACGCCATTAGGTACGAAAGTGACATTAATCTGCTCCGTCGGCTGCCGATAAAATTCGCCACGTTTCGCGGCGTCAGGTTCGAAATTGACGGTAAATGTCCCTCCACCTTTGGGGCCGATATAGATGTTTTTGTACGCGAGCATCAGGCCATTGAAGGTCAAGTCGCCCACGACCTCGATGCCTCCGCGCGCGGCATAGATGAGTCCCGTGGTGGCCGATCCGCGAGAAGTGAATTTAAAGGCGTCGTCGCTCGGGTTGACCGAGACAAAGGCAGCATTTTGAAGCAGCGTCTTGCGATCAGTGTACGGGCTGCCTTGGTTATCGAGCCGGTATAGCCCATCGGGGCCGTCCAGGTATTTGCCTTCGACCACAACGATAGCGCCGAGATTCAGCAAATTGCCCATGTTCCGGATATCTCCTCGAACGTAAACAACGTTCTCGGCCGGATTTGAACTCTTGGGCATGAGCCGTAGTTGTGTGTTCGACGGAACGTTTAAGTCACCGTCAATGTATGCGGGAGTCTCCAGCACGCGCCAAGAGTCAGCGGGCCGTTCGGGAATGTCCGTTGCTCTCAAATTGCCCATAAATCGGTTTGCGCCCGTCGCCGCGGTGGTTTGCTTCCAGTTGTTTATCCACGTTTGCGTCGTCGCTTGGTCGGCGAATTTTACGTCGCGGCTCAAGCCAACGACGGTATTCGCTGGGTTGTCGGGCAATCCCTCAACTCCCACAATTGCCGGCGAAGTGTAATTCTTATACGCCTTGTGGTTCCCAATCCCGTTCGGGCTTAGCGTGGTGGCCAGCGAGGCCTGATTGACCATGAACAAACCTTGGGCGTCGAGGACGTTTGAGTGCTGCACCGTGTTCTTTGAGCCCGTTTGGGTCTGCCAAGAAAGCCCTTTGTTTCCGATGATATGGCCCGAAACTCCGTCAGGGCTGGTCACCCGGAGGCCTTGGTCGGTCACCATATTGACTTGACTGTTGGCTACGATTGCGCCGGAAGGCAAAAAGATCTGGCTCGCACCCGGGACGAGGGTGACATTGGTGATCCGTTGAAGGGCAAAATCTGTGGTACCCGTAAAGCGACCATTGATCTCGCTCCTGATGCCCTTGTCGGCGATGCCGACGGCCCCAATTTCGAAAACCCAAGTTTTGCGGCGCACCGTCGTTCCATTAACAACAACGTCCTCGTCGGAGCTAGACGCACTGATCACTCGGGCCGTGTAGCTCCCGAGCACTCGATTGCCAGTGTAACTATTGGCGGCCATATTGGTGCTGGAAATGGTGAACGGATAGCTACCATCAGCCCACATCTGAGTACGAATTCGATCGTACATGTCCACCATTCCACTCTCGGCGAGGAGGGTAGCTTGGACTTTGCTGGAAGATCGATCAGAGTTACGGTCCGTGCTAACCGTGAGGCTCATGACGGTTATGCCGACCATAGAGAAGCCCATCAAGAAGATGAGAACGGTGGGCATGCTCATGCCTCTTCGCTTGCGTGAGGTTTGCGTCAATTTCATAATGTGGGCCTTATCGGTTTCGGACGGGAGAGCGGCTGGAGAGCTCAATAAATCGGTCGTTGGTGGCGTTGGCGGCATTGCGAACGGGGGTGCGGACGCGGAGTGTGACGTGGACGAAACTGGCGGGATTCGAACCGCTTGCGTTGATTATCGCCGTCGGGTCAGCATTGTAGATGGCGTCAATCGACACGCCGGTTTTCGGGGCGAGGGCAAAGATTAACGTCGCGCCCATGTACTGCCCGTGACCGTCGGAAATCCGATCAACGCCGCCCACCATCACCTGGTTAGCTTGCACGCCTGAGGATGCTCCTGGGGTGGCTTTCAGGGTAAAGGTCTTGTTCAGACTGTTGCCGACAAACGAGTCCACCCCAACATAGTTGAAGGCGAGCGACTCAACATTAGTGGCGAGAACTCGCTCGCGGATGATTGAACTGGGACTCCCGCCGGTCATCTGAGAACGGTAGCGGACAAGCTGATTCGGCCCCGTCCTGCCTGTAGCGGGTTCGAGGTGATAAATCACAATGTCGAACGCATCCGGGATTGAGCTGCCATTAGCGTCCGCTTGCGGGAGGCGAGCGATGAGAGTCGTGGTTCCGTTTGATGCGTACGCAGCCGTACCCGTGGGCGGGTAACGGGCCAGGATCGAATCCGCCCGGGCGATGTCGGCGTGCATGTTTTCGAACGCGACTCGGCCGCGGGAGAACACGCTCGCCCCACTGTCAACGTTGGCGGCGATGCGCGAGGCGCCAAGAGCCACGCTGAACAGCACGGTAGCCATCATAATCATGAGCCCGCTGCCGATCAAGAGTTCCATGAGCGTCATGCCCCGCCTTCGATTTAAGAAGTGTTTCCGCATTCGTGTCTTTCAATAGTCGGTACTGCGCACGGACGGCTTTCCTGTTAAGCTCGCCGGTTTTCTCTGTCCGCCTTCTAATGGGTTGTTCCATACTTCTTAAGAGGATTCGTGTATCATCCGGGGCATCAATGAAAGATCGAATTGACGAATTGGCGAGCTTGATGAGTGAATTTCAGCTTGCCGAAGGCCGCCTGAAGGGGGACGGCTGGGAAGTCGAATTCGCGGTGGATGCGCCCGTGAAGGGGGCGACGATGGTCGCGGCTCCGAGCCTTGGCGAAGGGGAAGAGCCCGTACCGAAGCCTCGCTCAGTGAAGCCGGTAGCCCCGGCGGCTCCCGTCGGAGTTCCGATTTCCTCGCCGATGATGGGGATCTATTACGGTTCGCCGAGCCCCGGTTCGCCTGCCTTTGTGAAGGAAGGGGACACCGTGACGGCGGGGCAAGTGGTCGGGCTGATCGAAGCCATGAAGGTTTTCAATGAGATCGTGGCGACTGCAAGCGGCACGGTTAACAAGGTTGTGGCGGAGTCTGGCCAACTGGTTCAGCCCGGCGATGTGTTGATTTATGTCGCTTAGGCGCATCGGTCTGCTTGGCTTTGGCACCGTGGGCACCGGGGTACTCGAACTGGTGGCCAAGAACATGTGGGACCGCTTTGAGGTCACCACGGTGGGAGTGCGCAACACCTCCAAGCCCCGCGCGCTCGATTTTCCGACTGTCACGTCCAACCTGCAAGAGGTGGTGGATTCCGACGAGGTGGACATCGTGGTGGAGGCGATGGGCGGCCTTGAGCCCGCTCTGACGCTGATCAAACGGGCTCTTTCTTTGGAGAAGCCGGTCGTGACCGCGAACAAGGAACTGATCGCAAAGCATTACGATGAGCTGATGGCGTTCGGCGGCGACTTGCGATTTGAGGCAGCGGTGGCAGGTGGGATTCCGATCATCCAGGTTCTGAAGGTCCTGGCCCAGACAAACCGCATCGAGAGCATCCAAGGCATCCTGAATGGGACGACGAACTTCATGTTGACCGAGATGGAAGCCAGGGGAGTGGGTTTTGAGGAGATGCTGGCGGAGGCGCAGGCGCTGGGGTACGCCGAGGCAGATCCGACGTCCGACGTGGACGGGTTTGATGCGATGTACAAGATCGCGATTCTGGGGGCTATTGCTTCCGGCGAGCAGCTTGATTTGGATCTGATTTCTCGAGAGGGGATTCGAGAGGTTCGGCCGGGCACCTTGGCGGACGCGTCGAAGTTTGGCAAGCGGGTGAAACTGATTGCCTCTTGGACCATTGAGGGTGGTGCGCGCGTCGCTCCCGTGGCCCTGCCGATCGAACACCCCCTTGCTCGGGTGGACGGGCCGTTCAACGCGGTCGTGGTGCGCGGGGATTTCGTGGGTGAAGTGACCCTCATCGGCCGTGGGGCTGGGGGGCATCCGACCGCGAGTGCGATCTGCGGTGATCTGGCGGCGTTAGGCTAAGGTGAGTTACCGGGACCAACCTGCGCGCCGGTCACCAACACCTCGAAGTTAGTCGTCGGGGTGAGACTCCGACAGGGGCCTTGAACTTGCAATACCGTAAAATTGCGGGGTTGGTGACGCACCTTTTCCTATACAATGTCTTAGCGGCAAATGGTGTCGCAGGCTCACCACCATGAAGGCATTAACACTTTTGACATTCGGCGTCGTTGCCGGGCTCAGTTCTGTGGCACACGCAGACTTTTTTGAAGACTTTGATACGGACACGTCCGCGAACTGGATCACACTCACCTCCAATGATCCCACCAACCACGAAGCCTCGTTTTCGTTTGAATATTTCGCTGATCGAGGCGCAACGCCCGGGTTTAGAATCCCCAGCGCACCTGGCTCAACGGGTGGAACGACCAAGGGACTACGTTTGAGGACAAATACCTTTTTGGGCGCGATTAGCGGTATCAGCGCCTCCCCGGTAGGTCAAGCATTCACCGGCAACTTTGATTTGACCGCCGACATTTGGCTGAATTACTTTGGTCCTGGACCCGCGGGAGCCAGCGGAACGACTCAACTGGCAAACATGGGCTGGGGCACCGCCGCTACCACTGCTCAAACGAACCAGAACACCCTGGCAACTCGGGACAGCGTCTTCTTTTCAACGACGCTCGACGGTGGGTCTGCAATTGACTGGCGCGCCCACGCAAACGACAATCGGTTTACATTTGCCAATGGCTATTACTATGCCGCCTTCGGGGCGACAGCAAACGTGGTGCCGGACGTTTATGCTGCGGGTAACGTGACGGGCAATCTTAACGGTTCCAACGTCTACTACACGACAGCCTTTCCTGCCGAGCCGCTCCTAGCCGCACAAGCGGCAAATTATCCCTCCCAAACGGGAACGACCAACCCGGGTTCCGTGGGATTCAAATGGCGAGCTTGGAAGCTAGAGAAGAGAAGTAACATCATGAAGTGGTACATCGATGGCGTGCTCCTAGCCACCGTTGACCTAAACTTCTGCACCGTCGCATCCGAGCCCAATCTGTTGGTCGGCATGATGGACACCAACAGTGGCAGTGCAATTGATCCGAACGGGTTGAACAGCATGATCGTTGACAATATCCGCGTGGTCAGCATCACCGCGAACCAGCAGGTCTCGGGAACTTTGACGCTCGGTGATACGAGTGCGACGTTCGCTTTCCCACGGAACATCAGCTATGAAGTCGTGCAAGGCACACTAACCGTCGCCAGTGGTGCGGTCGTGGCGAATTCGTCGAGCAGCTCCTTCAACATCTCGCTTCCTTCGGCGGTCACCGGAGCGGTCACCATCAAGTGGGATGGCTCTTCGTTCCTGAAGAGGAACACGCTCGCTTCCTTGACCGGAAGCAACCAGGCGATCGGCAACGTTCTTATGCAGAACGGAGATGTTGATACGTCGGGCGAAGTTGACGCCGCTGACATTGACCAGGTCATTGCTGCCTTTGGCAGCACCGCAGACTCCAATAATGATGTGGATGTTTCTGGTGAAGTTGACGCGGCTGACATTGACATCGTCATCGCGAACTTCGGTGGCACGGACAATTAGGGTCCGGCTCGTCTAAAGCTAAGAGAGGGAGGTGGGAAAATCCACCTCCCTTGATTGTTCTTGCCTCAGCATCCCAAGAACAAAAAACCAAACCGCTGAGATTATCGCTATGATTGAAGACGTAGCGTTAACCTGTACTTCGGGCACATTCCCGTGTGGGAATATGACTCATCACGTTCATCACTTTCATCATCTTCGACACTAGCGGTGCGCTGTGGCTATACTTTCACATGGGACGGGCTTCATTCGAGGACTTCATCCGGTCGCAGGGGGCGCAGGCAGAGGGGTTGGCCCAGGCGGCTCCTCCAAGTTGGATTGGGCACCTCCCAACATGGGACGATGAGACTGAGCTGGAGCGAGTAACAGTGCCCAAGCGAATGCCCCGGAAGGGACGGTTGGCGGCGAGAGTGGCGAGTGTGCAATCGGATGTGAGCTACTCCGATCCGCTCCACAACTTGGAGCGGGCCTACAATGTGTTTGAAGCCTACCGCAAGCAGGACATAGACCTTTTCGTCTTTCCTGAATGCTACTTGACGGGCTATTGTTGCCCGAATCGGGACGCCGCAGAGTCGATTGCGCTCAGCCTTGATTCTAATGAGCACGGCGGGTGGTGTGTTCAAGTTATCAAGGCATTTGCGGAGACTTACAAATGCACCATCGTCATGGGGTTCGCGGAAAAGGCGGGTGGGAACTTATACAATTCTGCGGTCATCGTTACGCCTAAAGGAGTTGTTCACAAATATCGAAAGGTGCACCTTCCAGAACTAGGGTTTGACATGCATGCAACTCCAGGGGACGAGCTTGTGGTGGCGGATACCCCGATCGGTCGGATCGGAATCCTGATCTGTTTTGATCTTAGGTTCCCTGAGGCGGCGAGGACGCTGGCTTTGAAGGGCGCTGAGCTGATTGTGGTGCCGACGAATTGGCCCACCGGAGCACACGTTTCCGCAAACATATTGACCCCGGCGCGAGCCGCTGAGAATAAGGTCTTTGTGATTACTTGTAATCGCACTGGTGACGAGAATGGGTTCTCGTTTATTGGTGAAAGCTCCATGGTGGACCCTATGGGCACCGTCTTAGAACACGCAGGAGTGACGGAGCGTGTTCTGGTCACGGATATGGCTCTGGCCGATGCGCGAAAGAAGAGAACCGTCACAATTCCCGGCAAGTATGAAACGGATGTGTTCGCCACTCGCCGTCCCGATCTCTACGGTCCGATCACGGAGCCTACTACTGAATAGTCCCCGTGCGTACCGGTGCAACTTTGGGTCGCCCTTCCAGATGACAGGAAGGTTGGACGATCCGGCGTGGGCACAAGCTCTGTGGTCTGAGGCGTTTGTTGACATTCTTGGCGTCGCAATCCCGCCCCTCGAAACGCGGTTGAAGATGCTATGGGATGAAGAGTACTTTTACATCGGGGCTTGGCTAGAAGAACCGTGCGTTTGGGCGACGCTGACCGTGCACGACAGCGTGATTTTTCAAGACAACGACTTCGAGGTGTTCATCGACCCGGATGGGGATGCTTTGAACTACTTTGAGTTCGAAGTGAATGCCTTTGGGACGACTTGGGATCTATTTTTGGCTAAGCCGTACCGGGATAGTGGCAGCGCGGACAACTCGTGGGAGTCGGACGCCAAGGTGGCGGTTTGGGTAGATGGCAAGATCAATGACCCTTCGACGGTGGACCACGGTTGGGGGGTCGAGATTGCCTTTCCTTGGTCGTGCTTTACGAATGGAGCCACTCCCCTCCCTCCTGTGGTCGGAGACAGTTGGCGCCTCAACTTCAGCCGAGTGCAGTGGCACATCGAGGTGCGGGATGGCCGGATTGAGAAGATTGCCGGGCTGCCCGAGGAGAATTGGGTGTGGTCGCCGCAGGGCGTGGTGGATATGCATCAGCCTGAGCAGTGGGGAAGCGTCCAGTTCGTCAGGGAGTGAGCGGACCTGAATGGTCGGCGAACCAAAGTGCCAGTTGCTCCTCGGTGAGCTCGCCTGCGGCGAGGGCGAGAATCGCCACAACGGCCTCGGCCTCGGTCGCGACAAGTTCGTACCCGTTCAATCCGAGAAAGGTGTACGCGGCCACAAGGGCTGTACGCTTATTCCCATCCACAAACGGGTGGTTACGCGCGATCCCAAAGGCATACGCAGCCGCGAGCTCCGTGATGGAAGCTTGAACGTAATGCCACTGATTGACTGGGCGGTTCAAGGCCGAATCAAGCATAGCGGCATCTCGTAGGCCGTCCGCGCCTCCGTGCACACGAAGCTGCATGCGATGGATGACCAGCACCTCCGGCTCGGTGAGAAACCTTGGCTCGGCGGTCATTTGGCCAGTTCGCTCAAGGCGTTCTTATACTTTCGCATCCCCTCTTCAGCTATCTCGATAGCGCGCGCGAATTCGGGGTCCTGGGTGGTCAGCAAAATGCCGTCCGGTTGCTGAATGGCGTAGACCTCGGTACCCTTTTCCGCGCCCATCGTTGCCATGAGCTCCTTGGGGAAAATGAGTCCCTGCGAATTTCCTATTTGAGCGAATTTGAGTTTGACCATAGTTGCACCGTTAGTACATTCATTATAACGGTGCAATCGCCCCGAAAGTGCATGGCTTAGGGCGAAAGTCTGGCAATTAGATCAGTTCGTAGCGGGTGTTGCGCCGTCGAGGCTCGTAGTCGGCCTCGGCGATCACGCGCTCAAACTCTTCGGTGTTGAGGATGAATTTGTTGCCCGCGGCGGACACCACGTTCTCCTCAATCATGATCGAACCGAAGTCGTTGGCCCCGTAGTTTAGGGCGGCTTGGGCGATCTTTGGGCCTTGAGTTAGGATCGAGACCTGGAAGTTGTCGATGTTATCCAGGAAGATCCGCGAGACTGCCACGGTGCGCAGATAGTCTGCGCCGCTGGCCTTATGAGCGATGGGAAGGTTAGTGTCCTCGGGCTGGAAATTCCAACTGATAAACGCGCGGAAGGGTTGGCACTCGTCCTGCAGGTCGCGGATTCGACCGAGGTGCTCGATGCGGTCATCGAGGGTTTCGACGTGACCAAACATCATGCTTGCCGTGCTTCGAATGCCCAGTTCGCTGGCCTGGCGCATGCAGTGGAGCCACTCGTCGGTGGTGTCCTTGTAGGGGGCGATGATCTTTCGCACCCGGTCCACCAAAATTTCTCCGCCTGCTCCGGGGATGGAGTGGAGCCCGGCCGCCTTGAGCCTCTCAAGGGTGTTGCGAACGGTTAGCTTCGAAATATGGGCGATGTAGATGATCTCGGCGGGGGAGAGGGCGTGAAGGATCACCTGCGGGTACGCCGTCATGATCTTGGCGAAAATCTGCTCGTAATAATCAATCTTGAGCTTGGGATTGAGGCCGCCTTGGAAGAGAATTTCGATGCCGCCCTTGTCCACCGTGTCGCCGACCTTTGCGAGGATGTCCTCGTCGGTCAGCAGGTATCCCTCAGCGTGGTTGGGCACGCGGTAGAAGGCGCAAAACTTACACCGAACCCAGCAGACGTTGGTGTAGTTCAGGATACGACCGATGATGTAGGTAACGGTGCGGCCAGGAACCCTCTGTTGGCGACGATGGTTCGCGAGAGTGGCGAGTTCAATCAGGTTCGGATGGCTGTAGAGGAACCTCGCCTCTGCCGCCGAGATCCTCTCGTTCGCGAAAACTTTTTCGGAAATCGAGTCGATTGAAATGTCGGGGGTGACCACGCTTGCCATCTCCTCCAGTTTACTCCGAACGGACCTGAACTTTCACTCTTTCTTGAAAGTTCGTGCTCCCAGTCAAAAGAAACCCGCCTTTCGGCGGGTCTTCTTTCAAATAAGTTTAAAAGACTTACTTCTGTCGGCGTCGCTTGGCCAAAGCTGCCAGTCCCAACGCGACCACGGCCATCGTGGTTGGCTCAGGAACTGCAGTCGCCAAGATCTGCCCTCGGACTTCCCCGCCGGGAGCGAAGGTTGAGTGAACATTCACATAGGTGCCACCAGTGAGGAGCGCATTCTCGTTCGCCTGATTGAAAATAAAGGCTCCCGGTGGGTTGTAGGTGTAGCTACCGCCGCCATTGTTGGTCCAATTTGAAGCCGGACCAAAGTCGAGCGTCACACCGCCAGCAACACCGGCTGCCCCTACGTGGATGTGACTGACCGTCAAGTTACCGACGAATCCGCTCACACCCATTGAGGACACCACGAGGCTATTCGTCGCGTCATCGTAGGTGCCTAGGAAGGAACCAGTCGCGGGTGAGTTGACCGGTGGGACTTCGTTGGAGGCCAACAAGTTCGCCGACAAAATCCACTGCGCCGCGTTCGCAGAGCTTACAACTGCGAGTGCCGAAAATACTAATATGTGCTTCATATGAATGCTCTCCAAGTCCCGAAAAGCGTCGAGACATCACTACTATACGGGATTTTTGCCGACAGATCGCATTAACGGTTGATGAACAGATCAAAAAAGCCGACCCCACCAGAAGGCGGGGTCGGGGTGAGAGGTTGGAGGGTTGAAACTACTTGGCGTTGACTTGGGTCAGCGCGCCGGTGACGGCCTTGAGACCAGCCGCGTCGGCCTTCACGTTCACCCAATTGGAGGTCACTTCCCAGTTGCGATAGAACACGACGGTGTTCTTCACTTCAGCGCTGGTGTTGATCTTGTACTTGGCCACGGCCTTGTCGGCGGGGTCGAGGAGAGCCATGCTGACGTTGGTGAGTCCTTCCTTCTTGGCTGCTTCCTTGAGCTTGGTGGTCCACTTGCCCTGCTCGGCGGTGGGGACGAGGAATACTACGAGAGCCTTGAATTCTGTGGCCTTGTAGGATTCTTGTGCGCCGTTGAGCGCCTTCGCAAGGGCTACCACGTTGGTCATGCTGTCGCCGTTAACCCAGATTTGGGCTTGGGGTCGGTTCTGGAAGGTGCAGGGGAAGCACTTGTCGGTGTCGGCAAGGGCGCCCGTGACGTGCTTGGGATGGAATGGAGTGACTCGTTCGCCTGAACCGAGTCCAGACTTGAGGGCGGCTGCGTAGGCAGATCCGACGATGGCAACGGCGGCCACGGTGGCAAAAGTGCTGAGTTTCATAAGTATTGTCCTCGATTGCTTGCTCCAGCAATAAAACTGGATACTAGTTCTAATGGTGAAAGGTGAACAGGAGTTCCCACAATTTTCTGATTTGGTCGTCACGGGTATACGTAGGGAGTGCTTTGCGTCGACGATCTGGGGAAGCGGATAGAGGACCGTTGGATCGTACGCCACATTTCATTTGCCCTCGAGCCGGGGCAGGTTTTGGCCATTCTGGGGAGAAACGGGGCGGGAAAGAGCACCGTGCTGCGGTTGGTGGCGGGGCTGTGGTCGCCGTCGGAGGGGCGCGTCACGGGCATTTCGGGTGATCCGAGGATTTCTGTCGGCTACGCTGGCTTAGACCTATCGCTCTATCCGAACCTGTCGGGCAGGGAACATCTGGAGTTTGCCGGGTCGTTGCGTCAGATTCCCAGCCGTTATCAGGAACTGCTTTCCCGAGTGTCACTAGATGGAGCCGGAGAGAAGCCCACGCTCGAATACTCCAGTGGAATGAAGACCCGATTGAAGTTGGCGCTTGCCATCCAAGCCGATCCGCCTCTCCTGCTGCTTGACGAACCGAGTGCCAGTCTCGATGCCGATGGGCGTGCACTGGTGGCTTCGATTTTGGCGGAGCAACAGCTGCGCGGCGCGGCATTGCTCGCGACCAATGACCCGGCCGAGGCGAGGTGGGCCACCCATGAATTCACGCTTTTGGACTGAGGTCGCGGCTATTTGGCGCAAGGAGTTTCGGTCGGAGTTCCGGTCGAAGCAAGGCTTCTTCACGGCCGGGCTTTTTAGCTTGATCGCGGTGGTCGCGGTGGCTTTTGCGAGCGCGGAGCAACGACCTAACGCCGCCTTGTACGCCGGGATGTTGACCATCGTAATGCTTTTTTCGGCGAGCATCACGCTGCCTCGATTGTTCTTGGTGGAAGACGACCAGCGCACGATGGACTTGCTCCGGCTCCTGGCTCGCCCCGAAGCGGCGTTCTGGGGGAAGTTTCTGTTCGCGTTTGCTCAGTTGATTTTGACGGCAACGTTCTTGGTGAGCGTGTTTGTGGGCTTGACGGGCGTTCAGGTGGGGAATGTGTCGTCACTCTTCGCTGGTTTGCTGCTGGAATCTCTGACGCTTGCCGCCACGATTTCGGTGACCGGGGTGCTGGTGGTGGGAACGTCGCAACGGTGGATTTTGGGGAGCGTAGTGAGTTTGCCGTTGCTGCTTCCGCAGGTCTCGCTGAGCATTGGGGTTTTTCAGCATGCTTTTGGCGAAGGGGCTGCGCCAGATGCGTGGCAAAACATGGGCGGTTTGGCCCTGTTTGGGCTAGCGATGCTGAGTTTCGGACCAGTGCTGGCCCACTTCATGTGGCGACTCGATTCCGGGGTAGCACGGGGCAAGCCGGGGGGCAGTTAAGGTTTACTTAAAGTTGCGATGAAGACCCCATTGCCTCCGAGACCCTGGTTGAGTTTTGCGGCGGGAGGACTGCTGGCGGCGACGCTGATTTACACGTACATCGCTCCCCCCGCCAAGGGCTTCATGAGCCCGGATTTGGCCCGGATTCTTTTCTTCCACCTCCCCTGTGCGCTAGTCAGTAGCGTGATTGTGTGGGTCGGTGCCTTTTGGGCGGTGAAGACGCTCAGCAACCCCAGCGAATCCAACGAGCTTCGGCTTTCGACTTGCTGGGAAATGGCCACGATTTTGGCAGTCTTGACGCTCACCACGGGCATCCTTTTCAGCCGGGTGCAGTGGGGCGAGTGGTGGAATTGGGATCCGCGGCAAGTTTCGTACTTGTTTGTGACCTTGCTGTTGCTAGGCGGTTTGGCGTTGCGCGCGGGGATCAGCGACGATTCGAAGCGGGCGACGGCGCTCGCGGGTTACTCGCTCGTGATGATGATCCCGATCGCGTTCCTTACCTTTGTGTATCCCCGCCTACCGCAAGTGCGGTCCCTGCACCCTTCGACGGTGATTCAGCAAGGCGCGCTGGATTCCTCTTATCGGATGGGCGTGATGCTGGGAATGCTGGCGGTGGGTATGGCGGCGACTGCGCTTTGGCGGCGTCGGGTTTGGGTTGGCGAATTAGAAATTGCTTGGAGAAATCGTGATGGGAAATCTGGATTGGAGAGTAGTGGCGGCGATTCCAGCGGCCATAGTGATCGGCGGGCTGTGGTGGTACCTCGTGAGCATTAACGGTCGGCTGGCGCGGCTGCGTGCTCGTCAGGGTGGTGAGTGATGCCGCATCTGGTGGTTGAGGCTTCGGCGGGGGTCGTCGGCGATGCGAATAAGCTGTTGGCTCAGCTTTGCGCTCTTGTTTCTTCGTTCGAGACGGTGGACCCGGCTTCGGTGAAGGCTCGGTACTACGAAGTCAACACCTGGACGACGGGCGAAGGGTGCCCGAACCAATTTTTGCACGTTGAGTTTTCGATTTTGGCGGGGCGCGAGGCGGCTTTGCGGAGCGCGATGGCCGACGCTTTGTTTGCCCGACTACAGCAGGAGTTTTCGTTTAGCCACTCCTCGGGCGAGTTGGTCATCACGGTGGAAATCCGCGAGATGGCGGCGGAAAGCTACCGGAAGTGACGCTCAAGGATTTGTTCGATCTGCTTCGAGGGGCGCCTTTGATCGCAAGCGTGCAGGCGTCGCCTGGCTCTCCGGTCGAGCATCCCGACACCCTATGCCGCCTGGCTCAAGCTTCTTTAGCGGAAGGGTGCCGAGTTTTGCGCCTTCAGGGGGCGGAGAATATTCGATTTATTAAGGCGGCTACAGGGGTGCTTGTGATCGGCCTGATCAAGCGCGAGGTACCGGGCTCGGATGTTTACATCACCCCGACTTCGGTTGAAGTGCGTGAGCTGTTGGAACTGGGTTGCGAGGTCATTGCGCTGGACGGCACCGCCCGAGCACGGGGCGGGGAGTCGCTGGCTGACTTGGTGGGATTGATCCACGCTCACGGTCGTCTCGCGATGGCGGATTGTGACTGCATCGAGTCGGTGCGGCATGCATTAGCCGCGGGGGCGGACTTGGTGGGGACGACTTTGGCGGGCTACACCCCGGCGCGATCGGCTTCCGTGGGTCCTGACTTTGAGTTTTTGCGCTCGGCAATTCATCTGGCGCCGGGTCGGGTGATTGCAGAAGGGCGGTTCGCCGAGCCTTGGCAGGCGCAGGCGGCAATCCTGATGGGGGCGACCGCGGCGGTGGTTGGCGGGGCGTTGAATGACCCGGTCAAGCAGACCCGAGCGTTCCTTGGAGGGGCTATGCGATCCGAGGAGCCGGTCGGTGCGGTAGATATTGGCGGCACTTGGATGCGCTTTGGGGTGTTTGGACCGGAGGGGCTGGTTGGAGAGGTCGAGCGAACGCCGTTGCCTACGGGTCGAGCGGAGCGGCTGGAGTGGATCGGGGCGCGGATTTTGGCGAGCGGAGTTCAGCGTGTTGGGGTGAGTACCGGCGGTACGGTGGACCCCCGTACCGCGACCGTGACCGAGGCGAAAAGCTTGATCCCAGATTACGTGGGAACTCGGTTCGCTTGGCCGGGGGTTGAGACCGTGGCGCTCAATGACGGGCTCGCGACGGCTTGGGGGCACGCGTGCCATCCGGATTTCGCGGGGCTACGGGTGGCCACGTTGGCACTGGGGACCGGGGTCGGGGGCGGAGTGGTGGATCGCGGTCGGATTTGGATGGGGCCAGGCGGGGAGTATCCGCGATTGAACGACCAGCCGTGCTCGCTAGGCGGGACGATTGAAGAGCATTTGGGTGGCGCGGGGATGAGTGGCGACCCGAGTGCCGAGCGGAGAGAGCGAGCGATGGTCGCGGCGGAAGATGCGCTGCGCTTGGTGCGGGAGCTGTATTTCCCGGACGTGGTGGTAGTTTGCGGCGGGGTGGGGCTATCGGATTGGCTCACGCTGCCGGGCACGGTTCGCTCGCCGTACGGAGAGAACGCGGGGTTGGTGGGGGCCGGGTGGTTGGCGAGAACCCGCTTAGCTAAAGACTAAAGTCTTTGCGCCGGGTGGCAGGCTGAAGCCTACCCTCTGGGGTGCCTACCCTCCGGCTACTCCGAGAGGAGGCCGGAGCGGAAGGCTTCGAGGGGTTGTCGGTCGAACTCGAAACGGGGGATTTCCGTGGGGCCGAAGTTCATTTCGATGAGTGGGCGGATGATCTGCTCGGTCATCAGGGTGTCGGCTAGCTCGCGGCGGATGGCGTCCACCTGGAGCAGGAGCACCTGCAGATGCACCTTGCCCAGCGCCAACGAGCCAACGCGGCGGCCCTCATCGGTGGTCAGGGTTTGGCCCAGGATGGAGCGGGCGATCTCGCGGTTGTGGAAGTCGATTGCATCCTGAAAGGCGTTGTTGTCGCTCTCGCGCCCATGCAGGGTCTGCACTTGAATCTCCTTCGGAAAAACGATGGCGGTATTGTCATGCAGGTTCCGCAGGGCCTCCAGGATCGCGGTTTGCTCCTCGAGCGGTAGCCCGCGCTCGAAACTGCCCAAAATCGTCGGCGAGGCGAAACGTTCCAAGTGCGCACGCCATGCGGTGGTGAGTGCCCGCTTGGATTGCCAGTGGCGCACCGCTGGTTCAAGATCGCTTTGGCCCTTCGGCTTGGCGTATCCGGCGCGGTTGAAGTGGATGGCAAACCGGCCTCGGGGCAGGCTCCGCTCGGGTTCGCCGGGAATCTGGTGGGTCAGCCCTTCGAGGTGCCCATAGGCGTCCAGCTTGAGCCCGAAGTATTGGGGATTTTTGGGAGCGGTGGCGACGAGCCAGATGCGGTTCGCCTCCCGTCGGTAGGTGGTCTCTTGGATGGACCAGCCGTGCACAAAGGAGTCCATCGCATGCATCAGGATCGAGCGCGGGCTGCCCTCCATGCGCTCAAATGCCCGCTCGATGAACTCGGCGTTGCGCCGGGCAATGGACGAATCTGAACTCGGGACGATCTTGGTCTCGGCGGCGAGGACGGCCAGCTTCTTGATCGTGAGCGCGGTTTGGATCATTGAATCGCGCTCCATTTCGCTCAGCAGAGATGGCGAGAGGGTGACGCCAGCACCCGGCAGTTCCAGGGCGCGGCGTTCGTAGGAGGTGAGGCTGGGGGCGACGGGGGTTTGCGTGCGTCGAGGTTTGCGGTCAAATATTTTGAGGTTGAACATGGGAGAATTGTCGAGAGCCCGCGGCGATGACTTGGGCTCGGTACGGTTTGGGCAAGAGGCGATAAGCCAAGGCGAGGGCGATCACCATGTCGTCGTGGTAACCGCTTGGCGAAGTGAATCGGGTGTTGCCGGTGGGGCGCAGTTGCGCTTCGAAGTGGGACAACTCCCGAATGAGATCGGGATTGGGGAGCATCTTGAACGCGCGGCGCTCGAAGGCGACCGCGAGATGCTCGACCAGTTCTCGCTTGACGGAAGCCGTAAAGACAAGGCCAGAAACGACCTGGTTTGTCAACTCACCTTGCAGCATTTCGACCGCCGCGTCGCCGTTGCCGGTGCCATCGCACAGCACCTGCGCATTCGGGAAACGCGACACGATGCGGGCGATGCGCTCCACTTGCTCCTTCCAACTGCCGCCATTGAATTTTTCGATGTGGGCGAGCTGGACATTGGGATGGTCTCCGGCCAAGACCGCGACGGAGGTGTAGTCGGTGTACCGGCCAAAATCCACGCCGATCCGGTAAGGAATCGGCGCGGGAGGAAGGTGGGGGACGATGGCCGCTTCGATCGCTTCGGTTTGGAAAACTTGGTTGACCGCATCGAGGAAGGCGGCTTCGTACTCCACCGCGAAAGCGCGCTCGCTGAGAAGCTCGCGTTGAACGGCGAGAAACTCGGGGCGGACCCAAGGCGATTCGGCGCTGGGAGCGTGGCGGCTCCAGAAGTTCTCCTCGCCTTCCAAACCGCGAACGTAGAATCGCCAGAAGTGGTTGCGCCCCCAAGGCGTGCTGAGGAGCGTGAGGCGACCGTGGGTCGTGGCGAGCATCGGCAGGGCGATGTCGGTGATGAGTTCGGGCCGAACGAAGGCGGCTTCATCCACAACGATGTGAGTCGCGCCTTGACCGCGCAACGAGCGGGGCACGTGCCCCGACCTCGCCCAGATCCGGTGCGGCCCGAGGGTGAGAGAGGGGAAGCGCGAACGGCGAACTTTGGCCTCCTCGGGCCAGAAGTGCTCAACGAACTCGACCACTCGGTCGAACAGGATTTCGGCCTGAGCGAGGGTCGGGGCGAGAATGAGCTGGCGCGTGGGGCCGGTGTCGAAGAGGCCTAAAATGAGTGCCGCGGCGCAAGCGTCGGTCTTGCCCCATCGGCGTCCGCAGGCGAGCACGCGATAGCGCGAGTCGGCAAGGAGGAATTCGCGCTGCCCTGGGTGGGGAGTCCAAAAGTCGGCGAGGATATCGAGCGGCGCACTCACATTTATGAAGTGCGCCGCGGAGTGGATGTCAACTAGGTGATGTCGTAAGAGCGCGGGCCGGAGGCGGTATCGACCAAGAACTGCAAGGCCCCTTTTCCGTCGTGCGAACCGCGAATTTCGAAAAAGCGGTTCTCTGCTGAAACTCGGGGCGAAATCGGCATCGAGGTGGTAGACGGGGGGACATCGATGGTTTCGGTAGTTCCGATGGTAAGAACGCTGATGACCTGGCCGAGTGCTGAGTTGTTCGCGCTTCGGAGTACGATCATGGCTTCTTGGCTGTCACCGGCATTGGTTTCGAAGCGGTAGGCGAATTGGCCTTGAGAAGCGCTGAGTTTCTCCACCCGCGTGACTGGGATCAGCGAGCCACTGCGTAAGTTCACTTGGTCGTCTTTGTTGTCCACAAGCTAACGTTACACTAATCTTGCCAGGAGGTCAAGTCGAAATGGCTTGACGTAATAACGCTTTCCAGTCTGCGCTCGGAATTGTAGATTCGGAGCTTTGGAGTAGAAATGTGAACTCATCCGGAAAAGCGCTTTGGATGGTGGCGTGGCGAAGGATGGTTTCGCCCTCGACGTATTGATCGGCGGCTCTCCAGACTTTGATCGCTTCATTTGTAAGGCCCATCTTTGCGAGGCAAACTGCGCCGAGCTGAGCGGCTTGGGCCAATGACCCGGGGAGATTTAGCTCGGCGGCACACTCGGCGCTGCGAAGGACCGGGGGGAGAGCCTCGGCGGGGCGGTCGGCTTTCATGAGGACTTCGGCGAGGTTTTGCAAAGCCAGAACAAGGCGCCCTCGGTTCCCGAGCCGATCGAACAAGGCGATCGCCTCTTGGATGGCCCCGATGGATTCATCGAGAGTCTCCACTTCATTCAGCATCGCCCCAAGGTTGGAGAGGCAAGCGGCAAGGCTATTCAGATCATTGCCTTGTCGCAGAATCGGTTCGGCCTCGCGCGACAGGGTAATGGCTTCCTCGCGCCGACCGCTCTGTAGGGCGATGATGGAGAGATTGAGCAGCGACTTGGCTTCGTGGGCGGCGTCTCCGATCGCGCGAGCATCGGCGAGGGAAGCAGTGGCGTGAACCTCGGCCTCTTCCCGCTGCCCCGCTCGAACGCAAAGGACGGCGAGGGAGTTGAGGAATTCGGCGCGGGTTTTCGAGGGTTCGTTGGGCAGTGACGCGAGAAGCTTTTTGGCGAGCAAAGCATCCTCGCGCTCGCCGGCCCGGTAGCCCCAAAAGAGGGAAGCGTGGTGGATGATCCGCATGCCGGCGTCCACCGCATCGGCTTCGCTAGCTAGACCGACCGCCTTGCGGACGGAGGGGTTCCAGAGATCCCAGGCTTTGAAGTTATCAGCCGTCGGGGCCTTGCGAAGGTCCCGGTCCAGTTCGGCGGTGACGCTCGCAATGTGTTCGACGAAACGGCGGGCGACTTCGGGTGGGCAGGGAGCCTTGCGCGTGTAGGCAGCCATCGTTTGCAAAAGCCGGTATCGGCCAGAGGCTCCGGAGTGCGGCTCGAACTGGACGAGCGATTTCTCGACCAGCCGCCGCATATTTTGAGCCGCGCCCCAGCCGGTGGAGCCCCAAACCGCGGCGGCCGAATCCAGCGGGAAGGAGCCAACGAAAAGACCCAGAGACTGTAGTCGGTCTCGATCCTCAGGATCAAGGCGATCCACGCTCCAGGCGATCATGCCGTCAAGGCTTCGATGCCGTGAGGAGCCGCTGGCGGCCTCGAGTTCGAGCGCGGAGAATTCCCGCATGAGGCGCAGAGCTTCCGCGGGTTGCATGACTGCAAGCATCGGAGCCAGGAGCTCAATGCCGAGGGGAAGTTCGTCCACGGCAGCGGCGAGCTGGCGATAGATTGATTCGTCCTTGGGGCCGATTTTAGCGCCGCAGGCAGTGGCTCGCTCCATGAGCATGAGGGTAGCGTCGGTGCCGAGGGGGCCGAGGGCAAACCGGTGCTCCTCTGGGAAGCCCAGAGCCTCCCGACTGGTGACCAAAAACTGCGGCTTGTGTGTCGCGACCATCAGCCGGGTCAGCACCTCGCGGGTGGCCCCGATGGCGTGGTCGGCGTTATCAAGGATGATCAGGTTGGCAAGGTTGTTCAATCGGCTCGCGAGCTGATCTAAGGAGGTGGCGGTCGCCGTCGCGTCGAGGCGGTTGGCGAGGGATTGGATGAGCGACTCAGCACTGTCGGCGCTTACCAAATCGACGTGCAGAATGCCATCTTTGAATTGCGAGCCGGAGCGGCTGGCAACTTCGACGGCGAGGCGGGTTTTGCCGGATCCACCCGGACCCAGGATGCTGATGAGGCGATGTTGACCAAGCAGCCTCCGGAGCTCCGTTCGTTCCTGATCCCGTCCTGTAAAGCTCGAGGCATAAGACGGAAGTTGCGCGAGGTGAAGCGGGTTACGTAGGGGAGGGAAGTCACGCTCAAGGCCGGGCGCAATCACTTGGTAGATAAGGAGCGGCTGCTCCACATCGCGCAGGGTGTGGCTCCCGAGATCGATAAATTCGAATTTGGCAACCTCCGCTGCTGACCCGCTGACCAAGATTTGGCCGCCATGACTGATTTCGCGCAGGCGAGCGCAGCGGTTGACGAGCCCTCCCCAAAAATCGGACTCCAGCGCGTACGCCTCGCCAAAGTCGATCGCCATGCGAACGACCACCGGCGGACCGAAAGTTTCGATCTCGCGGAAAGTCAATTGCCAGGCGATCGCGCAACGGATGGCGGAGGCTGGGTCGGGGAATGCGGCGAAGAGGCTGTCGCCTTCGCCTCGGTGCTTCAAAACCTCGCCCCCGTGAGAACGGGCGAGTTCGACGGCGAGGTCTACGTGATGCTGAAGCCAGTCAAGAAACTGCGGCCCGTACCTCTGTTCGAGGCGCGTGCTACCGACGACGTCGGTCATGAGCAGGGCGACGGTTTTGGTGGCGAGCATGACCCCCTCCATGCTACACCTGCTCGGGGTGGGCTTGCATGGTCGGGGTGCGGTGGGCTATACTTCCTTTTCGCGCTTCCCGCGCATCAGAGAAACTCATGGCCAAGATTTGTCAAGTCAGCGGAAAATCCCGAAACAACGCGAAGCATATTCGCCACCGCCACTCGGGTCAATGGAAGTTCCGAGCTCCGAAGAAAAATCGAAGCCAGAACCCGAACCTCCAGAACGTGACAATCCAGACTCCGCACGGCAAAATTCGCCTTTGCGTCTGCACGTCCGTCATGAAGTCGGCCGACTTTGTTTCCGTGATCGCCGGCATTCGCCCGGTGCCCAAGGCTTGGTTGAAGAAGCCCAGTTACAACCTCTAAGATTTTCTGAGGTTTCTCTGGAAAGCCGTTCACTTCAGGTGAACGGCTTTTTTGCGCCTTCTTTTAAGCTCCGTTCGTCTCGTTTGGCATGTTAAGAGAGTTCAAAGAGTTCGCTCTGAAGGGAAACCTGATCGACATCGGAATTGGGTTCGTCATTGGGGCCGCCGCGACTTCATTTATCGATTCGTTCGTGAAGAACATCGTAACGCCTTGGCTAGGGTTGGCAGGCGGCGCCAATTTTGCCAACCTGTTCACGGTGCTGAAGCCGGGGAAGGCGGGTGGCGATTATCCGACTCTAGCGGCGGCGCAGGCCGATGGGGCGGTGGTGTTGAGTTACGGCGCATTTTTGGATGAGTTCTTCAAGTTCTTGCTTTTGATGCTTGTGATGTTCTTCATCGTGAAGGCTATAAACAAGTTCAAGAAAGCGGAAGCCGAAGCCCCCGCCGCGCCCAGTGATGAAGTT
>JAYUVF010000075.1:0-34480 GCA_043754215.1 Chthonomonas sp. | reverse complement strand
TTCAGCTTCTTCGCCACAACCGGCTTTGTCTTCCGTAGCGGTAGAGCCAGCGCACACTCGTCTGCGACCGGCTGTGAGAGTCTATAGCCGCCATCCTTTTTCAGATATCTAGGCTTCTTGCCCCTTGCCGCCTTGACTTGCTCGGAGAGGTATTGAGGGATTCGACCATACTTTGGTAGGTCCAGATCGTCATACACCCGCACGACATCCGAAGGTTTCACGGAGCCCTTACCTTCAATAGTCGAAAGTGCATATACGATTAAATCCACCTGTTCCTTGCCGGTCCGGCGGCCAAAATCACTGAGTCCCGACAGCGTATCGGCAACCGTCATTTAGGAGCTTTCTCAGTTTTCGGGAGGTCGTGATCTACGAGATTTTCCCCATTGACGGTCAGCTTGAGATCGTCCATCTTTGTGATATTGATGAAATGCCCGCGCTTTTTTTGGTCGTACATCAATTGTCGCAGGCTACCGGGCACCCGTATACCCACATGCTTGTAGCAGGAGTACAGGTGATTGAGTCCCACCTCTTTTTCGGTCATTACCCGAGTAAGGTAGTGAACAAAGACAGTTGAGGCCTCGTAATTGTTGAGTGTTGAACCCCCTTTTTCTGAGTAGAGTTGTTTTAGCGTCTCCCGCCCCTGGCCCTTTCCCACCAGATCTAGATCGGGCAAGATTGTATATGACTCGGGTTTCGCTGTCGCCTTCTTTTTGCCCTGTTTGGCAGGTGCCTTATTTGGGCCCGCTTCCTCATCTGCAGAATCTTCTGCGTCCTGGCTATGCTCGTCCTTCGCATTCGAGTCGGCGCGTGGCTCAGCTGTAGACTTAAATGAGACGCGTGGTTCTGCTTCGAGAAACTGGGTCAGAACTTCTTGCGCGAAGTCTGATGGCCCTTCGAATTCGAAGATCATGGCAGAAAGGTCAATCTTGAGCTTTACGGTTTCCATTTCCTGGCTAATTCTCCTTTGACTTTGGCTTGTCGGCCTTCTTCCCACGTGCTCCGCCGAAAATATTGAGCGGCACGAAGAGCGTGGGCAATTCCATCTTCGCCGTCGCCCCTGCTACCACTTCTCGGAAGAACGGGTAGACGAGCCGGCTCAGGTTCATCGGTCCGAAGACATCGATGAATCCCTCGGGAGGTTTTTCGTCGGCGATATTCAGTACCTCGTAGCAAGCCCTAACCCGGGCTACCTTCTCTTCGCCGCTGATAATATCAATCGCGAAGTCGGCCGTAAAGCAAACGAATCCTTGCTTCTCGCATTCCCCGGCATCAAAGTCAACGCTAAAGGAGAGCTTGGCGTCACTCGCGGGCGAGTTGAAAAGTTCGGCTTCGAGCTTGCTCATCCGGACGGAGTGCAATTTGAGGCCGCGAAGATACTCGCTATACACTTCTGGTTTGATCTTTGGCACTTTAGGCAACGTTGGTGTCCCCCCAGCCTGGGATCGGCATTTCTTCGTACTCAGCGGTTGAACCGGCGTCTCCGCCATTGACGGTCACACCATCGAAGGCGTATCGTGCTCTGCGGGCTTCCAATCCGATGCGCATATTGAAGTCTTCACAAATGCCCTCGGCAAGATTGTTCATGGCCTGCTCCGCAGCCACCTGAACGTGACCGCGAAGCATGGCGCTTTCGCAATAGGTGTTAAAGCTCACCCCGTCTCGCTCCGCGGCAATTCTCATCTCGGCATGTAGACGACGGGAAGCGCGCTGAAGCCATTTGCCGCTCGCTTGCGGCTCGTCCGTCACATCGTCGGGATGAGGAATTGGCCGTCCAGATTTAACGATGAGATCGTAGTTTGCGCGGCGAAGCTCTTCCAGCTCGGCAATGGCCTCAGCCGCAGTTTCCGAATCAACCATGAACAGACCTCTTCCGAGTAGCGGAATCCAAGCCATCCAGCCGCCGCCTTCTTCAGCTGAAAGCTCTTGCAGTTCAATCGGATATCGCAGGGCATCCCATTCCTCTCTAGTTATCTTCTTCTGGTTCTTCATTATCTTCCTCAGGTAGACCAAGGAGTAAAGCAGCCTCGTAGGCTATCTGGCAATATTTTGCCTTCACCGTCTGGCCCTTATGGACTGGGAATCCAATTTGACCAAAGCTGAAGTCGGCATGGGCATCCACTAGCTCAGGAACATCCACCGTCCAACGATGACTGCCTCCTTTATGCTCGCGGACCCGTGCACCGAATACCTTCGTCAGCACTGCTTCCACTTCTTCAGTGGCGATTGGTTGCTTTGCAGCCGCCCACGCGTTGAATCGTTTGCGCCACTTGGCCACTAGTCACCTCCTGATACTACGTATAGTATCACTTTTCGGTAACGATAAGTCAACCAAAGGCCCATTAAGTGATCGCCGCCCGGATTTCATCCATGCAGTGCCACGGGTCCTGAATCTCCGCGAACGCCCAGCGTCCCAGCCCACCGTGGGCGTTGACGGCGGGAATCCAGAGGGTCTGGGCGGTTTCGACCTTAACGGCCTTGTCCTTCTTCTTCTCGCCCGTGACTTCGATGATTAGAGTTAGGGTTTGCGGAGCACCCTCATCCGCCCTTTGGGCACCTTCTCCCGTCGAGGGAGAAGGGAGTCTTGCGGTGACGAGGAAGTCGGGGAAGTATTGCCGCTGCTCGCCTTCGATCGTGTACGGGATCGTGAAGCCGAGGTTTTGGTTCTTGACGTAGGAGATGACCTCGGGCATGGATTCTAGGGTTTGGGCCATTTTGGTCTCCCAGCCGCTGTCTTCGGCTACATGCGAGATCGGGCACTTGTCGGGGTCGGTTTGGTAGGTGACCTTGCTCGTGTTGAAGTCCACGTATTGGGTCGAGCCCATCGTGTCGTAGGGGCGGAGGATCGGCTTGATGATGGTCTCGCCTTCGGGCGTGCGGCTGACGGCACGATAGATTTTCTCGCTCGCGGCGAGGCGGTACTTATCCATCATGACGAGCTGCTTGAACATGTCGTCCTTCAGCACGACGCACTCGGCCAGCCACTGCCGTGAGATGCGGAGGAGTTGGGGGAATAGCTCGAACGGCTCGCACTCATCGCCCTCGCGGAAGTAGTTCTTCAGCGTTTCCTTGGCGAGATGGAAGGCGATCTCTTGCTCGCGATACTTGCGGTAGTCGTCGAGGGTGTGGATTTCAACTTCTCCCACCATGCCCTTGACCTCCGTCTTCGTCGCGGTGTCTTGCGGGCTGAGGATGAGCTTTGAGTCGTCGTTGAATTCGGCGTGAAGTCGTCCCGCCGGAATCTCCGGTTTGTAGCCGACAACGCGGGGAAACCTGATTTCGAGATGGGCTCGGTCGGGGATCGCCCGGACTCGAGTGATGCTTTTCGGCTTGGGTGGATCGACCGTGCCACCCGAGCAGGGGATGAATGAGAAGGGCACGCCGTACACCTCGGCGTATTCGGGAATGAAAAAGCCGTCGTCATCGGCGACGTAGCTGGTTCTTCGGAGGCCTCGTCCCACGACTTGCTCGCAAAGGAGCTGGGTGCCGAACGCGCGGATGCCGAGAATGTGGGTGACCGTGTTCACGTCCCACCCTTCGGTGAGCATCGAGACGCTGACCACGCACCGGATGCTTTCACCGAGCTTGCCCGGTTTGCCGACCGTATTCATGACTTCGCGTAGGATGTCTTCGTCGGTCAGTTTGTCCGTGTCTCTTCCGGGGTATCGCTGTTGGTACTCGCGCTTGAATTCGGCAATCTCACCGGCGGCAACTTTTTTGAATTCGTCGGTCAGTGCTTCGCCCGATTCGAACTGCGCCGAGTCGCATAGGAACGTAAGCCTGCTCTTGCGCCACTTGCCGTCTTGGACGTCGTTGAAGAGGGGGAGCGCTCCGGGGACGAGCACTTTGTGAACGCCCTCACCCTGCCCTCTCCCAGGGGGAGAGGGTTCTGAAATTGTCTTCTCCCAACCGGCGACGTACTCATAAACCAGCTTACTGACGTTGGTCGTATTGCAGACCACGATGAAGACCGGCGGGGAGACGTCGCGCGTTTTGTCCTCGCGGTTCGCCCAACTTTCGTACTTCTTCTTGTAGTTCTCGTAAAGCGAGTGCAACGCGCCCTGGAGTTCGAGGGGCAGAATGGGCTCGCCGGTGACTTCTTCGTTGCTACGGCCTTTCTTGGGCAGGTCGTCGCGGATGCGGAGCCACAAGTCACGGTAGGTGGGCATCTCGCCGTCCATCGCATTGTCGGAAACCGGCACGCGCGGTACCTTGACGATTCCGGATTCGATCGCGTCGATGAGCGAGAAATCGGAAACTACCCACGGGAAGAGCGTCGCTTCTGGGAAGCCAGAGCCGCGAAGGAAGAAAGGAGTCGCGCTTAGGTCGTATATTGCCTTGACGCCGAGCTTTTTCTGCATGGCTTCAACGCCGCTGATCCAGAGCCTGGCTTCCTCGTTGCGCTTCGCGGCTTCCTTCTTGTCTTCGCCCTTGAGGTCGCCGAGGTCTTCGTCTGGCTTCCTGCGGTAGCAGTGGTGGGCTTCGTCGTTGATGACGATAATGTTCTTTTTGCTGCCGAGCTCTCGGCAGACCCGCCGGACCATCTGATCGGGGTTTTCCTTGAACTGGTTTTCGTCGTGCGGGTTGACCATTTTCTTGGTCATCTTGGGGAGCTTCACCGTCTCCCTTAGCCCGAATGCATGGAAGTTTGTAATGAGAATCGTCGCTTGCCCGAGCCGCTCTTTCATGTCGTTCGGCACGAGGTCGCGCATGTCGTAATAGTTCGACGAGTCGTTCGGGAGGAGAACTCTCAGGCGATCACGGATGGTGATTCCAGGGGCGATCAGCACGAAGGTATCGGAGAAACGCGCATCTTGTCGGTTCGCAATCTTGTTGAGCGCCTGCCACGCGATGAGCATGCCCATGACGACCGTCTTGCCGGAGCCGGTGGCCATCTTTAAGGCGAGTCGAGGCAGGCCGGGGTTGCTCTTGTCGTTCTCTTCCCTTAGCCGGTCAGCCATCCATCCGTCGCCGAACTTGCTCGCGCATTCGGCGAGATAGATCGCGGTTTCCAGCGCTTCGATCTGGCAAAAGAAAAGCTTGTTCTCCCGCTCTGGGTCGGACCAATGCTCAAGAAGACGCCGCGTGGTTGGGGTAACTCCGGCGTAACCGCCGTCGCGCCACTGCTTAATCTTGGGTCGAATTCGGTTGACGAGGTCGTTTTCGACCACTCGATCCTGCGTCCAATCCTGCTCCAGCGACAGCTGCTTTCCCTTCTTTTTGGGCTTCGGAATAGGGACAAAGTAAGTGCTGGTGCGTCTCTTCTCGATGATCTCGTTCGTGATGCCGTCATCATCGAATTTAAAATGCCGATCCGGCTCCCTGAACGGGGAGTTGATGATCGGATTTTCGATAACGACATCAGCCATTGCGACGAGCGGATGTTACCTTCCACCTATCCATACCTGTGGGCGGTTTGTGGCGGGTTTCGCACGATTGTTCGAATCACACGCGGTCGCCCCTCTTGAGATGAGGCATTTCAGCCTGGGTCGACCTCAAAGTGGGCCCCTGGCGGGGTGATTTCCGCCTCAAGCGTGAACTTTCATTAAAAAACCCCTAAAGATATACGGCCCCCCTGCCAACTATCCATAACAACCGCGCAGTGCGGAGGGAAGCATAAAAATATGCCAGTACGAAATAATTTTGGAACTCTTAGTGATCCGAACTTGGTCAACCGAATTTCGGCGATTTGCAGCGTCACGCTGGAAAACCCCGCTGATTACGGTTTGACGGGGGGCGAGGTGGAGGCGTTGAGTGACGCCAAGGACGTTCTGGACGTGGCGGTGGGTACCTACATCGCCGTGAACGCAGAAAAGCTGAGCGCCACCGCCGTCAAGGAAGCCGCACGACAAGACGTGCTGACCCAAATCAGCAGCATTGTCAAGCGCATTTATGGCGATCCGAACGTGGACGATGCCCTTTTGGCCAAGGCCAGCCTGGCGCCGCGTCCGAGCCGTCCGACTTTTGGCACCCCGAACGTGCCGACCGCCTTCACCGCCACGGTGATCGGTCCCAACAGTGTCGAGCTGAAGTGGCGACGCAACGACAACATCAATACGACGATCTACACGATCGAAGTTCAGCGCGGCCAGGGTGAGGCTTGGAACACGTTGACTTCGCAAACCGCGACCCGGTTTGTGGACGAGACTTCCGCACCCGGTCAGCCGGTGAGCTATCGGGTCTATGCCAAGCGCGGCAATCGCAAGAGCGTACTTTCGAGCATCGCTTCGGTCTGGACCGAAGGGGAGGAGTCGGTTCTAAGCCTCGCGGCTTAAACGACCCCATTGTCCGCACTGCCAGGAATGGGCGCTCCTTCGGGGGCGCTCTTTTTTCGTTATTCGGGGATCGGGGATCGGGGATCGGGGATCGGGGGGCCTACCTATAGATATCCTCGCTCCTTCATGATCGGGCGAAGAATGCGTAACCGCTCATTGTCGTACTTGCTGATCTGGTCCGCAACCACCGCCCGAGGATCGTTGATCTGATCAAGGTACTTCCAATAACTGGAAAGTTCGTCGTACCGTGGCGGTTTTGGCGGAGGAGCCTCACAAGCTGCTGGCATCCAACCGTACTTGCTGAACGCGTGGTAACGCAAAAACGGCGTGAGCGGGCCGCTCTTGTCGGTCAGAGACGCCAGTGCCTCGGGCACCAAGGCAAGATTGGCGAGGCGGGTATACGAACCCATGTCCGTTGACAGGGACCAGACGTGAGCAAAGGACCAGCTCGCGGCGTTCCTCCCCGCTCCTAGGAAACCGTGTGCCCAGGAGATCGCCCAACGTGGCGTCGCATTGTCGTCGTACATCCCGATGGCCTCCCCGTCTTGCATCACAAGTTCAAATCTCTCGAAACCCCTTCCCGCCCGAATGGTTGGAAAGATCTCTGATTTGAACGCTTTCACAGTTGCTTCGTTGGGGAACCAGCTGGACTGCACGACAAGCTTGGCAAGTTCAAAAGACTGGGAGTCAGAGAGCACGAACGGCAACCGCATGCATCACTTTATCAGGTTTGGAGTGGGAATGTGACACTTCAACATTCCTCGACGCTCCAACTCTCCCCCCTCTATGCCAATGGGTCGGAGCCGTGCCAGGTGCCTTCGCGGTGGAGCGCTTTGAACCGCGTGAACGAGGTGCGGTCGCCGAAGATTTCGCCGCGCTGGACCTTGACTTGGTTCCGGTGCAATCCGGGGCCATAGGCGAAGCCCATCGCGGATTTCAGGTTCTGCCAGAGCGTGACGGTGATGCCGTCCCATTCGAGGCCGCCGGGGAAGCTGAAGGTTTGCTGGCTGTGGAGCCCCGGCACACCCGTCATGCCTACGCGTACAGCCATGACGCCCTCGATGAAGCGCGTGATTCGGTCCATGTCGAGCGGTGGGGACCAGCCGACGGAGGTCACGATGAGGATCGGCGAATCTTCGGCGGGGGGCGCTTCGGCCACCTCGAAGAGGCCCTCTGGGCTTTCCGAATTTAAGAAGTTGGCTTCGCCGAAGTGCCGAAAGGGGGCGAGAACCGCCGACCAGACTTCGGATGCTTCATCAAGCCACGGGGCAATGGTCAGGCGATCCGCCACTGCTTGGCGAGCCGCCTCTTCGGAGGTGTGCAGCCCGTAAAGGACAAATTTGAACGATTCTTGGGCCTTTGCGTTGCTGGCCGCCATCCGCACATCGGCCCCGGCGCGCAGGAAGTGGGTGTCGGGTCGGTCGGTCGCGTGTACCGGGCCGGTCACGCGAATCTCGTCGAACCGAGCCATCGTCAGCGATGCATGAGTCGCCTTGGTCATGCGTCGGAGTATAGGTTCATTCTGCGCTGGTTTGCTTTTGGCTTTTACTTCCCCGCTTTTGGGTTCGCGTGGTGCGCCCTCACCGGCTGGGTGGTGATAACGATGCTTCTGGCGCACGCCTCTCCCTGGGCGGGAGAGGAGGCTTTGGGGTGGGCGGGGTAAAAAGGGAGCGAGGCATGAATGCCTCGCTCCGAAGGCGGCCTGAAGGCCCCCCTCCTTAGCGGAGGGCTTGGTCGAGGTCGGCGAGGATGTCGCTGATGCTTTCGATCCCCACGCTGAGGCGAATGTAGTCGGCGGTGACCCCGGCGCTGAGCTGCTCCTCGGGGGAGAGCTGTTGGTGGGTCGTGCTGGCGGGGTGGATGACGAGCGACTTGGCGTCGCCGACGTTGGCCAGCAGGCTGAAGATTTCCAGCTTATTGATGAACGCGACCGCCGCGTCGTAGCCGCCCTTGACGCCGAAACCGAGGATGCCGCCGAAGAGTCCGCGATGGAAATACTGCTTCGCGCGAGTATGGTCGCGGTGCGACGGGAGCCCGGGGTAGTTGACCCAGGTCACGTTCGGATGAGCCGCCAAGAATTCCGCCACGCGCTGGGCGTTCTCGCTGTGCCGCTCCATGCGCAGGGGCAACGTCTCGACGCCTTGCAACAACAGGAAGCTATTGAACGGCGAAATGCACTGGCCCTGGTCGCGCAGGCCCTGAACCCGCGCCTTGATCGAAAACGCGATATTCATGCCGCTGAAGTCGCCGAAGACTTCCCAGAACTTGAGCCCGTGGTAGCTGGGGTCGGCCTCGGTGAAGTTAGGATGTCGGCCCTGGCTCCAGTCGAAGTTGCCGCCGTCGACCAAAACGCCGCCGATGCTCGTGCCGTGGCCGCCGATGAACTTGGTAAGCGAATGGGTGACGACCGCCGCGCCGTGGGCGATCGGGTTGACCAGATAGGGGGAGGCCAGCGTGTTGTCGATCATCAGCGGAATGCCCGCTTCGCGCCCGATCTTCGCGATGGCCGCGATGTCGAGGGTGTCCAGCTTGGGGTTGCCCAGGGTCTCGCCGTAGAACAATTTGGTGTTCGGCTTGATCGCGGCGCGGAAGTTCTCGGGGTCGCTCGGGTCCACAAACGTGACCTCGATGCCCGCCTTGGGGAAAGTGTAGTGAAGCTGGTTGTAGCTGCCGCCGTAGAGGCTGTTGCTAGCGACGATGTGGTCGCCGGCTTCGCAAATGGTGGTGACGGCGAGCTGCTGCGCCGCCTGACCGCTGGCGGTGGCGACCGCCATGGTGCCGCCTTCGAGGGCCGCGATGCGCTTCTCGAGCACATCGGTGGTCGGATTCATGATCCGGGTGTAGATGTTGCCAAACTTGGCGAGCGCAAACAGCTCAGCAGCGTCGGTGGTGTCGTCGAAAACGTAGCTGGTGGTTTGGTAGATCGGCACCGCTCGCGACTTAGTGGTCGGGTCGGGCGATTGTCCGCCGTGGAGGGCGATGGTTTCGAAGCCAGGGGCGGTTGTTTCAAGGGCGCTGCTCATGCCCCTATTATAGCTTGCATAGCTACTTGGTCAAATCATTCTTTCGGTCTTCTGTTGTATGGATTGCAAAATCAAATGATTCGTTTGTCATTTGAAAGATGGCCAACGATCTCTTAGGAGAATCGCTCCTGATCGCTCGCCGGTTGCTTTGCCATTTGCCAGCGTATGGGTGCCGCCCACCCAAACATGCTCGACGCCGGTGCTGAGCGCGCGCGGGTTCTCGGGGGTGGCGTGGTCGATAATCGTGTCGGGGTTGAAGATTACGATGTCGGCCCGATAGCCCGGCTTCAATTCGCCGAGGTCCTTGAGTTGGAAGGTTTTGGCGACCATCGAGGTCATCTTGCGGATCGCCTCTCTCATGGGGATCAGCTTCTTTTCGCGGACGTATCGGCCGAGGATGCGCGGGAACGATCCGGCTCCGCGGGGGTGGCTCCCGCCGATGCTTCCGTCACTGCAGAACATCGTGCGGGGGCTGGCGATGAAATGGCTCAGGTCGGCTTCTGTCATGGCGGTGACCACCACGCTCTGACTCCCGGTTCCGCCCGGGCCGGAGGTTTTGCGAAGGATTTCTTGGATGAGGGCGATGGGCGTTTTACCGGTCAGTTCGCTGATTTGCACAAGGGTCTTCCCTACCCAAGTGGGCTCATGGGTGTAGCGGGTGAGTCGGACATTCTGCGGCCCGCCGACATCTGCTAGGCCCTTCTCCCAAATCTTCGGGTTGTCCCAGTCGCGGCTCGGCGAGAGTGCGGCGAGGCCGGACTGCCAATAGAGATAAGGGTAAACGTCAGCGGTGATTCCCTCCGCCGCGCCGATGGCATCAGACTCCTTCGCCTTGCCCCAAACCGCCGCCGTGCCGAGTTTGATGTGTGAGATTTGAGCGTGAATCTTCGCGCTTCTGCCGATGGTAACCAGCTCTTGGAATGCTTCAAATGCCCGGTCGGATTCATCTCGTACGTGGCTAATGTACATCCCGCCGCCCTCGCCGGCCACTTTCGCGAGACGAATCAGCTCCTCGGTGTCGGCATAGTAGCCCGGGTCGTATTCGAGGCCGCTTGACAGCCCAAGGCTGCCGCTTCGCATGTCCGCTCGTAGCAGCGCTTCCATCTGCACGATCTCCGACTCAGTCGCCGTCCGCTTGTAGTCCTCCTTCATGACTTGGCGACGAATGCCCCCATGGCCCGAGAAGGTGGCGAAGTTGATCGCGGGACGTAGGAACTTGAGTCCACCAAGGGCCGCCTTGGCCGGTTCTCCCCAGTAGCCATCTTGACCAACGACGGCAGTTGTGATGCCCTGAGTGAGCTGGCTGAGCGCGAGCGGATCCTCATCGATGCCGCCGTCCGCGTGAGAGTGAGCGTCGATGAAGCCGGGCGCGATGACCATGCCCTTTGCATCCACGACGGCTTCACCCGGTTCAGGCTGAAGCGCCCCAATTTCGACGATCTCTGCGCCACGGATTCGAATCGAGGCAAGGCGTCCGTCCGCCCCGGTTCCGTCGTACACCATCCCGTTCGAAATCAGGGTGGTGGGGACGAGGAGCACGGAGACGATGGCGGCGAGCATGCCTGGGAGCATACTTCACACGTAGGTTTCGTACGGGTCGGGGAGGTCGTGGTAATTGTTTGGCCCGAGGGCGACCCCGTTCCAATCCACGCCGTACAGCTTACGGCCCTTCTGCTTGAGAATTTGGCAGATCAGCTCGCTCCGACCCCGCGCGCGAGTGTCGGCGGGAGGGTCGGTCATCGAATCTACTATGTCGAGATCGTCGAGAATCCGGTGCGTCAGGCCCATCTGCTGAAGCGCATAGAACAGCCCTTGGTCGGGGTTAATGTTGTGGTACTCGAGGTCAACCGAATGCAGAGCGTCGTCCTGCGGGCTGAGCCCTTCTTCGGCGATGTAGTCCTGAACGATTTTGAGCTTGGCCACCCAGTCAAGTTTGTCTCCGAGTTGCATCGGATCCTTCTGTAGTTGATCCAAAGTAGCCGCCCAGGCTTCCAGAATCCAGTCCGTCTGCTCACTCTCGCCTCGGTATCGCTCGCAAAGGGCATGGTATCTCCGCTGGATTTCAATGGCGTTGGTCTCTTCCCCATCGTAAGTCCAGCAGGGCCATTGGTACGTCGGATCGCGGCTGATGAGGCGCAGGTCAACGAGCGGTTGAGCCAGGTGCAAGCTCTCGTCGAGAAGGTCGTCTTCGGTAAGCCTAAGCACCAAGCTGGTCGTGCCAACCTTTAGTGCATAAGCGAACTCCATCATGTTGCTCTCGCCAAAGAGCAGGTGGAGCCGCTGCATGTTCTCGTGAGAGTAGAAGTGCTCCCATTTTGGATTGATCAGGGCGCGGTTGAAGCGAACTCGGCTCGCGACGGTTTTGAGGATGTGGTCCGCGCGCTGGCTAAGCTGGAAATTGACCGTCTCATCGGGAATCACACCGTAAACATTGCTCACCCAGATGTAATCGATCGGGTTGTTTCGAACCTCCGAACTGGAAGGGCGGCCTTGCTCGGCGGTCAAGATGTGTCCACCCACGCGACCCACTCCGGCAAAGATCTGGCGAGTGACCAAAAACGCGTAAATGCGCGGCGCGTGGTGGCTAAAGAAGTCCTCATCCATCCGCACCAGGAGGTTTTCGTGACATCCAAAAGTGTGCCCGCCGAAGTGGTCGACGCTATTGTTGTAGATGCCGACTTGGTCCTCGATGCCCAGTTCTCGCACTGCGCGGGTAATGATCCGGTGACCCGCGCGGTCATTGGCGATCAGCGATTTGATGTCCCGGCACTCGGCAGTGGCGTACTCGAGATGGCTGCCTACGGCGTCGATATAGAGCCGAGCCCCGTTGATGAGAAATCCTCCGGAGCGAGCCGGCTCGAAGACGTCGTCCCGGGCATGGATGTCAATGACGCCCAGTTTTTGGTCGTAAAAGACTTGATTCTTGATCGCCTCGACGACTTCTTCCGACGTGCCAACTTCATCATCGGAGACGAGGCAGCCGAACTCTGTTTCAACTCCAATAATGCGTTCGCCGGGCTTCTGGGGAGGCATGACTTATTCTACGTCGCCGGTCGCGGATTGAAACTCATCAAACCAAGCCGAAAACGCGGCGTGGGCTTGATCGAGTTTCCATTGCCGCTTCGCTCCTTTGTCCCTCATGGGCTCGATTGGATCGGGAAGTAGGCCCCAGTTGATATTCATTGGAGCGAATTCGCGTTGGGTGTCATCTTGAAGGTGAGCAAGCAAGGAGCCGTAGGCCGTAGCTCGCGGCGGCAGTTTCAGTTCCTTGGCTGACTCACAGGCCAATGCGCACAACCCGCTAAGAATCCCCATTGCGGCACTCTCAACATATCCCTCCACCCCGGTCAACTGACCGGACAAGAAGAGCTCCGGCACCGCCTTCATTTCCAGATTCGGATGGAGAACCACGGGTGCCTCCACATACGTGTTTCGATGGATCACCCCGTAGCGGATGAACTCGGCATTTTCAAGACCGGGCACCATTTGAAAAACCCGCTTCTGCTCTCTCCATTTGAGCCGCGTTTGGCATGCCACCAAGCTGTAAAGGGTCTTCTCTTTGTTCTCGGGACGGAGCTGGAGCGCAGCGTAAGGGCGGCGGCCGGTGCGGGGGTCTTCGAGACCCACAGGCTTGAAGTTGCCAAACGCGAGCGAACGGGCACCTTTCTCCGCGATCGCTTCGATCGGCGAGCAACCGCTGAAGTATTTGATCTTTTCGAGCAGCGCATCTTCGAGTTCTCCCGGCGGAGCATCTCGCTTACCGCCTGCCTCGAACGCATGAATGGGGGCTCTTTCGGCCGCAACCAACGCCTCCACAAACGCATAGTAGCTGTCCTTCTCGAACGGGCAGTTGATGTAGTCATCCCCTTCCCCCTTGTCATAGCGGCTCTGCGCGAACGCAACCGTCATATCGATGGACTCCGCGGTCACGGTCGGCGACACGGCGTCATAAAAGTAGAGGTGCTTGCGCCCGGTCAAGTTGGCGATGTACTCACTGAGCTCTGGTGAGGTGAGAGGACCGGTGGCGAGAATGACTGGGCCTTCGCCCACCAGGCGGGCGAGTTGGAGCGGGCCAATTTCTTCCCGAAACACACTGATGAGCGGGTGATTGCTCACCGTTTGCGTCAGGTCTTCGGCGAACTTATCTCGGTCCACAGCGAGCGCTTCCCCGCCGGGTACCCGATTCCGCTCCGCCACTTCAAGCACGACTGAGCCGAGCGCCGCCATTTCTGCTTTAAGCAACCCAGCTGGGGAAGTCGGCGAGTTGGACTTGAACGAGTTGGAGCAGACCAGCTCAGCGAAGAACTCGGTCGTATGGACGGGCGTGTTAACATGCGGCCTCATCTCGTAGAGCGCCACCGGGCTGCCGCGCTGCGCAATCGCCCAAGCCGCTTCCACGCCCGCGAACCCCGCGCCCACCACCGAAATCATGCCCCTATTGTGTCGCGTAAAATCTCAGGATTCATGAATGCCCCCGTGCTCCGTCCCGAACTCAGACGAAAAGAGGTCATTCGCTCTTTGGAGGACCGCTCGGAGCAGGAACGTCACGCCAGTTGGCTGGAGCTGTTCTACGACCTAGCGTTTGTGGCCGCGATTGGACAACTGGGCACCACCCTGGCCGGCAACTTCACGATGGAGTCTTTCGGCATTGCGGCCGCGCTATTTGTGGCGATTTGGTGGGGCTGGGTCGGGCAAACCTTCTACTTGAGTCGGTTCGACTCCGACGACCTCCAGCACCGGGTCTTGACGATGGTCCAGATCTTCATCGTGGTCGCGATGGCGGTCTACATCCCTCAAGCCATGGAGGGGAATCTGGCGGGATTTGTTGTTTCGTTTGTTCTAATGCGCGCCACCCTGGTTTGGCAATATCTAAGTACCGGCAGACATTTATCCGCGGCAAAGCGGCTCACCGAAACCTACTCTATGGGATTTGGGATCGCTGCGCTCATCTGGCTTACCTCGACCATCGTGCCGATCCAGTTCGCGTTTCTGCTTTGGTTTCTGGCAATTGCGGTGGACTTCGCCACTCCCTTCATCTGTCGGCAACTGGCACTGGACATCCCGCCGGATTACGGGCACTTTCCCGAGAGGTTTGGGCTATTCACGATCATCGTGCTGGGCGAAGGGATTCTCAGCGCAGTCAATGGCCTGAGAAGGGACCAGCTTGGGCCCGAAGCCTTGATCGGAGGCTTGTTGGCATTGGGCTTCTTCTGCACGATGTGGTGGCTTTATTTCGAAGGCGTACGGGGGGCTGCGGTCGCCGTGCCAACGACAACGCAGGAAATCACCCGCACCATCACGTGGCTGTACACCCACTTACTGCTGACCTTTTCAATCGTGATCTGCGCCGTCGGATTCAAGAAGATGCTCGCGCTTCAGGCTGGGAAGGCGTTGCCGGAGCACGTCCGCATCATTTTCTGCTTGAGCGTTTTCTTGCTCATGGTTAGTTACCAAGTCATTTGGTATACCGGCCTAAACAAACAATTGCACCCCTTTGCCCATCGAATCGGCATGCCCCACGTGGTCGTGACCGGGACGATGCTGATCGTCACGGCGTTCAGTGGATTCATGAGCGCCCTCGCGCTGTGCGGCGCAGTGTGCGCGGTTGGGATAGCCCACTTGGTGCTCGTCATCTTTGATCGCCCCAGCGTCCGCCTCCTTATGGAAGCGAACGCGAGGGCGGAGAAAGGTTTGCCTCACGAATTTGGCCTCTTTGGTTAGGCCAACTTGCTAACGATGAGGTCGCCCATTTCGGTGGTGGAGACCAAGCGGCAACCGTTTTCGTGGATGTCCGCTGTGCGGATGCCGTCATTGAGAACAGACTCGACCGCAGATTCGATGCGATTGGCCCCTTCGACATCTCCTAAAGTGTACTGAAGCAACATGCTCGCGCTCATGATCGCGGCGATCGGATTCGCTCGGTTTTGGCCCGCGATGTCTGGGGCTGAGCCGTGGATCGGCTCGTACATTCCGAAAACGGAGGAACCCTTCGGATCGCTGAGGCTCGCGCTTGGAAGCAATCCGAGCGAGCCCGTGATCATCGCCGCCTCGTCGCTGAGGATGTCCCCGAACATGTTCTCCGTCAGAATCACGTCGAACTGAGCCGGGTCTCGGACGAGCTGCATCGCGCAGTTGTCCACGAGCATGTGGCTCACGCTGATGTCCTGATTCTGCGTTGCCATCTCATCAACGACCTCGCGCCAGAGTCGGCTGGTTTCCAAAACATTGGCCTTGTCTACGCTGACCAGTAGCTTTCGGCGAGAGCGGGCGATTTCGAATGCTCGGGCGGCGATCCTCTCCACTTCAAAACGGCTGTAGACCATGGTGTCGATCGCGGTGTTGCCGTTATCTCGGCGCTCGCGTGGTTTCCCAAAGTAAATGCCGCCCGTCAATTCGCGCATGACGACCAAGTCAATGCCGCCCCCGCCAAGCTTGACGGGCGAAGATTGCAAAAGCGCCTTAAATGCCTTTGCGGGTCGGACATTGGCGTAAAGGTTCAATTCGCTACGTAAGGGCAACAGGGCGCCAACCTCAGGGCGGAGGGCGGGGTCTTCGATCCGGTCCCACTTCGGACCACCCACGGCACCCAAAAGCACCGCGTCCGCAGCTTTACAGAGATCGAGCGTCGCCGGAGGTAGGGGATGACCGGTGGCATCGTAGGCGACTCCACCCACGAGGGCGGACTCAAATTCCAGGTCAGGCCTTGCGACCTTGAGAACCTTAACGGCCTCGGCTGTGACTTCTGGCCCAATGCCATCTCCGGCGATGACTGCGATCTTGTGCGACATTGCGTCCCGATTATGGCATCCGGTCCATAATCGGGAAGATGCGGGAAACAGCGACAGGCAACCAATCGTTCTTGACTTGGAATATGAGCAAACACACCCGCGTCGTCGCCTCCCTCGGCATTCTGAGTCTGCTTTGCGCCGCCTGTGTCCCTGCTCATGCCAACGCATTCCAGTCCACCATTTCGCCGCCAATGAGCGAGGCGAGGTGGAACCGATTCTCGGCCGGTGTCAACGTACCATTTTGGTTCAGCGAACCGAAGCGTACAGACCTTGAATCTCTCAAAAAGTGGACCAATGTCGGGGAGATAAGGGCATGGCGAGAGATCGGCTTGACTCACATCCGCATCCCGTTTATCGCAGAATCGCTCGCGACTTCCTACGAGGATGCCCGCTTTGACCCGGAGAAAATCAGGTTTTTAAAGCAAACTCTCAACGAGTTCAAAAGGAACAACCTGATGGTAATTCTTGACTTCCATCCCGGTGACCCCTTCAAAAGAAAGCTAAAAGGCAACCCTCGTGAGGTTCAGCAGCTCAGGAATTTTTGGGGAGGATTGGCCCGTGAACTGCGCGACAGCGACCCTGAATTCGTGTCCTTCGAGCTTCTGAACGAGCCAAATCTAGGTGCCGCCGATGAGTGGTGGGGGATTCAAAGAGTCCTCATGGCCGAGGTTCGAGCGGTAGCACCCAATCACACGATCGTGGTGGAAGCTGACCGCTGGACCGCCATTGACGAAATGATCACCCGCACGCCGTATGCGGACAAGAATGTCGTGTACGCCGTTCACTTTTACGAGCCGTTTATCTTCACTCATCAAGGGGCGACATGGGTCGACAAGGAACTCGGAGGTTGGAAAGACGTGGGCTATCCGAGTTCACCTGCGAACCTTGATTCACTGCGCACTCAATCAAAGTCCCAACGTCAAAATGAGATTCTGCAACGCTTCGAGTCCGAGGGCTGGGGGCCTGCTCAACTGAATCGACGCGTCAAGGTCTTAGGTGACTGGGCGACCCGGCATGGAGCTAAGGTCATCATCAACGAGTTTGGAACAATCCGGCTAAGCACAGCTCCCGCCGCCCGAGCTGCTTGGACAAGAGACGCCAGGCGAGCCTTTGAGGATAATGGGTTCGGCTGGAGCCATTACGACTGGCGAGGGGGCATGGGGCTCACCTACGCGAATATCACCACCAAAGATGGGTATGAAACGGCGCAGATGCCAATGTTCGACGCTCTGGGTCTACAACGACCGAAACGTCCGTAAAGGAATCAAATGGGGTGGCTGTGGGAGTGGGACCGAACGATCTTTCGTCTTATCCATGAGGGTTGGCGGGGGCCGGAACTCTCAGCCCTTTTCATTTTCGCGTCAATGTCCGGCGTAGGCCATGCTCATGCCTTTCCCCTGGTCGTCGCCTCGATTCGAAACCGAAATCTCTGGCTCATCGGCGGCCTAATTCTCCTCTTCGCAGTCGCGACCTACTTTATTGGTGCTGCGGATGAAGCGGGCCCGGTTCAACTTGCGGCCTACAGCCTTTTCGCGGTGGCCTTTTTTCGGCTAGACCGCACCATCGCCCGGCAAGCATTAGTCGCCTTTTTCCTTAGCGGAGCCGTGCACTTAGTGATGAAGCAGTTTATGGAGCGCCAACGACCATCCAACTTTGAGTGGGCGATCCCACTTGAAAACGTTTACGCTACGAGGAGTTTTCCGAGCGGACACACCTCGACCTCAATGGCTGTTGCGGTTGTTCTGTTCCTCATGCTCCCGACCCGGTGGTGGGGACTAGCAGCCCTCGGCTGGGCACTGCTTGTCGGACTCAGCAGGATCTATGTGGGGGTTCACTTCCCCACCGATGTGCTGGCAGGATTTGGAATCGGCATCGCCTCTGCTGCCGCCGCTCGGCTATTAGGCGAGAAATGGGGATCGAGACCCGTCGAAGAGCGTAAAATAGAGGTGTGAAGATGAGGCTTTCGATGGTGACCATTCCGCTCAGCTTGGCGATTGCTGCTGGGGGCTTTGCGCTCATGAAAGTCGCTTCCGATGGAAACAACCTGGGCCGCACGAACTACGCCATCCCGACCAGGCACCCGGTAACGCCTGAGATGGTCAAGGCGGCATCCGCCCTCAAGCTAAAGCCCGCGCCGAAGTTTCAATTGGTGGACCATGAAAGCCGACAAGTCGGCTCAGCTGACCTAGCGAGCGGTAAGCCCTCCGTTCTGTTCTTCGTCAAGGACGAATGCCCGTGTAGCATCGAAGCCCAGCCCATTTTCAACAATTTGGCCCGCGCTTTCGGCGGAGATGCCCAGTTCTTTGGCGTAACGGACGCCGACCCTGCCGCGGCGACTCAATTCGTTCAGGCCAACGTCGTGCCATTCCGAATGATCTGCGACCCGCGAAAGGGTTTGATGAAGAGCTTCCATATGGAAGCCAGCGCGAGCATGGTGTTGCTTGACGGAAAAGGCAACGTTGCTCAGGCTTGGGCCGGGTATTCCCAAGATGCGTTGCGTCAGCTGAACGTGTTACTCGGAACCCTCTCCGGTTCCGGAGTACGTGAGTTCGACGACCGTGATGCGCCCAAAACGCTCACCGCCGGTTGCGCCTATTTCTGAGCGTTCAGAGTCCGCAGGGCTCGCTTTACAATTTTCTTCGTTGATTCAGAATAGCTCTCAGACAGCCACTTATCGGTTGTCTCTCGCACCCATTGGGGCTGAGTCTTTGAGGCGTCATTCAGCCAATTCGCTACGGAATCCTGGACGTACTTGGCGGGGTCGGCCCGCAGCGGCTCGAGTATCGGAAGCGCAAGCCACGGCTCTTCCCTCAATTCCCTGATGTGAGCGCACCAGACGCCTCGCGGTCGAGTCGCCTCACTGCCAAACCGCCTGATGTTCGGATCAAGGTCATGAGACCACGGTCCAAAGGCAACGATATATTCGACGGGCTGAGCGACGATCCGCGGACGAATGCCGAGCCAAGCCCACTCCCTGACTCCGAAGTGTGGATCAGCCGCAAGGGGTCGGATTGCTTCTACCACCTCCGGCACGCTCAACCCCTGGTTCCTGCCGATGATGTATGCCCCAATGCCCCGGATCGTGTCGCTGGAGTGGGTCAGCACCGAATCAAGCGGGACTTGATCAGCGATCAGTTCTGCGCTAAGGCGTAATCGCTGCGTGTACGGAAGCGCTCGATCAATCTCCAACCGATGCGCCACTGCAGGAAACGCAGACCGAAGCAGCACCTGAAAATCAATGGCCAACCCCTCAACCAAACTGCCGGTCTCGAGTTCGCCAGCGTTGAGTGCCGCAAGAACATTGGACGGAATATCTGACATGAGCCGACCGGCAACCCTTGGCTTCATTTTTCGTTGGCAAGCCTAAGCTCGGCTAACAATTCCCGCTGATTGAATGTCAAGGTCAAATCGCTGCGGGTGCGCTCGACCACCGCTCGCAGGGCGTCGCAAGTGCGCCGAAGGCCACCGGTGAGCGAGTCGGGGTAGTCGAAAGTGATCAGTTCGTCGTAGATCGCCTCCATCCAAGAAAGTAGCCGCTCGGCCTCTTCCATCGAGCCCTTGCGAAGCTCGTCCAGCACATAACGCCGACATTCGCTGGCCGCTTCGCCTAGACCGTTAAGATAGCTCGGGATGTCTACTTTCAGATCAGCACGAGTTGGAATTTCGACACCAGTGGCAATGCTGAAAACAGCAGCCGCCTCGACCATTTCCTTTTCGGCGTCCTGAATGTAGCCCGCGTAGAGGATGGATGGAGCGTCGGACACTTCGGCCCGCAAGTCCGCGGCGAGACGCTTGGTTTCGTTCAGCAACTCGAGAGCTTGCTCAAACTGATGGCGATGCACGTGCCGAATGCACTTGCTTGATGTTTGAATAATGAGCCGCGAGCCCGCCAGCGCCTTCTCACGACGCTTGTGCATCGCGTCCATTTCCGTTCGCAATTCGCCCGATAATTCCGCAAGACTCATATCAATTTCCGCTCCTTAAAACTCACGTGCCGATTGTGCCCGATGATGATGTGATCGAGCACCGGAATATCCAGCAGCTTTCCCGCCGCCACGAGTGACGCCGTCGATTCCAGATCCTCCGGACTCGGCTCAGGATCACCGCTCGGGTGGTTATGGACCACGATCACCGAAGACGCTCCGCATCGCACCGCCTCTCGAAAGACCTCTCGGGCCCCCACGACCGACATGTTTAGAGTGCCGACATGAATCGTCCGCGAGCCAATCACGCCATTCTTCACATTCATGAACATCGCGCAAAGGTGCTCTTGCCCCTCATCCTGCAGGTAGGCAAAGTGTCGAGCGACATCAGCCGCCCGGGAAATCGTCTTTCGCTCGCCCTTGTTGCTCACTCCAGAGCGGCGTCCTAATTCGACGGCGCAAAGTAATCGGACGGTCAGAATAGGGTCGGTCTCTCCTAGTTCTGCGAGATCGGCCAGGCTTAGGTCCACCAGACCGTTGATGCCGCGAGAAGCAAGGAGCGAAGTAGCGAGGGGCAACAGCTCTTGGGCCTTGTCCTCGTCAGAGCCGCCCAGCAAGGCCAGCAAATCACTCGCGCTCAACCCACGAACTCCAAACCTCTGAAAGCGCTCGTACGGCCCTTCAATGTCTGCCAATCTTAGGCCTCCATCATCTCGACGAATTGTGTGAAGTACTTTCTCGAGTCCCATGGGCCAGGCGCGGCTTCGGGGTGGTACTGGATGCTGGTGGCGCGCAATGCTTGGTGGCGCAACCCTTCCACGCTGCCGTCGTTCAGATTGATCTGGGTGATCTCGGCTCCAGTGCCCAAAATGGAATCTGGCTCCACCGCGTACCCGTGATTCTGGCTCGTGATGGTGACCGTGCCATCGAGCAAGTCCTTTACCGGATGGTTAGAGCCCCGATGACCGTACTTCATTTTAAAAGTGTGCCCTCCCAGCGCCCGGCAGAGCATCTGGTTGCCGAGGCAAATGCCAAAGATCGGCTTCTTACCCAGCAAATCGCGGACCGTCTGCACCACGGGCTCGAGTCGGGCCGGGTCACCGGGACCCGGCGAGAGGAGAATGCCGTCCGGGTTCCAATCCAGAACCTCTTCCGCCGAAGCGGTTGCGGGTAGCACGATCGTGCGAACTCCGAGCGCGGCGAACCGGCGCAAAATGTTATGTTTTAGACCGCAGTCAAGAGCCACGATCCGGTACTTGTATCCGTCGCCCGAATCGCCGAGCTGCTCGCGACCCGATTTGCCCCACGCATAGGGCGCGCGAGTGGTGACCTTGTACACAAAGTCGGTTTCGTCGTAACTTTGGGTCGCGCTGAGTCTTTCAAGTGCCCCCTCTTTGGTCGGCGAAATAATCCCCATCGTCACGCCCGCCTCTCGGATATGTCGAGTTACGGCTCGGGTGTCGATTCCCTGAATGGCAACCATCCCGCGGGCTTTGAGCAATTCGTCGAGGCTTTGCGAAGATCGCCAATTTGAGGGCTTGTTGCACGCTTCGCGGACGATCAATCCACTCGGCTGAAGTCGGTCGGATTGGAAATCGTCTTCATTAATCCCGTAATTCCCAATCAACGGGTACGTGAGAATCACCAGTTGCCCCGAGTAGCTCGGGTCGGTGAGAATCTCTTGGTAGCCGGTCATCCCGGTGTTGAAAACCACCTCGCCAACGGTATCGCCTTCCGCCCCCAAAGGGCGACCGGCGTATGAGGTTCCATCACTCAATACTAGGTACACAGCTAGCCAGCAATCGTACCCGTTTAGCGCCCCGGGTCAATGCGCATCGCCACCGCACGCACCGCCGGATCCGGGTCGCTTCGCAGCGCAATCAGCGTTAGCCGCTTGTCTTCCGGGCATCGTCCATTGAGTTCAATCAGTGTTTGCATCCGAATCCCCGGAGAAGGGTCAAGCAATCGTTCGGCGATCAGATTTAGCGCGTCGGGCGTACCGATGGCTCCCAAAAGTTCAATACCGATGCGTGCCTTGCGCTCATCAGACTCCGCGAGGAGACGGGTCGCCGAATCAATGCCGCGTAATGGAAATTTCGCAACAAGCGCCATCGCGGCCCGACGGAGTGGCAAGTTCGCGGAGGTCAACATCGCCTCGCCAGTCGCGTACGACCCCTCATCGCCAATCTGGGCGAGCGAAACCATCGCCGCCAGACCAATGTTGCCGGTAGTTCTTGTGAGCGGCATAAGCTCAGCCACGCTCTCTTTTGAAGCAAGCGCGCCTGCCGCGCGAATGGCTTGAAGCCGAAGCGCAGGCTGACCGATAAGGGTGGGCACCAGCGGGCCCAGTTCGCTCATCCGACCATCGACCGCGATGGACAGGCCGATGCGCTTCTCGTCCAGGTTGCCGGTGGCGACCTTCGCCGCCAGCGCGTTTCGAGCGGGTGTTCCGACGCCATTGATAATCGCGGTGAAGCCTCGAATCTGAAGTCGGTCTGCACGGGCCAGCCGCTGGTCGAGCATCCACTGAACTGCCGGCAATCCGATGCCGATCAACCGCCCCACGGCCACTTCAACGTCCGCCTGAGCAGTCCCGACGCCCCACTGAGTGGCCCGGCGATAAAGCTCTGCAAGTTCCGTATCGGAGGGGGCCGCAATGGAGCCGGGCTCGGGACGTGGCGGTGCCTGTGCGGCGACAGAGCCGCCCACACGAGGGGTTTCCAGGTCGTAGGCGATGCCCCACGAATTCGTGACGGCAGCGCTGGAATCAGCCAGTCCTTCCCGGTAGCGGTCTTGTCCAGTGATGTCCACAAACAGCCCAAAGGAGCCCGACCCTCTTGCCGCATTGCCCCGCCCGGGAGGCCCCGCGTAGCGGTCGTCGCCTGCCGCATCAACAAAGATGGCAAGGCCATTCGCATTCCCCACACCGGGATTGCTATCCCGAGCCGCGAAAACGTCGTTACCCTCTCGGTCGAGCAGAACGGCGACGCCGTAATCGTGGCCGATCGCATGCCCCGCGCCAAATTTTAGCGAGTAAGCGTCATCGCCTTTCAGGTCGAACAGAAAGGCGGAGGTGCAGTGCATCGCACTCGATTGCGCGTAATGGTAGGCCGAGTAAGTGTCATGCCCCGCACGGTCCCAAAGAACCCCCAAGCTGTACCAGTACGAAGCGCCTTGGGCGTAGGTCTCAGCTAAGTAGGCGTCGTCGCCCGCGCCATCCAGCAGCAGGCCGACACCCCCGCTGACGCCCCCAGTGTCTTCTCGAAATCCCATGCCAAAACCCTGTGCGAAGCTGTAATGAACATCGGCAAAGAGCGGGCTGTTAAGCGCCGTGCCCCCGGCTCGGTAAATGTCCCTTCCCTCGCGGTCCACCAAGACGCCGTAGCCTTGAGTTCGTCCGGCCCCTTGCCCGTACAGGTCAATGTCGTAGGAATCGCTTCCCTTCGCATCGATCAAAACTCCAGCGCCAAACGCTCCAAATCCCTGGCTCAGGACCGGAGAATCGTAGTGGTCATTGCCGGACGCGTCCGCGTGAACGCCGACTCCCAAAAGACCGAAACCGAGCGACAAAGACCGGGTGCGATAAGTGTCGTCGCCCCCTTCATCTCGCGAGATTCCGATCCCAAGCACCCCAGAACCGATGCTGAGGTCCTTGGGTTCGTACACATCATCGCCGCCGAGGTCAATGAGCACCGACGCGTAGCCAATACCGGCCCCATGGCGGCCTACGTAGCGATCGTTGCCGCCGAGGTCAATCGTTAGGCTGGCGTCAGTTTCGGTATGGGTGTCGTCGCCGGTTCCGTAGATTCGGACCGTGCGCCCGTAAAGGCGCAGGTCGAGCGGCTTGACGAGATTCAGCTTCAAGGGACGAAGCGCCAACGTGGCCTCATCAACCGCGTCGGCAAGAAATCCCGCAATGCGAAACAGCCGCTCATGCTCCACCTTTTGAATCAACTCAAACGCCGCTGCCTGCGTCATCGGCTTTTGCTTGACAAAGTCCAGAGCAGGCGTAAATTCCTCGGCCATGAGCGACGGGAGAGACTCGATCAGTTTCCGCCGATCTTCCTCGCTCAGCGGGGCCAAAATTTGTTTAATCTCTAGGCTCGCCATGGCAATCTGGCCCGTGAGCTTCACGACCGGCTCTTTGAGTTGCTCCGGACCGTCCCATTTTCCAACCTCGGAGAGTTTGGGTGTGGCAACCGTAGGCTCCTCACCCGGGCTTAGTGAGCCGATTTCGCGCAGAAGCTTGCCGATACTGGAAGCACTCCACGAATCGCAACGACGAAGCCAATCGTCAGAAGCTTGAACCGGTCGGGCGAGCGACTGGGCGATAACCGGCAGACGAAACGCATCCACGTTCGGCTGGCGATCCCACTCCAGGTCCGCCTCGACCAAATTGCCAATTCTCAAGGTCTCGGTCAGCGCACGTCTTTCAGTTTGAGACCACTGCGCCTGGGCGAATGTGGAGAGAAAGACCGCTACGGCAACGACAGACTGTTTTCCAAGGATTCCCATAGGTGCCGGATCGCGAGCCGCTCGTCGTGGAGGGCCCGCTCGTGTAACGGTACCCGGTCCCCCTCCAACTCGTGCGAGTTCCATCGTGATATCAAACCGAAGCCGGCGGTGCTGGGGCTGACGATCTCCAATCGCCTGACGGAGTCTCCGCGAGGTGTCTCGGTCCAAGGCCGAACAATTCGGTCACTGATCTTCTGCCATATCTCTTCCGCCAGTTCGAGCCGTCCGGCGCTCCTGGCTTGCGTGAATAGTTCGGAGACGACGATGCTCACCCCGGGAGAAGACGGCGTTCTCCAATCTGATTTGAAACCTGACGCTTCCCTGATGAAGCGGCATCGGGCCAGATTGGCTACGCCATGCACTTCATCAAGGTCGGAATGCAGTGTAATTGGCTTCTGGTGGCGAATGGGCAGGTTCGGCAAATCTTGGCGGAGTCCTTGCCCCCACGGCCAGAGAAGATTCAACGGCGGTAGCCCTTCGTCGGCCCGGCGACGATTAAGCTCGCTCTCGCCCAGCAAATTGATCGAATCATCAATGAGCCGGCGTAGCATCCGGTCCCCGTCGCCCTCGGGGAGGCAATCATCAATCGGTCGCCCCCGGGCCCTCTCCGGCGAATGCAATTCAATATCAAGACTCCCGTTCTCCCACACCGCTCCGTGCTCGAGTCCCGACCCGAGGCATATGGTGAGCTTCGGGGACGACAAGCGACTGATTTGCTCGGAGAGCCATCGCGATTCCTCCGGTGTTGCGATCGGAGCAGGGCCAATCTCCAAAGCCTCATTCAAGCTCAGCAGCGAGAGTCGGAAAAGGATGCTCAGTGGCGGCGGAGCGATGTCCATCGCGGCAAACATTAACGGCCCAGGTTTAAGCTCGTAGCGCGCTGGATCAAGGCCAACTGCGGAGAGCGCAAGCACCCCGTCGTAGGGATGGAGCCGATGAGTCTGGCTTAGAGTAACGAAACTCTCCGGGAGACGACCAACAATAGAGTCGTCGCCTTTGGCATCGAGCGAATCGGGAAGGACGAGAATCAAATGGCTCATGCTGCTTTTCTCCGTTCAACCAGCCAGAAGCAAATCAAAGCGAAAATCGCTCCGGCTCCATCTACCGCGAAGTCGCCCCAACTTCCCGTGCGGCCCGGCGTCTGCGACTGCCGCAGTTCATCAAACGCCCCGTGGCTGAGCGACCAAAGCAGTCCGAATAGCGCAGACTTGCCGAGCGAGACACGATCCCGAGCCGACATTGCCGCCGCCCAAGCCAAGAAACCATAGACTGAAAAGTGAATGACCTTTCGAATGACGATTACCATTTGGTCAGCTTGCGTTGGCGAGAGGCTTAGCATCTGCTCCAGCCATTCGCGCCAGCCGGAGGCGCTGCCGTTCCCTCCACTCAACGACGCCAACGGCAAGGTCGCGATAACCGCAAAGATCGTCCAAGCCATTGATCGCGACAACTTTTCGGCCTTCGCTAGTGCAAAAAGCACGACCGCTGAGACCGCTACAAAGAGCAACAACCAAACCGTCGGCAACGGCCACCGAACCATCAAGGCAAAAGCCGAAAGATAAACCGCCATCGGCTGCGCCCAAGAAGGAACTGCAATTAGCGCGAGCAAAAGCCCCGCAACCAGAACCGCCAAGGGCAACGGAAAAACACCCGCGACACCGGTCAGAAGCCATGTGCCAGCCACCAAAGCGGAGGGCCAGAGGATGGACCAACCTTCGCTCCCGTTCGGCATAATCAGCTTGCCCATGAGAATTTTGATCACCAACGACGACGGCATCCATGCGGAGGGGCTCCGCCACCTCGTCGGCGTCGCAAGACAATTTGGCGACGTCAAGATTGTGGCTCCTGATCGCGAGCGAAGTGCGTGCGGGCACAGCATGACCCTGCGCGATCCTCTCCGTATGAAGCAAGTTCCCTACGATGGACTGGACGCCTTCGAAGTGAATGGCGTGCCGGTGGACTGCGTCAACGTCGCGCTCACGACATGCTGGAAAGACGGGTGCGACCTGGTTCTGAGCGGCATCAACAACGGCCCTAACATGGGCTTCGACGTCACCTATTCGGGCACCGTAGCGGGTGCCATGGAAGGGTGCATCAATGGCATTCCCAGCATCGCGCTCTCCATGGCCCTATTCGTCGATGGCGCCCCGATGCACTACGAAACCGGCGCTCGATGGCTATCCGAGAATTTTGAGATGCTAGCCAAGGGCCCGACCAAGGAGCGCGTGTTTCTAAACGTCAACGTCCCGGCGGTCGCCTATCCAGAAATCCTGGGGCACCGAATAGTGGGCATGGGCAAACGGGTGTACGAAGACCGTGTGGAATCGCGAAAGGACCCCTGGGGCCGAGAGTATTTTTGGCAAGGTGGGGTCGTGGTGATGAGAACCGACGACCCCGAAACCGATGTTCATGCCGTCAGCAACGGCTTCGTGAGCATCACGCCCGTCAGCTTGGACTGGACGGACCACGCGTTTGTAGGGGTGTTGAAGGAGTCCTACTCGTCGTCGGCGTTGCGTGGCTGAATATAACCCGCTGCAATCATGTGCTCAGCGATCTGGATCGCGTTCATTGCTGCTCCCTTGAGAAGCTGATCCCCTGAGACAAAGAGGCTAATCGCGCTTGGGTGACTCACATCTTTGCGAATCCGCCCGACCAACACTTCCGACTGACCCGATGCCTCCAGTGGCATTGGGAAATGGTTCGCTTCTCGATCGTCAACGACTTTGACACCGGGAGCTTGCAAGAGAGCCTCGCGAACCACGGAAACCACGGGCGCCGGTCCGTCGAACTCCACCGTCACCGAAAGCGAGTGCGCACGCATCACCGGAACCCGAACGCAAGTCACCCCAATGGCGAGGTCCGGAAGGCCTAGCATCTTTCGAGACTCCGCGATTACCTTCCACTCCTCGTCGTTGTAGCCGTGCTCATTGATCGGGGTGTTGTGACTAAAGAGATTAAAGGCATAAGGATGGGGCATGACCCTTGGGCTCGCCGTTCCCCCTGCCAAAACGGTGCTCGTCTGATCGCGCAGTTCCTCCATCGCTTGCGCACCCGCGCCGCTTGCACTTTGGTACGTGCTCAATGTAATGCGCGCCACCTTGCCCAGTTGCATTAGGGGCGAAACCGCCATTAGCAAAATGGCTGCTGTGCAGTTCGGGTTCGCGATGAGCCGGTCACCTGGCTCAACCGCGGCGAAGTTCACTTCTGGGACAACGAGCGGCACTTCGGGAGAAAGCCGGAAGGCGCTGGAGTTATCAATCACCAGTGCTCCGGCGGCAATAAAAGCCGGAGCAAATTCTCGGCTCAGGGAAGCCCCAGCACTTAAAAATGCGATGTCGCAATTATTGATGACATCAGAATTTGCGGCAATAACAGGGATCGCTCGCTCTAGGTACGAAATGCTCTGTCCGACAGACCGAGCACTAGCAAAAAGGGACAAGGACTGGATGGGGAATTTGCGCTTCTCAAACTGCGAAATGAACTCACGGCCCACTGCTCCAGTGGCTCCGAGGACCGCAACACGGAATCCTTTTGGCATAATTCATGGTACCGCGCCATGGGTCCCGTGCCGCCTTGCGTCCAAACGCGCAAATCGGACAAACTTGGCGTAGATATAGTTGCGGCCTCGGAAAGATTTGGATTTGCAATTCCAAATCAGCGACGAATCTAATTGTTGTCCGTCTTAACGTTGTTGCAAGCGAATACGCTCATGTTTGTATCCAGTCTTCTTCTCGAATCCGGTCTAAGACGCTTCAGCTCGAAGCGAACCTTTGAAGGCCAATGCGTCCACATCGACCGTGTCACGGCCGAGGATGGCGAGCCCGAGCGCTTTTCCATTTCTCGCGCTGGTGGGCAAGAGCTTATGCTCTTCAACCAACGCGGCTCACTTCTTCTCAAGCGCGTGGATGACACCGGCTGGGACGTTATTCCAGCGGGCGGCGTCGCCCTCGTCACTAATGCCAACCGTATTGAAGGAATCCTCCCCCGGGGAGCCCATCAATCGTACTGGGCACAGTGGACCCAAGACTCTGCTCCACTCCTCAGCAAGTGGCTGGCAGAACAGCGAACCGCTTCTGGGAAACCCGGCGGCATCGCGGTCGTTCGGTCCAACGCGCAGGAAAACAAAACCATCGCGAGCGAAATGATCGCTTCCGTCGTTGGAACCATGCCCATGGTCGAGCCACGAGTTCTGGGCGGTCTGCAGATGCTGGCAGTTTCGGCTGTGTCCGATCCGAAGACAATGGTTCTCACCCCGATTCCGACGGATCTTGCGTCAGGACTTCGCCATCTCGTCGAGCGCGTTCACGCAGATCCGGTAAACGACTGGAATCTAAAGGTCGCCGCACAGGTTGCGGGTTACTCCCAGTTCCATCTAAGCCGCACCTTCCGCGTCGAACTCGGATACGGATTGCCAGAGTTCGTGGAGCGATGCCGAGTGGAACTAGCGTTGAATCGAATCAGCAGCACCAGCATTGATCTGCATGAAATCGCCATCGCGTGTGGTTTCAGCACGCCTTCTGCTTTCAGAGAAGCACTCAAGAAAATCCTGGGTGTTCTCCCGAGCGAGCTTCGCCGCTTCACGCTCCACTAATCATTCGAGACGCAGTCTCCACGTCCTTATCGCCTCGGCCACTCAAGTTGATCAAAATGCGGGTGCCCGGGGCGAACTCATGTCCGGGCATGACCGGAACGAAGGCATGCGCGGATTCAAACGCCGGGATTAAGCCCTCGTTCTCCGCCACCCAACGAAACGCCTCCATCACTTTGTCATCGTTTGCCGCGATGTACTGCACCCGCCCCGTGTCCTTGAGGTGGCTGTGTTCGGCCCCTACGCCGGGGTAATCCAGACCGGCAGAGATGCTGTGAGTTCCGGAGATTTGACCGTGCTCATCTTGCATGAGATAGCTGTAGCTGCCATGAAGGACGCCCGGCGAGCCTGCAGACAGCGGAGCAGCGTGGCGACCAGACTCGATTCCATCACCCCCCGCCTCGACCCCGATGAGTTTGACCTCGGAGTCGCCTAGAAAACCGCTGAAGAAGCCGATGGCGTTACTTCCGCCTCCAATGCACGCAATGCCCACATCCGGAAGTCCGTCGAACTGCTCCTGATATTGCTCCCTCGATTCGCGCCCGATCACGCTATGAAACTCGCGCACCATGAACGGGTAGGGGTGAGGACCGGCGGCAGTGCCGATGATGTAGTGCGTGTCGGCGACATTTGTCACCCAGTCGCGCATCGCTTCATTAAGGGCATCCTTGAGAGTTTTCGTCCCGCTATGCACCGGAATAACGTTTGCTCCCATCAGCTTCATCCGGAAGACGTTTAGCCGTTGTCGTTCCGTATCCTCAGCCCCCATGTAAACATCGCACTTGAGGCCAAAAAGCGCGCACACGGTCGCCGTCGCCACGCCGTGCTGGCCTGCGCCCGTTTCTGCGATCACCCGCTTCTTGCCCATGCGTAGGGTGAGCAATGCCTGCCCTAGCGCGTTATTGATCTTGTGCGAGCCGGTGTGGCAGAGGTCTTCACGCTTGGCGGTGAGATGCAGGCCCGTGGCCTCACTGAGGCGGCGCAACTCGGTGATGGGCGTGGGGCGGCCCACAAAGTTCTTCAGGTGCGCGTCGAACTCCCGATGAAACGCCTCATCCGACCAAGCCTGCCTAAAACATGATTCCAGCTCGTCAAGAGCCGGAATCAAGGTTTCCGGAACGTATCGGCCACCGTAGGCACCGAATCGTCCAAAGGCGTCGGGAGGATTGATCATGAACACTTCAATCTACCGTGCGCAGGATCAAAAAGTCTTAGAAGGGCATCTTTCGGCGGCGCTTTGTTGCCTCGGGCATGGCAGGGACGTTCTTTGTCATCCAATCTTTCGCTCCCGCGAAGCCTATAGCACCGATCCCGACCAGCAAGATCGCGAACCACCACGGAGAGCGCTTTTGGGGAACTGGCTGCTTCCGCCGGGACTCCGCTGCGACCAAGTTCTTCGTGGCTTCTTCTCGCCGGGCGGCGGCCGTGAGCGCAGACTTAGCCGACTTCTCGTTGTTCATTGGCCCGGTTTCTTGTTCTTCGGCACGAATGGGTATTCGACCGCTTTGATCAATTCGGCCCTGATACGCTTGCTGGGACGCAAGCGCTTCAGCGGATTGTTCAGGCTGCCATGCGGCGCCGTCCGGGCGATCACGGTTGATGCCAAAGGAGGACTGAACTGCGAAAAGCGCGATTAGGGCGACTAGACTTTTTTTCATAATGTTCATGGTTAATTTGATGCGTAGTTGCCGTAAACAAATCCGCGGTCTTGCCAGGTACTCCTCATGAGAACCGGGCTTCGAGGCAGGTTGAGGTCCACAAGCGGAGTTCGGGTGACCGAACGCTCACGAATTCGATTGTCGTAATTCATGATGATGGGCAAGCTCCAGGTGACCATGGCCTCGTCGCGGCTAATGATGGTGCCGTTGAAGACCACTCCTCCGCCGCCAGTGCCGATGTTTCCGCCGCCCACGAAGTTCGTATAAATGACTGCGTCAATCTGGTTAATTCCTTCGGCAATCGAGTTGATCGTTGCGTCAGCAACCACGCTTTGGTATCGCCTTCTCCCACTCGAATCCACCTGGTTGGCGTCGAAGGGGGGAATCCAAACTCCATTCTCGTCGTAGCGACCGTAGGTACCCACCGTTTTAGTCGGGGGATTCACCGGCGTCATGTATTGCAAGGGGTAGGCATTCGTGAACGTCGTCGGATTTCCCATAATCACACTGCCGCGCGCGGCAAGCCCCATGAAGTCCCTTCGTTCATTCACGTTATCCGCTCCACTCATGCTCGCACCTTGGAAGTCAGGCCCGTTGCCGTAGCGAACGGAGCCGACAATATGGATGTTCCGGCCCGCGTAAAACGTGCCCTGTCCGGTTACCGTGCCTTTGATGACGAGATCCTGAGTGGCCGTCACGGGTCCGTGAACGCGAATGGGCCTGGTTGGAGTACCGACCAGAACTGCCGAGCCAGAAATGACGCCGCTCGTTGAGATGCGTTGGTACGAGCTCGTCGTGGTGTTCCACACTTCGACATAAGCACCCTGATTGAAATTCGGATTTGGGGTGCCGTCCAAGAATGTCGCCTTGGTGTTTCGATAAGTGTTGCTCAGCGTGGTGTAGCGAGAGATGTCGCTGAGATCCGGCATTACCACCTCACGTGTCTTCTCCGTATCCATCACCGATGTGACGGCGGCCGAGGTGCCAGTTCTAGTCCAAGACTTGAGGCCCGTGCTGTCGCCGAGAACTGCCCCAGCTGGGCGCCCATTCACCATCGAAGCATCGGTTCGGAATACAAAGTCTCGATTCTCTTCATAAGAAGCAGACCCGTCTGCCCCGTGAGACGTGGAGCTATAGCCTGGCCGACGGCGCGCGGCAACCATTGCTCTATATGCGGCCACGCGATTGTTATATTCGGTGGTGGTTTCCGTACCGAGTCTTGCTGGCGCAGCGGGTTGCCAAGAGCCGTAAGTAGAGGCGCTCATCTTAATCGGCGCGGCATTGATGAGCCCGACCGACATTGGGACGAGCTTGTCGTTGTTGTTAGCGTAAACACTGCCGTTGATGGAGGGCGATCCGTTCAAGAAGTTGAAGTTCCCATTAGCTCGCACGTCGCCATTGACGACCAGGTCGTTTTGACCAAAGCCATCCATCCAACCGTAGTTGTTGACAAAGTAGGTGTAGTCAAAAACCTGGCTCCGTGCGAGCTCGAATCGTGTCGATACGTCAATCGTCTTGCTGGCTTCGCCAGAATCTAAAACGCCATCGAAGTCTGTATCAATCCAACCAACGGCTCGGACGGTAATGAGGCGGACATAAGCATTTCCAGGAACGGTCTCATACCGAATCACTCCCGCGGAGAAGGCTCCGACTCCGTTGACTGTTCCCGCAGCAGTAGCTTCGGGTGATGATGCCGTTGATCCGGTCAGATCAGCGTCCATATCATCAAAGAGTTGGGACTGCTTGAACGGTCGCCAGAGGCTGCGAATCACGTCCTGAATTCCCGCCTCGCACAAATTAGTCGTTTGAACGTCCATCGTGAGGCGCTTCGCCGTTCTCATGGTCTCCGTGGATTTCTCTACGTAAGAAGCCGAAGCCACCGCCAGCATCGACAGGACAATGAAAGACCCGATCATCGCGGTCCCTCGCTTTTTGTTCCCCCTTCGATTTCGTGCTTGTTGGTTCATGTTGCGCTGCAATTTCTTCGGTCGGACTAATTAGTGATAGAAGGAATATTCCGCAGGAAGAGCGATTCCCTTACCCGGTGATATACAGGAGTTCCTTTCGGGCCGCTCGTTCTGGTAACGAGCATCACATTGATTTGCCGGGTGATCGTTCCCGCGCCCGGAACGAAGACTCGGTAAGTTATTGCACCAGGTGCTTCCGGATCGGTAACGATCACGTTTCGACTCAATAATCGCTCTCGCCCTGAGATACCGACCTTGAGGTCGTACTTGCCGCTCGCGTTCGCGGTGACCAGCGCACGTCGCGACACGCCGTCCCAAAGCGGGGGAATGATGAAGTCTCCGTTCCCATTGCGCTGCGGCAGGCGGTAGGTCACGCTGTAACCATCGCTAGCAACCGTCACCGCCATCGCCTCTCGCAGTTCTTGGTTCAGCATACGCACTGCCTGCGTGCCATCGGTTTCGGCATCGATCAGACTCTGCCCTTGGATCCAACTCCTCATTCCCGAGTACAGGGTTCCTAGAGAGGCGAACAAAACCATCCCGGTGAGCGCCGAGGCCACGGTGACCTCGACCAGCGAAACGCCGCGTCTTGTACGTCGATTCATAAATTTGCCACCAGTGTCCCGACCGAGATGGAGCGTTGGCGTCCATTCTCCGTCCATCTCATCTCGATCGTCACCCGGCGCAAGTCCAAGTTCAGCTGTTCGAGCAAAATTCTTCCTTGTCCACTGGGCAGTTGCATGGCCGGGCTGTCATAAGCGCCGGAGTCAACATTGGTGAAGCTGTAAGTGTTGGTGGCAATCGGGGTTTGGGAGTCAATCACTCCGAGTGAGTGCATCCGCTCGACGGTCAGATTCGGGTAGCCGATGGAGCGCAGAGACTCCATTTGCTTTTGGGCAAGGCTGAGTGCGATATTCTGATTGTTGGCTTTCTCCCGGCTCATGTTGGCCACGGGCATTGTTGCGGCAAGAACTGTAGCGCAGAGCCCTGCCAAGAAAATGCCAAAGAGGACTTCGACCAACGAGAAGCCGCGCTGTACCCTTCTGCCTTGAGATTGACTGCTCATGATTTCGATTCCGACTAGAGGGATCATCGGCTAAGCGGGCCTATTTTCCTATTGGTGAAGATGCTGGGTTGTGCCATACAAGGCAATTTATTATCTCCACCTAAAGCTTCGCGAGCCAGATGCCCTCTCGGACTTCTGGCTCGCAGGACCAATGATCAGGTGTACTGAACTTAGAGAGCGTGGCCAGCAATCGAGCAGCTGGGATCGGTACCAATCACGTCAAGCGTGTAGGTGCCGCCCGAGGGACAAACCGGTTGCTTCTTCACGTAGTCGGGCACAAGGTTGGCCCACGTTGAGGCGGCGCCTGCGGCGAGCCGTGCTTCCATGGCGTATTGCTCCTTCCCCGCATCCATTTGGCGCAGGTTAGCGATACAAGTTCGGGTGCGGCTCGTTTCACGGGCTCGAACAAAGTTCGGGACAGCGATGGCGAGCAAGATACCGATGATCAAGACGACGATCATGATTTCGACGAGAGTGAAACCCTTATTCTTCCGTAAACGATTCTTCATATTTCTAGTGGCCTCCATTCCTGGCTAGTGAGGTGATTCCATCGTGAAGTCGGCGGACTACCCGGTAAAGTTGCGGGATCTAACGGAAAATGGGCGAACCGAAATCGGTTCGCCCATGCCAGGTGAAAGATACGCTTAGAGAGCGTGGCCCGCGATCGAGCAGCTGGGATC
>JAYUVF010000074.1:0-17653 GCA_043754215.1 Chthonomonas sp. | reverse complement strand
GAACGGCGTGCTTTCGGGCACCGGTGCCAACCGCACCTATACTCCGAACGCGAACTACAACGGCCCAGATTCGTTCACCTTCAAGGCGACCGACTGCGTCGGCGATTCGAACGTTGCGACGGTCACGATCAACGTGACTCCGGTCAACGATGATCCAATCCTCGGGGCGATTGGTAACCGAACGATTGACGAACTGGTGCCTTACAGCATCACGCTCGGTTCCACCGACATCGATGGCGGCGCGCCCGCGTACTCGGTCACGTCGGGACTGCCTTTGGGCGCCTCAGTGACAGGGAACACGTTCAACTGGACACCGAGCGAACTGCAAGGTCCTGGCTCCTACCCAATCACCTTCCAGGTGAACGACGGTGCCGGCGGATTGGATAGCGAGACAATCACCATCACGGTGAGCGAGGTCAACGTTGCTCCGACGATCGATCCAATCGCCGACCAGACGGTGGACGAGATGACCTTGGTTACCTTCGACGCCGACGGCGCGGACAGCGACCTGCCAGCGAACACCTTGACCTACTCGCTGATTGGCGCTCCGACTGGTGCGGCGATCAACCCCGCAACGGGCGAGTTCACCTGGACTCCGACCGAAGCTCAGGGTGGTCAAGCGTATCCGTTCACGGTTCGCATTTCGGACGGCACGCTCAACGCGGACCGCGCGGTGACGATTACGGTGAACGAGGTCAACTCGGCTCCGACATTGAATGCGATCAGCAACCAGACGGTAAACGAACTGAGTCCGGTGACCTTCACCGCTTCGGCTTCGGATTCCGACCTTCCGGCGAACACGCTGACGTTCTCGCTGGTTGGCGCCCCGGCTGGCGCGGCGATCAACCCGACGACGGGCGCGTTCACCTGGACTCCAAGCGAGGCGCAGGGCCCGCAGGCGCACACCTTCAAGGTGCGCGTGACGGATAACGGCTCGCCGGTTCTGTTCACTGAACAGAACGTGACAATCACGGTAAACGAAGTCAACGTGGCTCCGGTTGCCATCGGGCAGACGCTCGGAACTCGAGTCAATACTCCGTTGAACATCACGTTGCTTGCAACCGACAGCGATCTACCGGCGAACACCTTGGCCTACACGGTCGTGGGTGGCCCGACGCACGGAACGCTTACGGGCACCGGTGCCAACCGCACCTACACGCCAAACACGAACTACACGGGTCCGGACTCGTTCACCTTCAAGGCGAATGATGGACTAGTGGATTCGAATGTTGAGACGATCAACCTCAACGTGTCCGGTACAACGATCACGCTGAACTTGCAGCTGCAAGGGTTCTTAGCGGCTGGACCGACGACGCGCGGCATGACGATGTTCCTTGGTGGAACGACCGGTGGATCGAATCCGCCAGTGGACGTCTCGCGTGACGTGGTGTTTGATGCTTCGGGCCATGCCCAGATCGTGTTCGTGGCTGCCGACGGCTTCTTGCCGACGGACGATCTCAGCACCTATGGCATCACGGTGAAGGATGACCTTCACTCACTACGCAAGAGAGTTGGCCTCACGTGGGACGGTTCGAATTACGTCGCGAGTGTAACCTTGATAAGTGGCAATATTAATCGGGACAATCGGGTTGATATTGGCGATTACGTGGTCTACGCGGTCCAGTACGGTAATTTGCAGGCGCAAGACACGCCGTTCAGCCTGCACGTGAACCCGGCTTTCCGCCACGCGGATCTTTCTGGCGATAGGGCGGTTGATACGGCGGACTTCTCGTTTATGTCTACGGCCTGGGGTCAGATTGATGAGAACGTGATCGGCAACTACGGTCGAGATAACGTCCAAATCCGAACTCGCATCTCGGTGGCCGATGCGATGATTGAGGCGGGCCGTGACGCGGCTCGACTAGATCGCAACCGCGACGGCTGGATCTCATTGGAAGAAGCGACTCAGCGACTCCGGTAGGGTCAACGAAAAAGCCCCGCGTGCAGCGCACGCGGGGCTTTCTCGTATCTCGTTAGTTCTTCCAGTCAGCGACGAAAATGTTGGTTTCGCCGCGCGTGGTGCCGAATCGGTTTGACGCCCAGACGATCTTTTTGCCGTCTCGGCTGAACATGGGGAAGCCGTCGAACTCGGGGGTGTGGGTGACGCGGCGTAGGCCCGTGCCATCAATCCCGACCACGAACAGATCGAACTCTCGTCCCTTGGGGTCGCCGTAGTTCGAGCTGAAGACCACCTGCTTACCGTCGGGGTGGATGAAGGGAGCGAAGGATGCGCTGCCCAAATTGGTGAGTTGGCGCTTTCCGGTGCCGTCGGCGTTCATCACCCAGATTTCGAGCTTGCCGGGGCGGACCATGTTCTCCTTGAAGAGCGCTCGGTAGTCTGCCAGCTCCTGCTCGTTATCGACCACGTCGCGGCGGAAGGCGATGGTCTTGCTGTCCCAGCTCACGAAAGGGCCACCGTCGTAGCCCGCGTCCTCGGTGAGGCGGGTCATGTTGCTCCCGTCAAGGTCGCTGCGGTAGATGTCCAGGTCGCCTTCGAAGCCCCCGGTGAACGTCATGTACTGGTTGTTTGGGGCGATGGTGGTTTCGGCGAGATAGCCGAAGCGACGTAGAACCTGCTGGGGCGCACCACCTGCAGTCGGAACCCTATAAATCGCGAACCAGGGGTTGACCACCCAAACGTAGCCTTTGCTCATGTCGGGCGGGGTTTGGGCGCCTCGGTCGTACTCGTGGGTGCTACTGAAATAGATCCACTTGCCGTCGGGGCTGAAGTAGCTGCAGGTGCAGCGCCCATATCCGGTGCTGACCAGTCGCTTTCCGGAGCCGTCGGCGTTCATCACGAACACTTGCTCATCGGGGTAGCCCGGTTGGCGAGCTTGGTAGACGAGCTGTGTGCCGTCCACATTCCAATACGCTTCCGCGTTCTGCCCACCAAAGGTGACCTGCTTGATGTTCTGAAAGTTGAGCTCTTTTGGATCGGATTCTCGGGCTACCGAATCGGGATTTTGAATGGGTGCCGAGGCGAGAATCGCGTTGGAGGGAGCGTCGTATTCGGGCAGAAACGTCTCACAGGAAACGCCACAGTGCGAGCCAAAGGAAGAGAGAAGTGCGGCGACGAGAGCAGGGCCCATTTCCTAATGGTACTGCCGCGCTCACAACTCGCGCGTGCCCTGGCTTATGATCGGGTGACGGGTTTGACTGATTTCGGTGTCGGAATGAGTCGGTCCAGGGCCTCGATGCTCTTCCTGACCGCGGGCTCGTTCTTTGCCGGGTACCACTGCGCCTTGCCGCCTCTGTTTCTCATGGGCCGGAGGCTCCAACCCTTGAACTTTTTGCCCTCGAAACGCAGGGTGTAGACCGCGGACGCGGCGGGGAGCGGCGAGATTAAATTCCCCATCGAGTAGAGAATGGGCTTGCCCTTATAGACTTCACGACCTTGTAACACATGCGGATGCGCGCCGAGGAGGACATCGGCCCCAGCGTCCAAGAAGGCTCGCCCCAGGCTGACCTGATAGGCGGTGGGCTTGTTCTGCTTCTCTAGTCCCCAGTGAAGGGCGACTAACAGAACGTCGCACTTGGTCTTGGCTCGATTGACGATGAGCTTTATACGTGCGCGAGCTTTGTCGTTCACCGCTCCCCCCAGATCGAGCGCGGCGAGGCCGGGAGTCTTGGCGGTGGCCGGGGTGCACTTGTACATGGCCCCCGTGCCCACGAATGCCAGATAACTGACCATCCCGACTCGAATGCCGTTCGGGAGCCGCCTCACCGCGACCTGCTCAGCCGCGGCCAGGTTGGGACCGCCGCCGTTCCAGGCGATTCCGGCCTTGGTGAGCAACGCAGTGGTTTCGTCCATCCCTTTCACGCCGAAGTCCATCAGATGGTTGTTGGCGAGGCTGGCAAAGTCGAGGCCTAGGGACGAGAGCTGCTGGATGTGCTTGGGGTCGGCCTTGAGCACGAATTGACGCTTTGCCTTGATGTCATCTGCCGATTTCCGCCTTGTCGCGCTGGTGGAGGTCGTGAGGGGAATTTCGACGTTGGCGTAGCTGAGATCAGCCGCTTTGAACATTGGCGCAATCGCCTCCAGCGCCGGCACATTGGGGTTCATCGCGTAGAACATTACGTCGCCTCCCGCAACGAGAGTCCAGCTTTGTGGCGCGAGGATGAAGCTGCTAGCGAGTAAGGAAATCATTGGCTTACGAGATTCTCGGCTAATTTTGTCATTATCTCGGATGGCCGGGCCGGGGTCGGATTTTTACCACTCGGTTTGAACGCCCGTTACCCCTCAAAGCACTAACCAAAGATGAAGCTTGTTGCGTTCTCCCTACTCGGCGCTTTACTCCTAACGGGGTGCAATTCTGTTCAGCCAACTGCGGCAGGATCGAACCCCAACGAAAACCTGATCGGATCTTGGAAATTCGATCATGTTCGGGGCACTGCCTTCCTAACCCTTCACGAAGACGGAAAGTACGAATTTGAAAATCACACCTGCATCAGCGACAGCGCTTGGGTCGCAAACTTTAGCGGAACATACACTTTGCCCGGGGGCCGGGCAATCAAAATGACGGCTGAGAGTTTCTCTTGGGTTCCTGAAGGCTCGAAGGAGCCAACGAAACTCACCGCAGTGGAGCGCAGCAAGGCGATAGCTGAGGCGAATGCGAAGCCACCGATCCAGTTTCTTTTGATGGGAGACGACTTGACAACAGTAGATCCGGTACAGGGGAAGGTGGTTTGGAAGAGGATGAAGGTCGCGAAAAAGGCTACCTCTTGAATTCGTCCTCTACTCTAGGGCAACCTCTCAGCGCTTAAGCACAACGTGGGTCGCCTTCTCCGACCCCACGAACTGAACGCATTCAAAGCCGAGAGCCCGTAGGTCCGCGCCATCAAAAAGCCGCTCGCCTCCGCCCAACAGCACGGGTGAAATGGCGATGTGCAACTCGTCAATCAACCCTGCGGCTAGGTATTGCTGGATCGTGTTGGGGCCCCCGCCGATGCGTACGTCTTTGCCGTTTGCCACCTCTTTGGCCCGGTCCAGCGCCTCGTGAATTCCGCCGGTTACGAAGTGAAACGTGGTGCCGCCCTCCATCTCGATTGGCGGGCGAGCGTGGTGGGTCAAGATGAACGTTGGCACATGGTAAGGCGGGTTATCCCCCCACCAGCCTTTCCAACTCATGTCGGGCCACGGACCGCGGATCGGTCCAACATGTTGCGCCCCAAAATCCACGCGCCCACATTGTCAAAACCTCGTGCCGCGAAGTCGTCGTCAACCCCTGTGGTGCCCCCCTCAGCGCCAAACAGTGTCCGCTGGATCGTGCGAGTGGGAAATAGCCAATGGTGCAAATCCGTCCCGCCTACTCCCAGCGGATTCTGCAAATCCTGATCCGGCCCGGCTCCGTAGCCGTCTAGCGAAATCGTAAAGCCCTCAACTCTTACTCGTACCATATCCAATTCTTGCACGTGGTCTTCATCAGGCGGTTGATAGCGTGTTGGCTCAATAAATCTCTATCTCGCGCGACAAAGGAGAACCGTCAGTTTGGTTCAGAATAGTTGGACGGTAGCGTCATGCCACAGATCGAATTTGTTTGTGAAACACAAGAACTGATCTCAATCCTAGAGAGTGAGTTTTGCACCCAACCATTTTCATGGGTTGGCGTGGCCCACATACAGTGGCGTCGCGACGTCCATTTTCAGGAGAGCTTTTCTCACCACGAGTTTCCAGGGCCGTACCGTGACATGCTCCAAGAGGCTCTCAATGTTAATATCGGCCCCTTTGCGGTGGTAGACCGAACTGCTGCGAGCAAACACCCTCTGCAGAATGGCCTCATTTACGGGCTACTTCCATGGCCTGGAAATGAGTACTTGCCGGGAGGCTTTTATCTTGATAAAGCGAGGTATGTGGGTGAGTACGATGTCGCGCTCAAGTTGTTTAATCGGATTAAGCGGTCTATTGCTCGGGAGTTAGTTCGTACACCCTTTGCTCCCAATCCCAGCAGGCCTGAGTACGTTCGTAAGGATATCTACTTTTCTGCCTATGGTCTTGATCTGATTGAGCGAGGACAACGCTTCAATGCATAAGCCGGAAGGCGCTGAGCTGATGAACCCCCACTGACAGCACCTATGCTGTCGCCAACCTCGAACCGGTCGTATCCGTATGCAGAGGGTGGGAAATGATCGGAAAGACGCTGCGATTTGAAGCCGAACTAGATTTGCAGATGGTGGGAACCTACCGGTATCACGCGATCAAGCTGCCCGCTGAAGTTCAATCGCAAATCGACTTTGTGACGGGGGTGAAGCAGCGGTTTGAGGGAACCGTCAATGGCGAGGAATTCGCCGGTGCGCTGCTGCCCACCGGTACCGGCGACTATTACATGATGGTGAACGGGGCCTTGCGTAAGAAGCTCAAACTGAAACTCGGCGACTCGTTGAGCGTGAGCATCACTATTGTCGATCCAAACAAGGTGGACGTACCCGAGGACGTGACTCGGGCGCTGTCGACCGACGAGGAGCCGCTATTCAAGTGGGACGTCCTCACTCCGGGCACTAAGCGAGGCATCTTGCACCAGATCAATTCCGCGCGGTCTGAGGCTCTCCGAGCCGACCGCATCGCTTCCTTGGTCGAACGGCTGAGGGAATCCCAGCCTTTCGAGCCGTTTTCAATGCGAAACCGGCTCTAGTTGTCCGCCGTTTCGTGACCCAACAAGTGGCGGACAGAGTAAACCTGGCCGGTGTGATAGGCGATGTGGAAGGCCATGTATTCTATGGTGTAGCCCCAGGCCCAGTCGTCGCGAAACGGACTCTTGGCATCGAGGGCGGGGCGGGAGGTTAAGAAGTGGGCCTTGCAAGCCTCGTGCACCCGCTTGACCTCGGCATACACCGCCTCGGCCCCTAGTTCGAGGAGTAGCGGTTGCTCCACAGTTGTTGGGTAGTAGCCAATCTGATCGGTGAAAAATGGGCTCTCAAATTCCCCGAGAATCCACCGAGCTTCACCAAAAGCCACATGCGCCGCCAATTCGCCGACGCTGAGCAACCTCGGATGAGCCCGGACCCACACGTCCTGATCCGCTAGGTGGACGAATGCCTCGCTCATCTCCCAGATGGCGGAGTCTATGGGCTTGACAGCTTCTTCATGGGTCATGGATGGAGGCTACCCGCTCGCCCGCAGGTATTCTCTTAGCCCTGCGGCCTCGTAGCTCAGTGGATAGAGCGCCTCCGTCCTAAGGAGGGCGTCGGGGGTTCGATTCCCTCCGGGGCCGCCACTATTTTGAACCTAAAGTTGAGAGCCCTGATGGAAGTTTTAGAGAGACCCGAGTCTCAAGTCTCTCTAAAGGTCTCTCAAAGTTGAGTCAGTTTCCCGTGTAGAATCTAGTGCATGGCAACACGCGCAGATCACGGAGAAGGTTCGTGCCGACCGATCAACACGGGCAAGCTCGCCGGAAAGTGGCGCGTTCAATACGTCCTGGAAGACACCACAGGGGTCAAGAAACGCATCTCCCGTGTCTTCCCGACTCAGCGCGAGGGCAAAGACTTCCTGCGTTCTCTCAAGCGTTCTGACGAGGTCGCGGCGATTCACAAAGTTCAAGCCATGACCTTCGGGGAGTGGTTCCTGTGGCTCGCCGAGAATGACTGGAAGGATTCGCTCGACCCCAAGACGTTGAGAGACCGGGTATCTCGTTACAAGAAGTATGCAGCTCCCAGGTGGGCAGGCGTTCCACTCACCAAAATCGACCCGATGGACGTTCGTGCGTTTTATCAAAAGCTCAAGGATGATGGCGTCGGAGAGCACACCCGAATTGCACTCAAAGCCGGGATGGTTCGAGCTTTCAACCAAGCGATCACACCATATAGAAGGGTCCCTCACTTCTGGTCGAATCCGTTCTGCCTGGACATGCCCACACCTGAACGGCGCGAAGCGGTTGCCCTGTCTCCAGAGCAAGCAAGGAAGGCACTCGCCTCCAAAAAGCTGGATGATTCCCGGCGAGCCATGCTCGGCGTGTTTCTACTAGCCGGACTTCGGCTCGGGGAGCAGATGGCACTCACACGCGGCCAACTGAGGATGGAGGAGGGGTTGATACTCGTTGATCGGGCGGTGAAGCTCGATGCGAAGAGTTCGCAATCCGTCGGTCTCCCGAAGGGGGACAAAGTTCGGACGGCTGTGATGTGCGACACGCTCAAACGGCTCCTGGAGCCAGTGATTGAAGGGCGCAACGAAGATGATTTGCTTTGGCCGCAAGCGGGCGAGAACAAGCCTCGAATGAAAGCGCTGGTCTACGCAACGTGGCGCCGAATTCGTAAGGAAGCTGGCCTGCCCGAAGCTATGAGCCCGCATGATTGCCGCCTGACTCACATTAACTGGATCGAGAAGCTCTGCACGGAAGTCTCTCCAACAACCCTCAAGGAGCACGTTGGACACTCTGCGGATGGCGTGACCGAGGTGAACTACACTCGGCCACTATCAATTGCTCATGCCACTCTCCGGGCTGGACTGGACCGGCTCAGCTGAAATTACTCTCAGTAAATAGGGGCACCTCAGACAGTTGCACGGTGACCGACTTTCAGTATACTAAAGCACGATGAATGCTCAAACTTTCCTTGTGATAGGCGCAGGCAAGGCCGGGATAGGAGTTTCCGTTGTTCTGCGAATCCTGAGTGAGGGTCATCGAGTCATTGGCACTTACGAATCCGAGGATTCTGAGCAGGCACGCGTTTTGCTCGAAGAGCACTCGGAGAATGGCAAATTGACACTGATCGAAGTGGACCATGCTTCGAGAGATTCTCTTTCCGATCTTGTTAAGGCTATTCCAGCCGAACTTGGTGGAATAGTTCATGCTCAGTTCCTTTTCGCCATGGAAGACCCTGTTAAGTTCGATCATAAACTGTGGGATTTGAGTCTGGCAGTTAACTTAACTGCACCGAACTATCTGACCCACGAGCTCTCGTCAGTCATGACCGACGGATCTTCAGTCGTTATGGTTACCAGTACCGAGGGCTTTGTCGGCTCCTTTGGTGCTTCGGCATACGCCGCAACAAAGGCTGCCATGCACAATTTAGTAAAGACACTTGCTAATACATTTGGGCATCGCCCGATACGAGTAAATGCGCTTGCGGCAGGTTGGATTGGTGGCGTAATGGATACCGATGAAATATTTAACATGTCGCGCAGGATAACTCCGTTGGGCCGCCTAGGAACCCCTGAAGAAGTGGCTTCCTGTGTGTGGTTTTTGCTCTCCGAGGAATCGTCATTTGTAAACGCCACGACATTGACCGTTGATGGAGGGTACACGGCGGTCGATACAATTTCTAAATACGAGTTTGAACAACATAAAAAGGAGACGAAGTAGGTTGCTTGACCGTTTTTCATGGCGCTCGTATGACTTGGAAACCATTCTGCCCTCGGGCTGGCAGTCTCTAATCCTGAAAGTCTCCGAGGAAGCCGTCGCAAAAACACTCAAGCCACGGTCGGTAACGTCCCGTGAAGGTGACCCTGACTTAAGTATTCCTGCTCTGACGGTGAACGGAGAAGTCGTCAGACAGCAGTTGCCCTGGCTATACGACTTGTACAAACAGCTTTTTCGTGACCTTGCACAACTAAGTTCTTTGGAACCTGTTCAATGCGCTGAGAACCCTATCTATGGGGCAACCCTAAATGTCCAACGCGGCGTAAAGATGCGCTATGAGTGCCATGTGGATTCGAATCCAATTGAGGGGTTGTTATACGTCACTGATCATCCTAAGGGGACGGGGGGCGAGCTAGTTGTAGCAAATGATCCTTTGGCGTCGAGCGTTGCTCATGTTGAGGCTGATTGCAGTGTTGTATATCCTGCAAGCGGCAATCTGATCTTCTTTGATGCCCGCCGCTTCGCTCATTACGTGAGGCCATTGAAATCGGAGGACTCTCAGCGTGTTGTCCTGGCAATGAACTTCTATACGCCCTCGTGTCCTGAATCCAGCCGGCCAAGCGATTTGAATTCACATCTCTTTGGCTACGAGGATTAGGTCTTGCGACAAAACCGAACACACCAAGGAGGCAACCCCGGTGGGAACAGGATTGACCTTTGGCCTTTCACGGAGATAATTCTCGGATTGTCCCTTGGTGTCGTCTTGCACTTGATAAACTTATCAGCTTTGGCTCAGGTGAGTTTCCTGTTGGGTCCAGCACTCTCGGGAAGTAGGTTATTGCTAACCAAGAAGATTGAAGAACAGTTGGAACCAGTCCGACGGCTGTCACACGTAGTTGACTTGGAAAGCAACTTGGATGATCCCGAGTTGTTGGAGCTAGTGAGAGCCTACTATGAAGTCGTCGGAGATGAATTTCGCATCTCCCGGTCTCAGATCGTCCATGAGACGACTAAGCGACTGAGGCAGTTTTCAAGGGAAGGCCGATCCGACATTTTGACTACTGGAGACTACTATCGGTGGCTGCTCCCGCAGCTCGAGAAAGCTCAAAAGGGCTCGTCCATTTGGGCAGTGTCAATGATGATGGATTGCGAATGGGATGACTCTCCTAGCGAGGAGAAGTTCCTTGAGCAGAACATGGCAGCAGTCTCAAAAGGGGTGAAGGTAGACCGAGTCTTTGTCGCTAAGCAATCCAAGATATCTGAGTTAATGGCAAACAAGGGAGTTCAAGCTCACTTAGCGAGAACTGAACCAAACTTGCAAGCTTTCGTGGTTTTCCAAGAGGACTTGGAGCGATCCGATCCTGGGCTACTGCGGGATATTGGAGCTGGATTTATCGCTTTTGATTCTCACGTTGTCTTAGTCGATGTAAGTTCGAACGACGGTATGAGGGGCTTTTATCTGACTGATCTCTCGAGAGTGCAAGCATATCAAAGGATGTTCGACTCACTGAAAAACTTGGCGCGGCCCCTTCGTCATCCCGTGCTAGAGGGTAGGGCCAGTGAGAAACAGCCATTGACCCAGCGGGCCTCTACAGAGCAAAAGGGCGACCTCGGCTGATGTCGCTGGGATTAGTAATCCTCAGGGAGGAGAACTGTGTTGATGGATCGATCCCAATCGGTGATGATCGAGAATTTGATGCCACATGAGCTTGTGTAGAGCGACATGAGAGGAGCCCTTCCACCAACGCCTCCTCATTGGAAGCCTGGTCCTCCTCGTAGACCTCACCCCAGCCACCAGAAGCGTGACGGCTAATTCCATCGGCACATCTTGCGGGGAGGACTGAGAGGCTGCATTGCTCGTCGTAACGAGTTGACCAAAGGGAAACTTCGCATTGGCAAGAATCATCTCGATTTTCACCCTATGCCAAACGGTAAATTCCGTCGCGGGAATCACCGTTCGTGCAACGGCGGTTGAGCAACGGCTCAATAATCCAGGTTGGCTTTTGCGCGCAGAACACCATCTCAAGCACGATCAGTTTGTGAGCGAGACCAACTACAAAAAGCTGGCATACACGGTTGAGGAGGCAGCGGAACTGCTCTCGCTCAGCCGTGCTCACGTCTACCGTCTGCTCGACTTGGGGCAGCTTGGATCAATCTCCATCGGTCGCTCTCGGCGGATCACTTCAGCTCAACTTTCGGAGTTCCTAAAGGGGCTGGAACAACGATCTGGGTTACCTAGATCCGGCCACCAATTCTAGCTCTGCCAGACACTTTCAGTAGCTGTGGCCAATACAAATCTCGAAAAGGCCCTCGAAAATGGCTTTAATTCATGCGATGAAACATGCACGCTCATATCCTCACGGAATGAGCGTGCGCATCTACTGGTCGTATGAGTAGCACTCCCTAGTTTGGCAAACTAAAGCAGCCTACCGCGATGGACCCTCCTTGTCGTCTTCGGCAGGTTGACGACGTCTGTGCCTACAATCATGCCGAGAAATTTACGATAGATGACTACCGACGTGTCAATGCGCTCGATGGTCTCGAACTCGAATCCACGGTGTCCCATTTCCCCGGCAATCATGAGGGCGGCGTTGTCGGGGGAATATTGGGCGAGCGCCCTAAGGACGCGCATACCTTCACGTGCTTTAACAAGCGCGATCGAGTGGTCCCCGCGAGATTCGGCTTGGTCGCTCTGGGCTAGCAGGTTTTGGGCCCGGTCCAGCTGATGCTTCAAGCTGTTCGGGACGCTGGTGAGTTGAGGTTCTACTGTTTCTTTCATTGTTATTAACTCCAGGAGGAAATTGGGGTTGCGCCAATGTCGGCGAAGGTTTGAGTGAGGAACCCGAAGGTGCTTTCGGGGGGTGCTAGTCGGTGCAAATGCTTAGCTCGCAGAGGTCCAGAGGTGATCGCGAGCACGCGGAACTGAGCAAAGCCGTAGAGGCTTCGGCAACGGTTCGAGGACGCAAGTGCGTCGTAGGCCATTAGCTTCTCCCGGAACTTAGCCGGGGCTACATTGCCCATATCAACTTCAAGGAAAATTGGCGTGTCACTGAGAAGCAGCCCATCCGGGCGAATTTCGATGCCTTCAAGCTTGCGCCAGAGTTCCTGTTCGAATTTCCAGTTAGCCCCCTTCTTCCGGGTGAGTGCGATTCGCACATTCGTGGTTGCTAGGGCATGCTGCAGGAATCTTGGCGTTTGTTCACGACCCTTGAGGAGGTTTGAGATGCGGTCGGACAGGACACCTTTGGCTTGGCGCCCAGCAGTGTAAAGTCGTTGGGCGAAGAATGGCGTTTCCAATACTCTGATGAACTCCAGTTGGGCCAATTCTCTGAGCCTTGTGTTCACCCGGGTCACTGAGCCAAAGTAACCAAGCTCTAGGATTTGGTCCCGGGAAAGCACATGACTGAAGGCGAGATCGCGCACCAGCTTGAGATCCCGATCGGTGAGCCTCACAGCCAATCCTCCAGTCTGGAGCCAGGCAACTCTTCGCAGGTGCGTTCCTTTTTAACTGGTGGAGGTTGCTTTGCAGTAGCAATTTTATTGCGAGAGCTAAGGATTCTTAGGAGCTGAATCACCCTTGAGCTTTGGCGACCGACATCATGGATGATGGGTGCATTCACCTCGACATGAATCGGGGAAATGCCCCGTTGCCATACAATTGCCTCGCCTACGGGGAGGGATGGTAGATCAAGTTCCTTGGTGTTGCCGACGAGGTCGCGGCCCAGGATGTCGGCGTCTTGGCGCGCCGTGCGAAACACCGCCTTCACGCCCACGTTGCCGAGAATCATGGCTCGCATCTTTGCGGAGAGCTGTGCTAAGGTCTGATGCGCAAGCAAAACATTGAATTTAAAGCGTCTCCCTTCCGCGAGGATGGATTCAAACTCCTTCATTCCGAAATGCTCGAACTCATCCACGACCAGACGAACGGGTACGCGCTCACTCTCAGCAAGCTCTGTTCGTGAGAAGATTTCGCGGCAGAGCGAAGAGAGAAAGAGTGAGCCGGTCATCCAGCCCGCGCTGTGGAGTTCATCCACGGCGAGAGAAACCAGCGTGACGCTGCCCGGCGTGCTCAATTGTCTGGTGAGGTCGATGGGGTTGGGATGACCAAAAATGCGCCGAAGAGTATCGGTCGCAAAGAGCAGGCTGACCTTGTTGAGCACGGGGCTGGCAAGTGACGCTTGCTTCTCGGGTGTGAGTCCGTTGTAGCGCTTCCAGAAGGAGAGCACGGGCTCAGAAGCCGCTCGCTGCATTAATTCGCGCCTCACGTGTGGTTGATAGAAAAGGGGCTCAAGCTGAGTCAGGTTTCCTTTCGCTTCAGCGAGGAGCAATACTGCGTTGCGCAGCGTTTCAGAAAGTTGCACGCCCCAACTGTCCGATTCAGCTTCAACGGCGTCGAGTACCCCTAAAGCCCGGTAGTAGGGTTCTCCCTCCCCGTGCAAGGGGTTGAAGCCAGTGGGATGATCCTTCTCTCTCAGGTTGAGAAACTCGATGCGGGCCGGGTCAACGTCAACCCTGGCGGCAAGCTCGAGAACTGCCATCGCGAGGTCACCCCGCGCATCAAGCACCACCAGAGCATGCCCGTTGACGAGGTCTTGCACGCAGAGGTGGTGAATTAGGTTGGTTTTGCCGCTTCCCGTCGAGCCAATGACCAGAGCGTGTGTACGCATGGAGATTGGCGAGATAGAGACCAGCGCTTCGCCAAGGCTTTGACAAGCGAGTTGCCAGCCCTTGCGTATGCCGATCCAATGAGCCGGAATTGGAGGGATGAGATTCTTTAAGCGATGCCTTTTCGTCCGCATGGCAACAGGATCTCTTTTGACCGATGCGACGCGAAGACCAAGAAGCCGATTATTTAGTCCCGACTCAACTGGAAGTAGATCCAGAGTCGTTTGAAGCCGTGGTGGAAGAGGCATTCCGGCTCGAGTACGGAGTGAAGCAAAAGCAAGAATTCGCTGAGGTAATGGGAGTCGATAAGAGCCGAATCACACAGATTTTCCAGGCTCCCGAAAACTTGCAGCCCGAATCGATCAGGAATTTGCTCAGCTTCTTCAAACTCCGCAAGAGCCGCACGCGGATTCTCAAGGCGTGGAATAAGCGTGCGTTTGGTGATTCCCTCAGCGGACCCAAGCAAGGACGCATCACAGCGGGCAAGCTCGATGAACTGGCGATGAGGACACTTCAGCGGATGGTTCGGCAATCGAGGATGGAAAGGGCGGCGCAGCTTGCTTACGAACTGTCTCGAAAGGGAGTTACGCTGGAACTGCGAGAGAATGCGCTGGACCTCCTTTGCTGGTGTCATCAGCGACTCGATCAGCCAGGACAAGCGATGGCGGCCGCTCGGCGAATCATCGAGGGTGCAAAGAGTCGAAATGAGCCACACAGGGCGGCCCGAGGCCACCTCTTTCGCGCCCGAATCCTCATCAGCCTCGCGGATTCAACCCCGGAAGAGTTCGACCCTGCACTTGATGAAGCGGAGCGTCTCGCGAGCTTTCCGGGTGCCCCAAGCAAGCCCGAATACTCAATTGCGACCCTGCAAATGGTTGCTGCCTATCGGCAGAGTTCTCGCGTCGTGTTCATGGAGCGTGGCATCATTTCCGTAGACGATGGCTTCCTTGAAATCGTGCTACAGAATTCCCTCAAAGAAGCGAAAGTGGAACGGGCGTACCAGAAACGCTATCAAGCATGGCAAATGGTGAGCCGGGTCTACCTGCTGCGAGGCGAGCACTTCGCCGCCTCCGAAGCCATCGAAAAAGCGTTCGCCTCCGGTGAACTGAAGAACCTCAACGCGCTTGAGATGAGCGCGGTTTTAACGAGCCGCGTGCACGCCGAGTCCGAAGAACCTAAGTCCGCCATTCGATATTTGACGCGAGCCGCCAAGCGATGCCGAGACTTCGAGGATCGGTATCACCAAAGATTGGTCGAATGGCAACTCGCGAGACTTCATAGCAAGGAATTGTAACCCGGTCAGATGGGCGGTCAATGGGGCGGTCAGCAATGGTTGGGGTATTTGAACCTGAACAAACTCAATCGAAAACTCAACCCTCACTCCCTGAGGTCTCTCATTCACTCTTCACTCCGCCGTTCATCGCTCATTCAATCCCTCAGGTCATTCGGCCTGGCTAGCCAAGATCAGAGCTGAACAAGAAAATGGCCCCCACCACTAGGCGGGAGCCTTGAGACATCAGATCATCACGCGAGCAAGGTCGTCCACAGTCCCCAATTCATCGTGAAAGAACTGGAGCGGACTGATTCCGTCGTCAAACGCGTCACGAGTTTCCATATCAGGAAGGTCATGGATGGACATGCCGTAATTGGTCCAGCAGAGCAAATCCAGCTCTTGAAGCCAATTCTCGAAAGTCATGGCACCTCCGAATGGAATCCGCCATCCGGGTTGGGAGGATCGAACAGTTCGAATGGGTTGCCTTCAACCATCAGGGCGAAGGGGGTCAAAAGAAGATCATCGCCTTCACGGTGCATTGAGCAGATAGCAGCAACTGCTTTTTGGTCCGAGACTCGCCTCACCTCAAGGAGGGCGACGTTCCCGTCGCCGAATGCGCGAGTGAGGGTTGTGAAATTCGAAGAATCGGCAGGGCTAAGCAAAGAGCACCGCCTGGCCTGGAGAATAAAGGTCCAACATAGGATCAGCATCAGTGAATCTGAGCTACCCGACAACCTTTAACGTGTCCGTGCAACCGGTGCGTGAAAGCCCTTATCGTTGCGGCTGCCTATGTTAAGGCTTACGCTTGGGGGATATGGCCTACTGCTACCGCTGTGGTCGAAAAATCGAACCTGGAGAAACGCGCCAGCCACGCCGCAAAGTCCGAACCGGAGAATGGGTTCGGAAGGGCTATGGCAAGCGTCCCGTTCAAGCCGTCCAATCTACGTATGGGATGAGAATTGTCTGCCCTCACTGCGCGAAGCGAATCGACTGGGAGAACCTGGGCGCCGGGCTTATGAGCGACCTGAAGTTTATCCTGGCGCTCCTCACGCTCTTCGGGCTCATCGTCTACATGGCGTGGATCAAGCATTAGGTCTGTTGCGTGACCGCGCTCACATTTGCCTTTCGAGACCCAGCTCATTAGGTTTGACCTGCACCTCCATCCGGCGGCGCAGGAGACCATCTTGCACATTCCCGAACTCGACAAAACCCTCTCAGACCCCCTAGAATCGCTTGGAACGTTCGCTTCCGAGCCAACATACCACCCAGCCTCGAAACTTTGGCTCTACGGCAACGTGAGACTGCTGAGAGGCAACCTCACCGCCGTCCCGTTAGAGCGATGCCTCAGCGACACAGAGCGAGTAGCCGAGAAGCTCGTCCTGGACGGCTTCACGCTCGTGGTAGGAACCCATCACAACGTCCATCGTCAGGCAGCCATAGTCCCACTGCGATGGGGTTCCCCGCGGATCGTGGTGTTCTCAGGAGGCATCCGGCATCATTTGGGCCAAAGCTTCCGAGAAGAACCGTTCAGGGCGGCAAAGCTTTGGCGGCATCAGTGGGATGCCAGGGTCGATCTCGCCGTCTCGCTTCGTGCCCCAGATAGCTTGCCGACCTTTGCGGTTCATAACCCCACCGTAGATCGGCTCATCGAGCAGATTGCCCGTAAAGAGCGGCCGGGCCTTTACTCCAGTCTCATCGCGTCCACGTAGATCCCCTGAGCGGCTTCCAAATGGAGCCGCTTTTTTTTAATCGAAAGGAAAGAGGCGAGCCCTGGTGAGGACCCGCCTTTGGGTTAGTAGTCTGAGGGCAAGAGCACGGTGGTGGCCGAGCGGTCCCTTTCGGTGATGATCCAGAATTTCACACCGGCCAATGTCCTGTACGAAGAGAGCAACCGTTCACCGTGAATGAGTGCCCAGTCATTTTCCTTGCAGTCCTCATCTTCCAGGTCTCCCCAGTCACATTGGGAGTGGCGGTCTAAGGCTTCCTTGATGTCAGATTCTGAGACTTCAGCGAGTACTGTGGGTGTTGCCACCACGCGTCCAAGGGGGAATTTTGTTTCTAGGTTCATTGACTTCTCCGAACCGGACCCATGTCTACTGCCAACCTGGCAGTTTCTTACGACATGAGCCCGGCTCGAAGGATTGGCCTTACACTAGCTCGGCACGACGGTGCTGCCAAGACGGAAGCCGTTTACGCAACGATTTGAACTCGTAATCATGGGGCGGGGCGAAAGAAAGGGATAAATGTTCCCTCCCTCCCGCCCTGTCTGTTGTGGGTTTCCGATTTGGGGTGTGGATAACATCGCCTCGGCGCTTGTTTCTTTATCTATTTCTGTATATTTGTTGGTCTTCGGTTTCCGAATCGCCAGATTTTGGTTTCCACCCCGTTCGTTGCACGGATGAGATTGCGATGTGGATAAGTCCAC
>JAYUVF010000073.1:0-19428 GCA_043754215.1 Chthonomonas sp. | reverse complement strand
GTGACAGCCTAAAGGCTATCCACCCCCAGCAACACCCAGCCCCCCCCCCCCCCCAAATGTCCCAGTCACGCACAAAAGAGTGTGGAAAACCCGGTACTGGCGGGTACCATAGGCCTTCGCATATGGAAACGTTCCCCTCATTAGGCCTCTCGGCCGATTTTGGGCCGCAGCTCGATGAGTTGGGAATCACCACCCCCACCCCCATTCAAGCCGCTGCCATCCCCATCCTTCTCGAAGGAAAAGACCTCATTGGCATCGCACAGACCGGTACAGGCAAAACACTAGCCTTCGGTCTCCCTATCATCGAATCACTGCGTCAGAAAGGGGGCCGAGCCCTCATCATGGCTCCGACCCGCGAACTGGCCGTTCAGATCGCCCAGAGCCTGCGCGCCTTCACCGGCCCGCTCCGACTGAAGTCCGCCGTCCTGGTGGGCGGTGTCGGCATGCAGGGCCAATGCGCCGACCTGCGACGACGACCAGACATCGTGGTCGCCACCCCCGGCCGACTCCTCGACCACGTGATGAAGGGCAATGTCCGATTGCGCGAGTTCGATAAGGTCGTCCTCGACGAAGCCGACCGAATGCTCGACATGGGCTTTCTCCCGGCGATCGAGCAAATTCTTCACGGCTTGGCCCAACCACGCCAGAGCATGATGTTCAGCGCGACCCTGCCGGACTCCATCGAGATGATGGTGTCGCGTCACCTCAACTCGCCAGAGCGAGTCGAGATCACTCCTCCGGGAACCACGGTCCACCTGATCGAGCAAGAGGCCTACATGGTCCACCAGGAAGAGAAGAACGATCTTCTCAGCAAGCTGATCGAATCGGGCTCAGGCCCGGTTTTGGTGTTCGCCCGAACTCGACACGGCGCTCGAAAGGTCGCCCACAGCATGGTTCGCATGGGGCACGACGCGGCGGAAATTCACTCCGACCGAACCCAAGCCCAACGCGACGCAGCCATGAACGGTTTCCGTTCGGGCCGATACCGCGTGCTGGTCGCCACCGACATCGCCGCTCGCGGAATCGACGTGAAGGATATCGAACTGGTGGTGCAATACGACCTGCCGGATAATCCAGAAGATTACGTTCACCGCATTGGCCGAACCGGTCGCGCCGGAGCCTCGGGCCGCGCCGTCACATTCGTGACGCCGGAGAAAACCCGCAAGCTTGAGGAGCTGGAGCAGATCGTGGGTCTTGAGATTCCGACGGCCGCCGACTCTCCGCTGGAACGACCTGAACCGCGCCGACGCCACACGCGTGTCAAGCCGCTCGCCGCGCGAAAGCCTGATTACAGTCCGCCAGTGGCGCGCGTCAAGCCTGCCATGCAGCTCACCAAGCGCAATGACGAGTGGGCCGTGGACCGAGTGGAACGACCTCGACGACCGGAGCATCCGTTCGCGGCTCGCCCCGAAACTCGAAAGCCCGAGCGACCGGTGGCCTACGAGCGACCTCCGCTCTCGGCCCGAAAGTTCAACGATCGCCCGATCGCCCCGCGACCGGAGTCGCGCGAGAACGAACGACCAGCCGAGCGACCCGCCGAGCGATCCTACGACCGCCCAGCCGAGAGATCTTACGACCGCCCGTATGAGCCGCGCCAGGACACGCGACCTCAACAGTCGCGACCCTACGAAGGCCGATCATACGACCGACGCCCAGCCGACAATCGCCCGCACGATTCTCGACCCCACGAGCCACGCCCAGCAGACCGACGTCCGTACGACGGTCGCCCGTCACGACCGGTAGAGCGCGACACTCGTCCGTCGCGACCGTACAGCTCCGATTCTCGGCCCTCCGAGCGTTATGAGCGACCACAACGCGACATCAACCCGATTCCGAAGGCGCCCAAGCGTGACGATAAGCCACGCCACGAGGCCGCTCGCCCGGCGGGTCGCCCCAAGCCAAACGCTACCCCGAACGCCTTCAAGCCCAAGTTCGGTAAATCACCCAAGGGAAAGAAGGGCGTGCCCGGCGGCGGATTCAAAGTCCCGAAGCGCAAGCGGTAACCCGCTAGTACAATGGAGACCATGCGACTTACGCACATGGTCTCCTGCGCCGGTTGAGCGAGCAAACTGGGCCCAGCCCAGCTCGCGGACGTGCTCCGCGCCTTGCCGTTAAGTACCGATCCTAACTTGCTTGTCGGCTTCGACACGCGAGACGACGCGGGTGTGTACCTGCTTCCGGACGGAAAGGCGCTCGTCCAAACTCTCGACTTCTTCACCCCGGTCGTGGATGACCCGTACTGGTACGGGGCCATCGCCGCCGCCAACGCGTTGAGCGACGTCTTCGCCATGGGCGGCACCCCGCTGACGGTGATGAACATTGCCTGCTTCGACCCGACGATGGCCCCGCCCGAAGTCTGGGCCGCCGTGCTGAAGGGGGCATACGACAAAACCACCCAGGCGGGTGCAGTCGTGGTGGGCGGACATAGTGTCGAAGACAAAGAACCCAAATTCGGGCTCAGCGTCACGGGCTTGGTGGACCCCGCCAAGGTCTTGAGCAACAAGAACGCCCGACCGGGCGATGAGATTTGGCTAAGCAAGCCGCTCGGCACGGGCGTCATCACAACCGCGCATAAGCAAGATCTCTGCTCGCCCGAGGAACTGGACATGGCGGTCGCCACGATGGCGACGCTAAACCGAGGGGCGATGGAAGCGGCTCACGCCGTGGGCGCTACGTGCGCGACAGATATCACTGGCTTTGGCCTCGCGGGACACCTGTTCAATATCGCACGAGGCAGTGAAGTTTCGATTGAGATTGACGCGGCGTGCTTGCCCCTTTTGCTCGGGGTTGAGAGGTTAATCGTGTTGGGCTGCACCACGGGCGGGGCGAGGAAGAACCGGCTGTTCCTCGGGGATGCGCTGAGTTTTGGCCCAGGGGTGCCCGATTGGTTAGGGCACGTAATCTTAGACCCGCAAACCAGCGGGGGGCTGGCGGTATGCGCCAGCCAACCTCCAGAGGGTTCGGTTCGTATCGGCCGGGTCCTCGCCGGGCCGCCCGCGATTCGGGTTATTTGAAAACAACGCTGGCCTTAGGGTCGTGGCGGTAGATCATGTCGCGGCCCGGGCCCCACTTATCGTTGGCGAGATATTCTGCTTTAACGTGCATGGTGCCGTCAGGGAGGAGTTCGGCGACCCCTTTGACCTGGGTGATGCCGTTGGCGTTGCCGACAACTTTTTCGAGGGCGGTGAATTTGTTCTTTTCGGCGACCATGGTTCCTTCGGTCCGGAAGCCGGCGGTGGTCAAATAGAAGAAGGCGAGGCTCTTTTTTTCAGAATCCCAGTAGATGAGGGTTTCGCCGCCGTACATCCCGTCGTTCACTGAGTGAAGTGAGCGGATGGCTTTGCCGTTCATGGCTCGTTCGTAGCGGCTGACGTCGAACATCGGCTTCTCGGGGGTCGACTCCTTGAACTCGCCCTTCCAGGTCTTGTTCAAAAACGGGCGGAATGCCTCCAAATGTGGGTCTAGGGTCTCGGGCGCAGGGTCAGCTCCACCCAGCACGGGAAGCAATGCCAGCGCAAAACTCATCACAGAAAATTTCGACATATCACTCATTACTTTACACGCCCAGCGGGAGTTCCCGGAAGCTCAGGTTCTCGAATCCGCTGTACCACGGTGCAGTCGCGGCAAATCTTCGCCCGTTTGGACCAAGAAAATGGCTCCCTGATGATATTTTCAGGTTCATCACCCAATTTGCCCCAAACTTTAAGGGGGGAGGGTTCGTCAAACATCTGCGTGCTGGTCTATACTTGCACGAACAGCCCCTAGGGCCTGTAAGCTTTGTAAACAAGAGTCCGGCATGAAGAAGCTACTCCTCGCTGCCTGCGTGGCATCATTTTTAATCGGTTGCGGTGGCAACAGTTCCAACACTACCGGTGGCGGCCCTGGCGGCGGTGGTGGCGGCAACACTCGCACCTACCCAACCTTTAACCTCAGCACCAGCGCCCTCGTTCAGACGGTGTTTCTGAGCGGTCAAGGTCGGACCCTGCCCCGAGTTCGCGGCGTCGCGAATTCTCAGGTGGCGGTTATCCGAAACGTGCGCTACCAGAACGGTCCGTTCGACTTTATCCCCACGGGTGACAATAACGTGACTGATGAGGTCCGCATTCGGCTCGACGGGTACACCATCAATAGCAAAGCGTTTGGCGTCCAGTTCCCAGTCGGCACGAGTGCCCTCAGCTTCACCGAGTTCCCGCTTGAAATTCAGCAGTTTCTCGAAGTGAACCCCGACGGCACTACCACTGCGCTGACACCATCGAATTCGATCGCTTTCACCCCCCCGGTGCCGTTCGACGCCGATGTCCGGGTTTTCCCGGGCCGCGTGAGTTCCGTCTCGGTTCGCCTTGACGACACCATGGTCGGTTGGAACACCGCGCTCAATGAAGCCTCATTCAACCCGGATGCGTTCATCTTGGCGAACTACAACCCGATCTACAACGCGATGATCAGTCAGTTCAGCGACTACGTTGCGTTTGACATCGGCAACCTGGATTCCAAGCCCCAACTCTCGTTCTCTGGAGACGATGCCGAGCGCGTTTACTTCAGCGGCGACGGCTACGCCATCAGCAAGGGAACCGGCAATGGAAGCGAATTTGAACTTCTTGATCCGGTGAACGTGCAGAACGGTAAAGTCACCAATGGCCCCCCAATTGGCCCTCCAGGTAGCCAAGTCGCGGGCGCAAACCTGTTCATTTTGGAAGACACCGGACCTGACCTCACTCGCTACACGAGCGTGGTGGGCACCTGGAAAAACTTCCTTCAGGTCATCAATATCTCCGACACGGAAACGGCGGTGGCATTCCCCACGAGCCGCGAGACCGGAACGATTCAGGCCAACGACCGACAACAGTTCGTACTGTTCAAGACCGCCGGTAACCAAGTCACCGATCTTTGGTACGGAAGCATTTTCTACTCGGTCGGCGGCAACCCGGCGAACAACATCTTCAAGCTCTATCCCGCAGATACGATTGACGATGCCATTCCCGCGAACGAAGTCACCGGCACAATCAGCAATCTCGTGATCTCCGGCGGAACCGTTCGACGAGGCGATTGGGACGTGACTGGCACCCCCAATAACCTTTGGCCGTTCGGCGACGAAGGCGGTTTTGGCGTTTTCCGTAGATAAGGCATGAACCCCATCCTCTGCGGTATCGAGACGGAGTACGGACTCTGGATCGAGGGCCGGGGACCGGGCGAACAAATCGAGGATGCCACGGAAGTGGTGCGAAGCTATCCCAACCCATGTTATGTGGGTTGGGATTATCGTTTTGAGAGCCCCCGCGCCGACATGCGCGGGTTCAGCGTGGATCACCTCGCGGTAGACCCCGACGATCTCAAGTACGACGCCGGCAAGCAACTTCCGCCAGCTCATGTTTTGCGGGCCGACCGAGTCCTTCCTGACGGAAGCCGATTTTACAACGATCACGGGCACCCCGAAATCGCGACGCGCGAGTGCTTCTCGGTGGATGAGGCGGCTCAGTGTGATCTGGACGGTGAAAGCGTGGTGCTTGCAGCGGTGCAGGCGTACGCGACTCGTACGGGCCTGAATGTGAAGGCGTACAAGAACAACACCGACTTTCACGGGGCGAGTTACGGAACCCATGAGAGCTACCTTGTGCCGCGCTCGATGGAGTTCGCCGAGCTTTTTCATGCCGTCACTCCGATGTTGGTAGCTCGCCAAATCTTGACCGGGGCAGGCAAGGTGGGGAAGGAGCACGGAACTCCCTGCGACTTCCAACTTAGTCAGCGCGCAGACTTTTTCTCCGAAGCGGCTAACGTCGAAACGCTGTTCCGCCGTCCGGTGTTCAACACGCGAGATGAACCGCACGCGGAGCCGGAGGCGTGGAGACGACTTCACGTGATTTCGGGCGACGCAAACCGGATGCCGTCTTGCACGCGGCGAAAGATGTTTCTGGTCCGCCTTTCCATCCAGTTGGCGCTGATCGGCGAGGCTCCCAAGTGGAGGCTCACGGACCCGGTTCGTGCTTTTGAGTCGGTGAGCAAGGACGTGAAGTTCGATTTTCGGGTCGAGCTTGATGGGAGTTGGACGACCGCTTACGAGATCGTCGAGTCTTATCTTTCGGCTGCCGAGCGGTTTGACTTGGTCAATTTGGAGGAGCGACCGATTCTTGATGAATCGCGTCAATTGCTCTCGCTCTTAAGGACCGATTACGGTGCGTTCTCCCGCCAGGTGGACTGGGCAGCGAAGCGGAGTTTGGTCGAGATGTATCGGGAAGAAGAGGGCCTGAACTGGGGAGACTCTTCGCTTCAGGCTGTGGACTTGGCTTACGCCGATATTGATCCGGATGAGAGCCTCTACCAGGCGCTGGTGGACTCTGACCAGGTTGAGGCCGCCTTTCTTGCGAAGCCGGAACTATTGAGCCGGGGTATGGTCCGGGCGGCGGCGGTTTCCCATTGGTCGAGCTATCTGCGGCAGGTGAGCTGGCGAGCGCTCACGTTTGAGGTGGAGGGCCAACTGAGACCAATAGAACTTCGCCCCGATGTGGCCTATCCTGCGACACTCTGGGAGGCTCGCAACGTAAATGAATTCATAAGCCTCTTGGAGGGCGTCCTAACACCATGATTCAATCCGACCGACTGACTAGACCTGGCCAACCCGAACCCGCCCGCAAAACCGGCGAAGAGGGTGGCCCCAATGCGCCGAAATTGGAGCGGCCCGTCGCCCCCAATCCGCTGAAAGATCGCCTGAAGAAAGTTGATCCGGATCAGGCGAAGAAGTATCGTCAGCGGAGCGGTCAATGATCCCGGCTCCTCGCACCTTCCCCGAGTTGGTGAACTACCAGCCGAAGCCGTACAACGCTGAGAACGAGGCTCATGGCACGACCGTGCTGGCGCTTCAGTACAACGAAGGTGTTCTAACTCTGGCTGACCGCCGGGCCACGATGGGCAACATGATCATGTACGACCTGGCGGAGAAGGTTTTCGCGCTGGATGACTACACGGTCGTCGCGATCAGCGGTTCTTTCGCGCGTTCAGTCGAGATTTGTCGTTTGCTCAAGCACAGCTTCAAGTACTACCGGCGGATGCAACTCAGCGACATGTCGCTTGAGGGCAAGCTCCAAGAAATCAGCCGCGCTCTCGCCAATAACCTCGGCATGGCGATGAATGGCGGCGGGGTGTTTCTCCCGATCGTTGGGGCCTACGATACCAAGGCCGATAAGTTCGGCGTTTACTTTTTCGACACGGCGGGCGCCCGGTTCCAGAGCGGCGCCTTTGCTGCGGCAGGAAGCGGAAGCACCCAAATTCGCGGGTTGTTCGATTACATCGTCCGTAAGAAGGGTGACTTTGACACTCGTCCACTGGAGGACGTGCTGAACGACGGGTTGGAGATGCTCCAAATAGCGGCGGCCTTGGACTCGGCCACCGGTGGCATCAGCGCGAATCCGCCCATCGTACGGCTCTTAGATCGGAACGGCAACCGTCCGGTTGACGAGAAGCTCCTGCAGAAAGCTCTAAAGGCGCTCGCCAAGTAGGCGCCTAGGGCACGACGTCGAAGTTCCGCATCATGCCCGCATCCTCGTGTTCGAGGTTGTGGCAGTGATACAGGAAGCGACCCGTGAACAGGAGCGGCTTGTGGACGATTTTCACCGTCTCTCCTGGCATCAGGAGGAATGTGTCTTTGAATCCCATATCCAGGAACCCGTCCTTCATCGAATTGACGGCAGTGTTCTGAGTGCCGGATTGGATGCGCTCCAGAATCTTGAAGCCGGATCCATGAAGATGGATCGGATGCGGCATTTGCGTCATGGGAAGTGTGTTTTGAAACACCCAAATCTGTTCCTCCCCGAGTTTTGGAAGCTCATTTGGCGCGACGGTGTTCATGTTGAAGAGGCCACCGTTCATGCTGAATTGAGAGCTTGCAAAGGTGATGGGAATCTGCCTCGGTGAAGCAAAATTGGTCGCAGATGCGAGCTGGTAGTTTGGGACCGTTGTGCTTAGAGTCGCCGGGAGCGTAATGGAGTCGGTCACGGAGCTGGTGGCGGTGAAGGTCATAACGTCAAATGCCGAACCCTGAGCGAGGCCTGAGCCTCCACCCGTCGGTCCTCCTGGAGTAAAGCTTTGGCTTAGTAGCTTCACGGTCGAGTTCACGCCGATTGACCGGAAGTCCGCCCAGACCTCAATTCGCTCGCCCGGCGAGAGCATGACGTAATTTCGAGTGACCGGCGCGGCGAGGAGCCCCTGATCGGTCCCGATCACGGTCACGGGACTTCCGTTAGACCAGGCTAGCTTGAAGATTCGCGCGTTGCTGCCGTTCAGGATACGGAGCCGATAGACGGCGGTCTCGACGTTCATCCCCGCATTCCACACGCCGTTTACCATGACCTTGTTGCCGAGGAAGCCCGGGACTTGTTGGTTGGTGTAAACGAATTGGTTTGAGGTGTTGGTCACACGGTCTTGCAAGACCAAAACTTGGTCGCGCTTCCCTCGGGGGAGGGTGAGCGCACGCTCTTCGGCGTCACTGACAACGATCACGCCTGCCAGCCCGGTCGCAGTTTGGAGCGCCGTTCTCTGATCTGGGTGGGGATGAAACCAATAGGTCCCCGCTCGGTTAGTGATGGGGAATCGGTAGCGGAAGCTGCCGCCCTTGGGGATGAAGTCGGCGGGGTGGCCATCCATTGACGCCGGAATATCGAGGCCGTGCCAGTGAACACTGGTCGCTTCGGTCAGGGAGTTTTTAAAGTTGACCTCCATGGTCATCCCCTGATTCACCCTAACGATTGGAAAAATGGTCTTCGGATTGCCGGAGGCGGTGGGGGTAATTTCATACCGCCAAACGTTAGTTTGCGCTCCGGTAAAGAGGGGCAACGTATCAAGTTTTGCCTCCATCTTGAAACTGACGGAGCTTGCCGGCACGACAACTTCATCGGCGTGGGCCATTGCCCCGACCGCCAAAATTCCCGCCAGCCCACTCAGCTTCGATAATTGCCGCATCCGCTTATCCAAATATACGACTTCGCGCCCCCTACCGTTAGTTCGGGAGGCCTACGGAAATCTTAACTGGCAACATCACCGGCAACGCCGCGCTAACGGGTGTAAACTCCCCGCAAACGCATGCCGCGGCTCTTTTTCCGCTTCGATCCCCGCATCGCTCAGGCGCTCCGGTCCCAACGACACACAATCTTAAAAGGATTGGTGTGTGTCGCGGTCACCGCGTTACTCACGGCCGCCACCATTCCGCTCACCGAGCGGGCCATCCGGGCGATCGGTGACGCCGCCCCAACCCGGGTGGATGTGACGCAGAGCTCGTCTTATGAGTCGCAACTGAGCCGGGCGCTGGGGCTCACCCCCATCCAGGTTCGAGAGGGACTATCCAAACACCCGGTGGACCCTCGGCTTGCTCTTCCGCCCGCTTCTGCGTTGTCCCTTGAGTGGAACCGGGACGAAGCGCAGGTTCAGCGGGCGATCGAGTCGCTGGCGCAACAGGGGTCGGTCCCTGCCGCCTCACAGCAACAACGGCAGGACGAGGCGCTCAAGACGCTCGGTTTCATTTGTCTCGCGGTCGTGGGAGTGTTCGCGCTTAAGTACACGTTCACGCGGGGGCAGTCGTACTATTTGAGTCGGGCCGCCGCACGTCTCGCCAGCGACCTACGGATCCAACTCTACGACAAACTGCAACGCCTGCCAATTCGGTACTTCACGAGCAAGCGAACCGGGGCGATTCAGAGTGTTCTCACGAACGACGTGAACGTGTACCAGAACGCAGTCACCTTGATTCGAGATTCGATCGACGGCCCGTTCAAGGCGGTGGCAGCGCTCATCACAATCTTTATCATTCAGTGGCAGCTCGCGCTTGTGGCTCTGCTCTTCATCCCGGTCCTCGCCTGGTTTGTCCAACGCAACGGCCGGAAGATGAAACAGGATCAGGCGGCGGTGCAGGATGACCTGGCGGTTTTGGCGGGCGTGACCAATGAAGCGCTGGGCGGGGTTCGGGTGGTGAAAGCTTTTGCCGCCGAAGACCGGATGTCGGAGCTGTACGACGGGCAGGTCGAGAAGACTTTTGCAAGCCAAATGCGAGCGGCTCGTCGGTTTGCTCAACTGAAGCCGATGGTGGAATTGGTGGGGGCCAGCAGTCTCGCCACCATCCTCTACATCTGCGGGCACATGGCGCGCGCGGGCACGCTGCAAATCAGCCAGATCGTGGCTCTCACTTTCGCGCTGGACGTGATCAACCAGGGGGCGCGGTCGCTGAGTAACGTCAACAACACCTACAATCAGGTTCAAGCCGCCGCGAACCGCATCTACTCGGAAGTGTTAGACGTGCCCGAGGAGTCCGATGCTGGCGGGGGCAAGACCCTCGAAAGTCCGGTGGGCAGACTCGAATTTAAGGGGGTCAGCTTCGAATACCCTGATGGTACGGCGGCGTTGTCCAACGTGTCGTTCGTGATCGAGCCGGGGACGAGCCTTGCCTTAGTCGGCCCCAGCGGAGCTGGGAAATCGACCATCGCCGATCTCATTTTGCGATTTTACGACCCCACGGAAGGGCAGATTTTGTACGACGGCGTGGATGTCCGCGAATTGGATTTAAGGTGGTACCGCTCCCAATTTGGCGTTGTGCCCCAGCAGACGTTTCTCTTTGCGGGCACGATCGCGGACAATATTCGTCTGGGCCGCCCCGCTGCGCTGGAGCACGAGCTGTCAGAAGCCGCCCGCCTCGCCCACGCCGATGTGTTCATCGGTCGCTCGCCAGAGCGTTTCGAAACCGTTCTCGGAGAGCGCGGGGCCAAAGTTAGTGGCGGCGAGGGACAGCGGCTCGCCATCGCCCGCGCGATCATCCGTAAGCCAAAGGTGTTGTTGCTGGACGAGGCCACAAGCAACCTCGATGCAGAGAGCGAAAAGGCGGTGACCGAGGCGCTTGATGAGGTCATGGCAGGGCGTACCACGCTGTTCATTGCCCATCGCCTTACGACGGCGGTGCGGGCGCAGTCCATCCTGGTTCTTCGCCGGGGAGAGGTGGTCGAACATGGCACCCCGCAACAGCTCCTAGAACAGAGCGGAATGTTCGCCAGTATGTGGCGAGCCTTCAATAACGGCATGCTTGAGGGCGATATTGGCTGAGGTCGCCCTAGGTGCGGAGGGCCTGACGGTCGGCTACGGCAAGAACGCCGTGGCTGCTGGGATTAGTTTTTCCTTGGGGGCCGGCGAAATGCTGTTGCTCATCGGTCCCAATGGTGGCGGGAAGTCTACGCTCATCAAGACCTTGCTGGGGGTGCTGACCCCGCTCGCCGGGACTGTGTGCCCCGCGATGGACCTCAAGCCAGCCGAGTGCGCGCGGCATCTCGCCTATGTTCCGCAGGTGGAGGACATCCCATTCGATTTTACGGTACGGGAGATGGTCATGATGGGCCGCCTTGCGTACGCGCAGGGGCTTGTCGAGTCGGCAGAAGACCGCCAAATAGTGGAGGGGACAATGCACCTGATGCAGGTCAGTGAGTACGCGGATCGCTCCGTTCTTGAGCTAAGCGGGGGCGAGCGGCAGCGGGTGGTCTTGGCTCGCGCGATGGCGCAGCGGACAAAAGTGGTGCTGCTGGATGAGCCGAATGCTCACCTCGACGTGCGGCATCAAGCCGAAATGGAGCACGCGGTTTCAGCCTTGGCCGCGAACGGAGTCGCGGTGGTTGCCGCGATCCATGATCTGAATATGGCTTTGCGGTGGAACGCAAGGGTGCTGTTGATAGCCGACGGCGTTGGAACCCTAGCTGGGAAAATAGAGGATCTGCATGACGGCGGTCAATTGGAAAGGGCGTACCAATCTAAATTTGAATTCATCGAGCAGCGGGGAAGGAAGTGGATAGTCAGCGCGTAGGGCCGCCCATGGGGGCTTGGTCTGGCAATGCCTTTACGCCCGGTGCGCTGTTGGCACCCGGGGCAAGCGGGCCGCCAAGTTGCTCAGACATTGCTCCGCGTCGTTCTGCGTCCGAAGGGCCAGCGGCGGCGGCCTCAGCCTCATGCCGATGGGCCTGCTCTTCCAGCAAGGCAGCGTCATACACGCCCGGGGGCGCACTCGTCGCAGACTGCATGTTGTACATCCCTACGATCGCAATCAGTAGGGCCAGAAAAAAAACGGCTGCAATGGGTGCCTTACGCTTTCGCATAGACCAAAATGTCCTCTAGTCTTCATTATGATCGTGTTTTCGTCCAAATGAGTTCCCGCCATGCCCACGAAACCGATCATCGCCCTCGACGCACGCCTCTATCGGGGCAATATGACGGGCGACTCGACCTACTGGACCGGCCTCATTGATCATCTCTTTTTGATCGATCACGAGTTTGAAGTTCTGCTTTTCGGCGATGAACCTTGCCCGGCAGGTGCCCCGGCGAAGGTCGCCGCCGCGTGGCGGCACAAGCCGGCTCGCAACGGCAAAGTGTGGAGCCTGATTGTCTTTCCGATTGCGACCCGGCAGGCCGAAGCTAGCATCGTTCACACCCAATACTCACTCCCGACCGTAAGGGCCGCCGGGATCACGACGATTCATGACATCAGCTTCAAACTCGGGCCCGAATGGTTTCCGGCAAAGGACCGGCTGATTCTCGCTGGCTCGGTCCCAAATTCGATCAACCGCGCGGCAGCGGTGATCACCGTTTCCGAGACTTCGAAAAGGGAGATTGAAACGGCTTACCCGAAGGCATGGGGCAAGATCCACGCGATTCTGAATAGCGCCAGCGATGCCATTCAGCCTGTGGCTAATGCTTCAGAACTTGTCTCTCGTGAGCTTGGATTAGATGGGCCGTTTATCCTCAGCGTCTCCACCCAATGGCCCAGAAAGAACATGCAACTCGCCATTGACGCGGTTAGGTTGATTCCGGCTTCTATGCCGCACAAATTAGTGCTGACCGGCAAGGCAGGCTGGGGAGAGCTGACAACCGATCCTCGGGTCGTTCTCCCCGGGTATGTGTCCACCGAACTGCTTTGTGCCCTATACTCGGCGGCTGATTTGTACTTGTGTCCCAGCCTTCACGAGGGGTTTGGCATCCCGTTAGTGGAGGCATTTCGGTGCGGATGCCCGGTGATCTGCTCCAGCGGCGGGGCACTGCCTGAGGTCGCGGGGGATGCAGCCGCCGTGATGCCCGACTTTCGGCCGGAGACTTGGTCGCAGGCGATCCAGGAGATTCTGGGCGATTCGAGTAAGCTTAGCGCCATGAAAGCTCGGGGTCTTGAACGCGCGAAGTCCTTCTCTTGGGAACGATCAGCGCAGCAGCATCTCGAGGTTTACCGGCAGGTTCTTCGATGATCTCGGCAGAACTTCTTTCGATCTTAGCGTGCCCGTTGACCGATGACCGACCGTCCCTGCGGCTCGAGGGTGAGTTCCTCATCTGTGACGCCTGTCAGATGGCCTTTCCGATCAAAGACGATATCCCGCAACTTCTGCCCGAAAACGCAATTCCTCTCAGCGAACTTCCCAAATAGCCATGAGTACAAAAGTTCTCAACGTGTTGGTCCTTCACGGTCCAAATCTCAACTTGACCGGGTTCCGCGAACCTGATCTTTACGGCAAGAAGCCTTTGTCGGACATTGACGAGATGATCAGTACCGAGGCGAAGTCGCTTGGGATTGAGGTGCGCATTCTCCAGTCCAATCACGAAGGGGTTTTGATCGACACGATTCAAGAGCATCGGAGTTGGGCGGACGCAGTCGTCATAAACGCAGGTGGGTTGACGCACTATTCCATCGCCCTGCGCGATGCGTTGGTCAGCGTTCGTCTTCCGGTCGTGGAGGTTCATCTCTCCAATATCCATGCTCGCGAAGAGTTTCGTCGGGAATCGGTGATTGCGCCAATTTCGTTGGGGCAGGTCGTGGGATTTGGTGGATACGGATATGTGATGGCTTTACGCGCAATCCTTAATCTTCACGTGGAGGTGGTTTAAAATGAGCCAAGTCAAGCGCGTTCAAACTGCGATGGCACAAGCTGGGTGGGAAGCGATTTTCGTCAGTCAACCCGGTAGTGTCCAGTGGCTTTCCGATTTCACGGGGTCATTTGGATACGCGGTGGTCACTCCCGACCAAGCCGTATTCGTCACCGATAGCCGCTACGCCATCCAGGCAAACCAGCAAGTTCATGATCTTGAAGTTAGATCTTTTGGATCCCCGACGACGATTTACGAGGTGCTCACCGATGTATTCACCAAGCTCCGCGTGGGACGGTTGGGGTTTGAGGCCGGAATGGCTTATAGCGCTTGGGAGACTTGGACTTCGAAGTTTCCAACCCTCGAGTTTGCGCCGATGGGTGACCTGATTCCGGCCTTGATGAAGATCAAGACCGACGAGGAAGTGGCGCTCATTCGAGAGGCGTGCAAGCTGGGCGACGCCTGCATGCAGCGGGCGATTTCGATGGTTCAGGTGGGCGTTTCGGAGTACGACATCGGGCTGGACATCGAGTTCTACTTCCGGCGGAATGGCGCGGCCATTGGATTTGAGCCGATCGTGGCGAGCGGGCCGAACAGCGCCAAGCCACACGCCCGGCCATCGGAGCGGAAAATCGAGCGAGGCGACTTTGTCACCATTGACCTCGGTTGCACGCTTGGGGGGTATTCCAGTGATCTCACCCGCACGGTCGTGGTGGGCGAGGCGTCCGACCGTCATAAGGAGATTTATGAACAAGTTTTACGCGCGGAAGTAGAATGTTGTCAGATGCTCGTGCCAGGCGCGAATGGTAAAGATGTGGATCAGCACGCGCGAGATATCCTCGACGAAAAGCAACTCGCCAAGTACTTTGGACATTCGCTTGGTCACGGGCTAGGGCGGGCAGTTCACGATCCCGGTCGGCTGCATTTTTCGGCGGATGAGCCTTTGCAGGTGGGGCAGGTTTGGACGGTGGAGCCCGGGGTTTACATCGAGGGCTTTGGCGGGGTTCGCGTGGAGGATGACGTTTGGATTTCTCCTACCGGGCCTGAGATATTGACTTCAACTCCGAAGGCGTTGCTCGTCGTCTGATGCCGCTCCTCGCCATTTCAGGTTATCGCGTTTCTGATCAGGGAGCCCCGATCTCGATGCGGGTCGAGGCGGGCGACTGGATCGGCTTGACCGGTCCGGCGGAAGTGAATCTCTCGCGGTTTTTGGCAGAATTCGCGGGTAAGGCCGCGCGGAGCATACGCACCGTATGGGTTGACCCGGCTGAGCTGTCCGGACGGAAAACAGTCCAGCAACTCGCCAAGCCCGCGGGACCCGATGGCGCGACCAAGATTCTCACCGCGTTGCGGCTGTGGGATGTTCGCCGGGATGCAATCTCTAGCTTAACCTCGCACCAAAAGCGAGCCGCCGCCCTCGTCTCGGCCCTTGCCGAGAACTTCGAGTTGATCTTAATGGAGGAGACGCTTGATCTGCTTGATCCGTGGGCGCTGCCGGGCGCGCTAGAACTCATTCAGGAGCATCCGGCCGCTAAAATCGCGTTGACTCAGCGCCCCGACATTTTGGAGACCTGCCAGCGGATCGTGGCACTCAACGAGCGGGGATTGAGGTTTGACGGGGCTCCCAGCGACCTACTCAGGATCATTCGCCCGGCGGTGGTGGAAGTGGAAACCAGTGACCCGGGCGCAGTGGCGGCGATGGTTGAGCCGCTCCAACTGAGGGTCAATTCGTCCCCGGGGAGGCTCGAGATTCAAACGGCCGAAGGGCAGAAGCTTGCCGCTGAACTGTGTTTGCGTGGCTATCCGCTCATCCGAGCCATCACGGTGCGTACCCCCACTTTGAGCGAGGCGCTTCAGGCTCTTATCCGATAACGACGCGAGTGTCGCCCTGACGCACGGTGAACCTCTGTGCGTCCCAGAGTTCGAGCAGCGGGATCGTGTACTTACGTGAAGTCTCGACCGCATCTCGGAATTCCGCCGCGGTGAATGGGCGTCCAAACCCCTTCACCACCGCTTTCATCCCGTCGATCTGAGCCGGGAGGTAAAAGATGTCGGGGGCGATTCGAACCACCCGTCCAGCCTGAACGCCGACTTCTAGAATTTGGTCCACCGCCTGAGGGGGGACGCCCAATTTTTGGGTGAGTTCTCTCGGGGTTGGTACGGCGTATCCAGCGAGGGTTAGTTGTTCTTCGACTCGTTTGATCAGCTCTTCTTGCCGAGTATTGAGCTGAACGAAGAACGCAGGGTGGGCGATCTCGTTTCCGGCCGATTTCAGCAATTCGGTGCTCACCAGCGCGCTAATAATTCGGTCCAGAGCCTTGCCACCCCAGCGGAGGCCGGCTACTGTGATGGCCCGGTCGCGGCCGATTCCAGCTTTGGTGGGGGCTTCGACATGGAGCCGGTCCAAAGCGTTATGCAAGAGCGCTACGCCTCGATCGAAGTCGTCGGGGGTGAGCCAGAGGCCGCCAAAACCAAGGACGAGCCTCTCATCAAGCATCTGCTCGAAGACCGGCCCCAACTGTTGCGGTGTGCGACCTAGGAGGCGGCATAGATCGTCGGTGTGCATTCCGCTTTCTTTGCCAAGAAGGGCAGAGAGGATCCGATCCGCGTCGGTCGTCCCGCTCGCCACATCCGCCGTTTCTGACTTACGCCGCGGGGTAGCTTGCGGCACCACCACTCGCCCGCCGCCGAGCAGATCGGGCGGACTGTATCGCCGGATGATCAGAGGCTGGTTGAGTGCTACCGCCGCTGGTCGCTCCAGGCGAAGTTGCACAATTTCAGGCTGGGATTCGCTCAAGAACACCTTGCCCATCACCTCGTCAGTGCCGATGCTGACGCGGACCCGGCTGCCGTGCTTCACCGTTCCCTCTGGCGTCACCCAGCGAATGGTGGCGTCAAGACACTCGGTCGAAAACAGCGCTCCGGCGGCCCCTACTGCCATCCCGCGACTCACTTGCGAGACTTCCAAGCCCGCCAAATTCAGCGCGGTTCGGGACCCAAATTCTTGATTCTTTAAGCTGAGTTCATGGCTTTGGATACTGCGCACACGGGTCTGTCGATCGCCAGGCATCAGGACAGCGGCGTCGCCGTCGGCGATCACGCCTTGCACTAATGTGCCGGTGACCACCGTGCCATGCCCTTTCACGGTGAACACTCGGTCGATCGGCAAGTACCACGGCCCAGTTTTAGGTTCAGATTCGGCGCGAATGGCCGAGCTGAGAGCTTCCTTTAATGACTCGATGCCATCGCCCGAGATCGCCGAAACCGGAAGGATTGGCGAGCCTGCAAATCGGGTGTCGGCGAGCATCGCCTGCACGTCCGCGGTGACGAGATCCAAAAACTCGGGGTCCGAAAGATCGGCTCGGGTCAGCGCCACCACCATGCGGCCGACCGGCAGCAATTCCAAAATCGCGAAGTGCTCGCGGGTCTGGGGCATGATCCCGGCGTCGGCGGCGATGCAAAGGAGCGCGACATCAATGCCGGTCGCCCCCACAAGCATATTAGAAAGAAATCGCTCGTGGCCGGGGACGTCCACGATGCTCACGCGGCCAACTTCGGGCAGCTCCACGAAGGCGAAGCCCAAATCAATGGTCATGCCCCGCGACTTTTCTTCCGGCAATCGATCAGCGTCAATCCCGGTCAGGGCTCGAATGAGGGTAGTTTTGCCATGGTCCACGTGACCCGAGGTGCCAATAAGTTTTGCCATCAGCTCAGGCCGGAACTCCGAACACTTCAAGGCTAAACTCGCCGTCTCGGCACACCCACATCGGGAACTCGTCTTTGGTCGCCGCGGCTCCGTACGTGCCATCCGGGGCCATCGCGAAGACGACGCAAGGCAGCTCCTGAGATTTCGTTTGGCGTCGAATCATGTGCTTTACCACCGCCACGGAGGCTTCTTGCGGGGTCATGCCTCGCCGCATGTTTTCGACGGCGCGGAAGCTCGCGACGGCTTTCCAAAGCTCCTCGCCATTGCCGGTCGCCCCGGCGGCGCCCACCTCGTCGTCGGCGTAAAGTCCCGAACCAAAAATAGGAGAGTCACCCACTCTACCGGGTTGCTTAAAGGGGAGGCCGCTGGTCGAGGAGGCCGCCGCAAGTTTGCCGTCCATGAGTCCCAGCATCGTTACGGTATCGCTGTGTGAGTGTTCGTACACCCGAATCCTCTCCGGACTCTCGCGCCACTCTTCCCACTTCTCGATGGACTTTGCGGTCAGAGTCTGACGGGGTTCAAACCCTTGTTCAATGGCGTAACGACGAGCCTGATCGCCCGCGATCATGACATGGGGCGTATCTTCCATCACCTTCCTCGCGAGCGAGATAACGGGGACGATATTGCGGACAGCGCACACCGCACCGCACATGAGGTCGCTTCCGCGCATCATGCCAGCGTCAAGTTCAAGATCACCCTCGGCGTTTGGCAAAGCGCCCAGGCCGATCAGAATCAAGTTTGGGTCGAGTTCAGCCGCCGCCAGACCCGCCTCAAGAGAGTCAATTAGGCCGCCGCCCGCCGCCTTCTTGGCCCAAGCCGCACGGATGGCGACTTCGCCCGGCTCACGCCATGTTGCAAGTATGGTGGTCATTGTGTTACCAGCGAATCAAATTTGCGCCCCAAACCAAACCGGCCCCGAAGCCGACCGTCATCACCAAGTCGCCGCGCTTTAATCGGCCCTGCTCTACCGCCTCGCTCAGCGCGATGGGGATCGAGCCGCCACTCGTGTTGCCGTACTTCTGAACGTTGATGAACACCTTCTCGTCGGGCAAGTCGAGTTTCTTAGCCGCCGACTCGATGATGCGAAGATTCGCCTGATGCGGCACGAAAAGGTCGATGTCGGTGGCCTTGTATCCCGAGCGTTCTAGCACTTTCAAACAAGCGTCGCCCATCGCCCCGACCGCGAACCGATAGACTTCAGCGCCCGCCATGAATAAATAAGGATTGACGCCTTCGGGCAGGGGATTGCAAACCGGATGCAGCGAACCACCGGTCTCCATTCCGATATGTTTGGCTCCCGATCCATCGCTCAGGAGCACCGTATCAATCACGCCCCGGTCGGTATTGTCCTCACCCCGGAGCACCACCGCTCCCGCTCCGTCCCCAAACAGGATGCAGGTTGATCGATCCGTGTAATCCACATATTTGGTAAGCACGTCGCAACCAATCACAAGTGAAGTTTTGACTCTCCCCGCTTCCACCATTGCCGCCGCGGTCGAGAGGGAATAAATGAAGCCGGCGCAAGCCGCGCTGATGTCGTAAGCACCGGCATTTTTGGCACCTAGCGCGTCTTGAACAAGGCAACTGGTGGCCGGAAAGGGGTAATCGCCGGTGACGGTGCCTACCACCACCATGTCCAATTCGTCCGCGGTGACCCCAGCATCGTCCATCGCCCTCTGTGCCGCAAGGAGACTGAGGCTCGTTGCGGTGTCGTTCGGCCCGCATATCCTTCGCTCAGAGATGCCGGTGCGCTGGACAATCCACTCATCGTTGGTGTTGACCATCGTCTCGAGATCAGTATTCGAGAGCACCTTGTCCGGCACGGCATGACCTATCCCCTGAATCACTGCGCGCTTCATATG
>JAYUVF010000072.1:0-67590 GCA_043754215.1 Chthonomonas sp. | reverse complement strand
GAGTGCGCGAGTAACCACGCGCTGTCCCATCGTTGACATCAAGAGTTCGTACCTCTGCGAAAGAACTCGCTGAACCCAAAAGCGCTCAGCCAGCGATGGGAAAGCGCGAGCTTACTCGCGCACTCTAAAAAAATCACCGAGGGATCGCCTGGGCGTTGACCAAATCTTGCAAGACCTCGTCGACCGTGATGCCCTGCGTGTCCACGTCGGCGCGGAGCATGACGCGGTGGCGGAGGACTGGGAGGGTGAACTCTTTGATGTCATCCGGGATCAGGAAGTCGCGGCCGCGGAGGGCGGCGGCGGCTTTTCCGCAGGCGATCAGCGCGAGGCCAGCGCGGGGGGAGGCGCCGATTTGGATTTCGTGATAATCCCGCGTGGACGCGACCAGCGCGTAGACGTAGTCGAAAATCTTCGGCTCGATGGTCACCGCGTCCGCCTGGGCGCGGAGGGCGGCGAGGCCCGCGGCATCCACCACCGGCGTGATGCCCGCCTTCTCAAGCTGCTGCGAACGGAAGCCCGCGTGGAAGCGGCGAAGCACTTCTAATTCCGCATCTTTGGGCGGATACGGAACCAAGACTTTCATCAAAAATCGGTCCTGCTGCGCCTCGGGGAGGGGGTAGGTGCCCTCATATTCGATCGGGTTTTGGGTGGCGAACACCAAGAACGGGTCGGGCAGCAGGTGCCGCTCGCCGTCAATGGTGGATTGCCGCTCTTCCATCGCTTCGAGCAGCGCGGATTGGGTCTTGGGGGGCGTGCGGTTGATTTCGTCGGCGAGGAGAATGTTCGTAAAGATCGGGCCTTTGCGGAGCTTGAAGTCCGTCGTCTTCGGGTCAAAGACGTTTGTGCCGATGACGTCGCTCGGCATGAGGTCCGGCGTGAACTGAATGCGCGTGAACTGAAGATTCAGCGCCTGGGCGATGCTGCGGACAAGCAACGTTTTCGCGACGCCGGGCACGCCTTCGAGGAGAATGTGACCATTGGCGAGGATCGCGACCAGAACTTGGTCCACCAACGCAGACTGCCCCACGACCGCTTTCCCGACTTGCTCGCGCAATTGTTGCGCCGTATCGAACACCGTAGCCATCAACGGATATGCTACTTGAAACGGCGCCCTTGCCGTGCGGGTACAAGTAGGAAGCCTGTGCTCGAAGTCTCCCATTTGGTCAAAGAATATAAATCCGTGCGTGCGGTGAATGACCTGTCGTTCACCATCCCGCCCGGCGAGATCGTGGGCATCATCGGACCCAATGGAGCCGGGAAGACGACGGCGATGCGCTGCATCGCGGGGATTCTGAGACCCACCAGCGGACAGATTCGCATTAACGGTTACGATCTGCAGTCCCACCAAGCGCTTGCGAAGAGCGGTCTTGCCTTCGTGCCCGAGGTTCCCTCTCTTTATGAGTTGCTAACGGTGGACGAACACCTGCGATTTGTGGCGATGTGTTACGGCACGCTGGATGTTTACGAATCGCAAGGGAATGCCTTGCTCGAGAAATACCACCTCACCGAAAAGCGCAACGAGTTAATCGCGACCCTAAGTAAAGGGATGCGGCAGAAATTTAGCGTTGCCTGCGCAATGGTCCACCGCGCGAATGTGCTGCTCTTCGATGAGCCCCTAATCGGAATCGACCCGGCTGGCGTGGCGGAGTTTAAGGCGGATTTGGCCCACGCCCGCGATTCCGGCAGCTCGATCATGATCTCGACTCACCTTTTGGATACGGCGGAGCGTCTTTGCGATCGCATATTCATCGTGGCGCGTGGGCAATTGCTTTTTGAGGGCACGTTGACCGACTTGCGAGCGCGCTCGAACCGTTCTGAAGCGACACTGGAGCAACTGTTCCTCGACATCACCGGAGAAACCGCCGTTGCACCCCCTCCTCTACCTGTGGTTTAGGCAGACGCTGAACAGCCTGCGGCGGGCCCTGACCTCGCCGCGGAGGCTGATCGGGATTCTGTTCCTGGTCGGCTACTACATGCTGGCGTTCCGGCCATTTCAGACGCAGGGCTTTTCGTCGAGAGGGCTGACGACGCCGTTCTTGCACCTCCCGGCGACGGCGGTATTGCAGACGTTTGCGTTCGGCCTGTTTTTGGCGATGACCGTTTTGTTCCTGCTCGGACTGACCAGCTATCGCGGCGGGCACAAGCCGGCGGATATCGATGTCCTCTTCCCCACTCCGCTCTCGCCAAAGGTGGTTTTGGCGTTTCGGATGTTCCGCGATTCGCTCATCAACTTGATGTTGCCGTTCGTGCTCATGCTGTTCTCTTGGCGACCCGCCTCGGGAGCGTGGACGACGTTTGTGCGAGACGCTGATCCAAACGCGGCCTCTATGGCTTTGAAGCTGGGCTCGGTCAGCTACTTCTTGATGGCGGCGGGTTGGGTTGCTTTGGGCTACGCGTTGAGCCTCTATTGCAACCGCCCGGGCCGGAAATATGACCGGATACGCGCTTTGCTCGGCTGGGGATTAGGAGCGTTTGCGCTGGGAACCGTGGGCATCATTGCTTGGCTTTTGCAACAGAATCTGGAGGCCGAGAACATCCTGGCGACCTTCAACAACCCCATATTGCGCACGGTTTTCTTCTTGCCTAACGCCGCAGCGGATTTCTCCTTGGCGCCCTTAACTGGCGATTGGGGACGCGGGCTCGGGGGCCTTGCGGTGCTGATCGGATTCTTGGCGGTGTGCGTGATTCAGAGCTTGCGGCAGGCGGAATGGCTTTACGAAATCGCCGCACAGCGAGTCAGCGCGACGGTCCAGACCACGAGCTTCGCCAAGAAAGGCGATTCCATCGGGCTGATGGCCCATTACGCTCGCTCTGGGAAGTTGCGCGTCCGTCGATTGCCCTGGATTAACCGGCTGCGCGTCCGTGGAGCGTGGGCGCTGGTTTGGAAGGACGTGCTGATCAACACGCGCGGCTTCACCGTGATGTTCCTCTTGTTTCCGGTCTTGGGAATGGCGATGATCGCCCTCATCACGTTCTCGATGAGCCCGGATAAGCGCGGGTCAAACACCGACGGATTCTTCATCACGTTTATGATCGGAATGATGACCCTCGCGAGCGCGAGCACGTCTGCGCAATCAGGCTTTGTGGACATGCTCATGCGGGTCGACACGCTGAAGCCTCTGCCCTACAGCCCGGGCCGAACGATGATGTTCGAGGTCGTGGGCAAAGCCGTGACCGGTGTCGCCACCGCCCTCTTGATGGGGCTGGTCGCTTTGATTATGAGCCCGGCGGTCTGGGCGTTCACGCTAGGCGGGATGCTGCTGGGAATGAGCGGCGCGGTGCTGATCTCGGCATGCATCGGACTCACGACCGTCCTGTTCCCCGACATCGACGATCCCAGCCAGCGGAGCTTCCGGGGCATCGTGCAACTCCTCGTATTGGCAATCTTCGCTCTCCCGCCACTAGGTATGTATGTCGGATTAGTGGCTGGCTTAAAATGGTCTCCGGCTCTGGCCGCGCTGCCCAGCGCTGGACTCAGCATCGCACTTGCTTGGGTGGCTTCTATCTTCGCTGGCCAGTTGTTCGCCTCCTTCAATCCGAGCGAGTGAGCGCGGACTGGTAAAATTCAAGGGTCTAGGGGATCGGGGAACCGACCCAGGAGTGCGGGTGTTCTAACCCGTTGACAACGATTAGTATGCGATTCAGCCGCGGAGCCCGAAATTTCTTTATCGGATTCGCCGCCTTGGTGGGCGGCGGGTTTGCGGCGTGGCAGGGTTTTGCGGCGTTGCAGCTCAATGGCTTCGTGATGCGACAACTGCCAGTTAGGCGGGTAAACCTAATTGCGGTGGACCCCGGTGCGGGATACAGAATCATCGTGGCGAATCAGATTGCGCAGGTAGTGGAAGTTCGTGCGGGCGAGGAGTTACAAGCCGGAACCTCGGATGCCGACCTCCAGGAATCTGATGTCTCCGACGGCGAACGGCGGCGACTCCCGGTGAAAGACCTCCTCGGTGCAATGCAGGGCGATATCGAGGCACTGTCCAACTTCGTGATGATCCTCAACCAGATGGACGCCAACGAACTCCCGCCGGACCCGGTGGTCTGGACGATGGAGAACCTGGAGAAAGCCTTCACCGGAGATGCAACCCTCAAAACAAAGCTCCAGCAAGATTTGAATCTACAACTGGACGGCACCCCACTTGAGGAGCTCAGGCCCGACGCATTGGAGATTGGCATCGTGATTGACTTCCCAGTACCCATCACGGTAAGTGTCGGACCTGAGAAGAAAACTCTGGTTGCTCGAGTCAAGACCGGCTACATCCCCCAATTTTCCCGAGACGTGACCGGACGTATCCAGGAACGATCCGAAATTACCGATGATATTGTTCAGGCCACGTACATGGACGAGGCGCGCAAGATCATGAACGGGACCAAACCAAAGGAAGATGTGGCGAAATCCATTCGGGGGCGTTACTCATCGTCGGTGGTCAAAGGGCTTGCTTCGGCCCCCGAGAAGGTTCTGAACGCGACCAGCGTGATCTTGAATGGTGATCAAATCACCAAGGCAAGTACCAGCATCGAGGACTCTCAGAGCGGCGGTCGCCACTCAAATTTGCACCTGTCGTTGAACGATGAGGGCATGAAGCGTCTGTGGAAATACAGCCGGGATAACCGCGGCTTTCAGGTTTTGCTCACCGTGGACGGCATCCCCATGGCCGCGCCACGATTTCGAAACGAATTGATCACTCACCAAGTGACGATCAACCAATTGGCCGATGCCCGCATTGCTCAAGATGCAGCCGACGCCGTTAACCAATCTCAACCCAAAGGAACAAATACACAGTGAAAGTGATCATCCAAGGAAGTTTTTTGCTTGCCGCCATTCTGGTGGCGTCCGGTTGCAACCAGGGGCAAGCCGGCGGCTACACCCCGGAAGTCGTGAAATTGGTCACCAAGGCCGATGTCGCCCCTGGCAAGGAGCGCTCCCTGTTCCCGATGGTACGCGGTAACCAATGGGTTTATGATGTCGACATCACCATCGAACAAGCCACGGGGCGGCAGAATCGAAAGGAAGAACTGACCTTCCGATGCACGAACGTTTACACCCGGGGCAAAAAAACCTACGCGACGCTTGAGGCCGTGATGAACGGTCAAGTGAACGAGCGACAGCAGTGGGTTTTTGAAGATGGCGTGGGCCTGTTCCAAGAGTCGGTTGGCGATCCGGCGAAGCCTTTCATTCCGCCACAGCCCGCACTTCGTTTCCCGATTAAAAAGGACAATGTCTTCCGCTGGGAAGGCACTGGGTTTGTTCCAGAGGGGCGCGTGACCAAGAGCAAGTCGGAATCTAAGATTCTGGGACCGGAGGAAATTGACACCGGTGTCGGGCGCATGGAAGCTGTGACAGTGCAGAACATCAGCCGATGGGAAAATGGCGTGGCGGTTCAAACCACGTGGTGGGCACCCGGGGTGGGCATCGCACGCTACCGTCAAGAGGTCAAAGTTTTGCAAAAAACGAAGGAAGGCCTGCAGGAAGCGGTCGCAATTTCCGTGATGCGCCTGAAGAGTCAGAGCCTCCGCGGTACAGAATAGAGCAATGCGATCCATCGCCGCCCTATTCGCCGCTATTTTCGTGATCGGTTGCCAGTCGGAACCGGTGTCCACCCCCGAGGCTGATAAGCCTAAGGAAACCGTGGGAACTCCCGACGTTCCGGCTGTAACCGCGCCCACTATTCCTGACTCATTGAAGCACGACGGGTATGCGTACGCGGGTCTAAGCAATCCCGGCAAGCAAGACTACATCGTGAAAATCACCGGTCAACCGGACGCGGAGAGTGCCTCTACCGTCACTTTCAAAGAGATGAAGGACGGCGGAGCCCTGTTTGACCGTAGCCGTGATGGTGCCTTAGCAGCGGTTGGTTCGGACGTCGTGCGCGTGGACGAAAAAGGGGTGACTGTGGTGAGCGTATCCATCGGGACGCTGTTGGCACCCGCGCTCGAGCTGCCCGCCAAAATGGACGTCGGGGTTACTTGGAAGTCTGATTCGACGATTAAGACTGCGGATGGAAACATCAGCTCAACCGGAACCTACAAGGTTGTCGGAGACGAGAAGGTCAAGGTCGGTGGGGCTGAGCATATGGCGCGAAAGGTCACGTTCACCGGCAAAAACTCTTCGGTCAAGGGACAAGGGGCTATCAGCGGCACGTATTGGTTCGTGAAGGATAAAGGTGCGGTTAAGACCGAAATGACTCAAACGGTCCCTGGGCAGGCCGCCCAGACCTTTGTTCTCGAACTCAAGTAGATTTGCATGATCGCCTCTAGCCCGTCCACAACGAGGGTGGCTCGTTCAATATTTCGTGGTGTGTCGCTGGCTTTATTGGTAGGGCTGGCAGGATGTCATCGTGGTCAATCGGGTGGAACTGTTGCGAGCTACCGGCCCGACACTTTGCCCTACAACGAAGGGGTGTTGGTAGTCGCGGGTAGCCGATTGCGGATCAATCTGTCCGAGGAGCGAAAGCCTTCCGAGGTCGTCTTTTTTCTCAAGTCCGAGCACGGGGTTACCTTTGAACACGAGGCGTACAAGTTTGATTCCGAGCGTTTTAGCCTTTGGCAAGCGGGCGGAGAGATGTATGATCCGGTCATCCCCCTCTTGGTAAATCCAGTGCGGGCTGGGAGTAAGTGGACCTGGAAAGGGAAAATGACGCTCGCGGCGGACGGGGTTCCCTCAACCTCGGAATTTGGAACTTCACCTGCAACAGCTGAAATCGCCACTTCACCGGATAAGCTCAACATGCGGACGGGGGCTGTAGAGGCGATGCGAGTTGACGTAATGTTAAGCTTGGAGAGCGGTACCCCCACCCCCGCACTGCGCAAACTCTCCTTCTGGTTCGTGAACGGTCAAGGGATGATCAAGCGGGAGTTTGCCGCCGCCTCCACGAGGTTGCCGGACGAGGGAGATTCAGAGTGAGTAGTCCCGACGCGATCTCCAGTAATGATCGTCGCTTTACATTATTGAAAGCGAGCGGCTTCGATCCGATGTTCGTGGGGGCGGTCGTTGTCCTGATCCTGTTCGGACTGATGGCGATTTTTTCCGTGAATCAGGCGGATTCCGGCGAAAATATGTTTAGGAAGCAGCTGATGCTTCTCGTGATGGGGATCGTGCCGTTTCTGGTTTTCCTGCTCACTCCGTCGATGATTTGGCATCGAATTGTCAACTTTTTGTACGCCATCAATGTCGGGATGCTCGCTCTGGTCATCCTTCAGGGCTCAACAGCTAAGGGCGCACAAAGATGGCTCGACATCGGCCCAATTCAGTTCCAACCGAGCGAGATGAGCAAGATCATCACCGTCATCACTCTCTCCGTCTTTTTCAGCAGGCGTCGCGAGGATGTGGGCAACGGGTGGACGTTTGCGCTATCGTTTCTTCATGTGTTGCCGACCTTGTACCTAGTGTTTAGGCAGCCACATCTTGGCGCGACGGTGACCATTTTCGTCTCGTGGCTCGTAATCTGCTTCATTGCTCAGGTGCCGTGGAAGCAAATCATTGGTTTCTTATTGGGGCTGATTTTAGTGGGTGCAGTGCTGGGGGCAACTTTGCTGCGCGATTACCAAAAAGAACGACTGCGCACGCTAGTCTCAAAAACTAAGGACGACCAAAAAGAACATTACCAACAAGACCAAGCGATGATCGCGATTGGAGTTGGGGGGACGCTGGGTCAAGGGTTTTTGAAGGGCGAGCAGCGAGAACGCAGAGCCGTACCCGAAGCGCGCAACGACTTCATTTTCACGGTTATCGCGGAAGAGGGAGGCTTCTTCGGCTCTGCCCTGGTGATGTTCACATTTGCCGCGTTCTTTATTCGCGGTTGGATGCTCGCGCTTAAGATGTCCGACCTCTTCGCCCGGATGGCCTGCGTTGGGGTGCTCACCGTGCTCGCGTTCCACTGGATCGTGAACATGGCGATGAACCTCGGCATCGGACCCGTTATTGGGCTTTGGCTGCCCTTCATCAGCTACGGCGGAACGGCCCTGTGGCTGTGTTTAGCCTGCGTGGGATTAGTGATCAACCTTAACGCCCGAAGCGAAGAGGGTGTGTTTAGCGGCGGTCTGGCCCCTCAGGCTTGGAGGGACCAAGAGTAGTTTCCCACTCGGCTCGGGTCAATGAGAACAGGTGCTCATCGCGCCATTCCCCGTTCCTCCAGTAGCGCTGAGGCAAAACCCCCACCTCTCGATAGCCGCACTTTTCTAGCATACGACGGCTGCGCAAGTTGCCGCTGAGATGGCTGCTGCGCAGGGTCTCCAGCCCTAGCTGCTCGAAGCAGTAGCGCGCGCGGGTTCTCACCACATCGGCGCCGTACCCTTTGCCCCAGTTCGCAGGATCGCCGAGGAAAATCCCGGTGATGGCACTGCGGTGCTCCAGGTCAATCTCGTGGACTCCCGTTGCCCCGATGTGGACGCCATCGAGAGTCTCGACGGCAAAGAAAACGCTGGTCGGGTCAGACTTCCCAACGTTGCGGAGGAACTCCTCTTCCCAAACCCTCGTGATGGGCCTGGAACCGATCAGAAGATTCGCAGTGATCTCAGGATCATTGAGCCATCGGTAATAGTTGTCCAGGTGCCGATCTACGTCAACCGGCACCAGTCTTATTCGTTCGCCTTGCCATCCAAACGCCATAGTTCGGGGTTGGACGCAATCGCTAGCTTCCGCGGTTACATGGTCCCAGCAATCTCATCACGAAGCTTGACGTACGCCTTGTAGCGCGCCTTCTCCAGCGTGCCGTCCTCCAGTCCCGCCAAGACCGCACATCCGGGCTCGGATTGGTGGCGGCAGTCCCGAAATCGGCATTCAAGGTTAGCCATCTCTGGGAATGCGGCATCGAGATCAGTTTGGGCAGCGGCCCAGAGACCGAACGACCGCACGCCAGGCGTGTCCATCACCACGGTTCCGTCGGGCAGTTCATGCCGAGAACTGACGGTCGTGGTGTGCGTGCCTCGCCCATAGCCCTCGCTGGTGGAGCCCGTCTTCAGGTTCAGTTCAGGCGAGAACGCATTGATGATGCTCGACTTCCCCACGCCCGAGTGCCCTACGAAGACGATCACCTTTCCAGCGACGAACCGCCGTAAATCCTCAACGCCCGTGCCATCAACGGTTGAGCAAAGAAAGACAGGCACCCCGTTCTGGCGATGGGCCTCCAGGCACTCCAGCTCAGAGGAGTCTGCAAGCAAGTCGAGCTTGTTGACGCACAGAATCGGCTGTGCGCCACCCCGATTGATCGCCACAAGGTACCGGTCGATCAGTCGCGGGTGCAACGGCGGTGACACCACCGAGACCATCACGACCACGCATTCCATATTCGCGGCAACTGGCCGCTCCTGGCGGGCATTTTGCACGTCGGGCCGGGACAGAATGGTCTCGCGGGGCAGTACCTCGGCGATCTGCCAGCCAGCCGACCCCATGCCCACCGTAACGCGATCACCCACGACAAGCGATTGAGTGGAGAGGGCCACTGAGACGACCCCCTCAGCCATGTGGACCAGGGCTTCCTGCCGCAGCACTGATCCCACAACCCCGGGTTGCAATGAGTCGAGGCTCGGGAGGTCTCGAGCAGTTTTACGAAGGATTCGCTCGACCCATAGGTCGAGTGGAGTTTCTTTTTGCCCAGATCGGCGGCGCAGATAGCGCGCTTGCTCGATGAGCTTTTTAATCTGGGGCTCATCAAGATGCCCGAGTTGACGAAGAGTTTTGTTAGTTAGTTTTTCCTGCACTGTTGTTGAAATTGCGTGGCAAAGCACCTCGCCAGAATTCAGATCAGTGTCGGAATGCGGAGGCGCGAATTGTAAAGTTGAGTATCTGAGCAATCATTATTCTTTTCACCTCCGAAAGTTAGGTCCCAGTCAAGGACGGACCGAAGTATGCCACGGTCCGTCCTTGAAAAGCTAGACGCTGACGGAAAGTCTCACGGTTCCCGCTCGCTCATGCTTAGCAAGCAGGTGATAAGTGCCCGCGCCCGCCACGACCCATTCGAACACCACGAGGTCACTCGTGCCGTCCAATTGGTAGCCCCAACCACCCTTTGATACATGCGACCAGCCCATGAGCTGCCCGCCATCCTGACGCAGCTTTCCACTGACTAACCATGCAGGTTCAGAAGAACCTGCAGTGTCCAATTCCGTCCCGTCCTTCGTGATTTCCCCGATCACCCCCCGGACTAGCTGCTTCTTCTTGGCGTGCTCCGTGACGGTCGTGGGCAAATAGCCGGTGTTCGCGACGACAAATCGGATGCGAACGCTACTCCCGACGCTGGTGGTTTGTACCTCTCGAACCTCGAGCTTTGGCGACGCGGCGGCTTGCCAAATCGCGAAATCGCCGAGCGGAGCCACTTCCTTCTCAAGGAATTTTGGCGGCGGATTGCGCATGGCGTAGAAGGCGTCCCAGCCGCCAATCTCGACTTTGCCAAGTTGCGGATGGTCGAACTCCGCCCAGGCGTAATAGCCCTTGCCGTCCAGTTCCTTATCGCTCCATTCCAGCATCTTCACGTCGTGCTCAAATGGATGCTCGCGGAACCACTCGATGTACTTGTAGTCCGTGATGCCCGCTTGTCGGGGAGGAGCCCAGATCTCGCATGTCCAGGCGTGGACGCCTTTATGCTCGTACATCCAATCATCGAAGGTGCCGGTAATGACCTCTTTCGGATGATATTTGAACTCATGGAAGTTGCTGATGGCCGGATAGCCGGTCATCTTCTCGCAGACGTCCCCAAACTCCTTGAACACCCAAATGTCCTCGGGCGGAATATCATCGTCGGCCATGCGGCTCGGGGGACGGAGAAACACTCCACTGTAGGTATGGAATGTGATCGCGCCGCAGATGTTTGGCCGCTCTGTGATGGCTTGAACACATGCTCGAATTTCCGGCTCGCTCGTGGGATAGGGGCCTGCGCCGTACTGCTCGTGCTCTTGCCGCCACGCGCTCGGGAAGTTCCGGTTCATGTCGAGGCCCTCCTTGATCTTGCGCCCCCGCATGGTCAGCCCGTCGAAGTGGTGGAATAGACCCTCGGGCAGGACTCGGTAATAAGTGCCGCCCGTGTCCCCGGGCTTCCTCTTCTCCATGAGGCGAGGCTCAGTCTCGCTGATCTTCCACGGCCCGTTGGCGTCCTTCACCCGCATGTTGAGGATCTTGCCGTCGCCGTTGATGTCTATCTTTTCGAGGCCGTATAGATCCTCCTCGTCAAAGGGATAGGGCCGGGTCGAACTGCGAACCATTCGAGGAACGTCCTCAAGCGCCCACTCTGCGCCATCCGGATTAAGCCGCGGGACGAGGTAGAACGCCCGAGAATCCAGCACCTCGGTTATTTTCGGGTCCTTGCCGTATTGGGTGCAGAGCTTGTTCAGCAGATGCGTGATGGCGGTGCCGGCGCTGACTTCGGTGGCGTGGATGTTGCCATCGCACCAAAACGCGGGCTTATCTTGGGCCGGCCCGGTAGCGGAATTGGTGACAGTAAGGAGCCAAATGTCTCTCCCCTCGTAGCTCTTCCCGATACTTTCGAGTTCGACTAGTTGGGGAAACTCGGCAGCAAATGCGGCAAGAAGAGCAGAAAACTCTTCGTAGCGATAATAGCGGTCAAAGGCGATCGCAGGCATGCCCCGAGTCTACCAATGTAGAGTTCGGGGCGATGCGAGCGGGGCGGGGTTTAGTTGTCGGTCGCGCCGAAGTTCGCGATGACGATGTCAATGTCGGCAGCGTCTACTTCCCCGCTGCCGTCCACGTCGGCCTCCAGGAAGGACCCTGGAGTCTGACCGAAGGCGGCGATCACATCGTCAATATCGGCGGCGTCCACTTCGCCGGAGTTGTCCACGTCGCCATTGAACAAGTTGTAGTTGTTCGCGGTGAAGTTTCGACCGGCGGGGGCGACCAGAGTCACCGTCTTGCGGATCCAAATCGGACCGTCGGCGGAGATCTGATAGCTGACCCCTGGAACCACGCCAATCACGTTGACCGAGTAGTCACCGAGAGCGGTGGTCGTGGTGTTGACGGTGCCAAGCACTGCTTGGGTTTCTGCGTTTCGCACCGAAATCGTGACCGGAAGAGCAGCGCTGGCGGCGGTCCAATCGAGGAACGTGATCCGGCCCGAGACGGTGCTGGTCGGGCGTGCGGCGCCGCTAAGATTCAGACGATATAGTTGGCTCTGGGTCGGGGCATCGGTCTCAAAGACACGCACCACGTAGGTTCCCGGAGTCGGGAGGTCTACGGTAGTGGACTCGGGGAGACCGAGCATGGCGAGTTGGGCGTCGTCGATGGGGGTGCCCGTTGAGGTCTGCACTTGGATCCCGAGATTGGCGATGGATGCGGCAGCGACGCTTGTTCCGGTATCGCAACCGCTGGTTTGTGTTCCTGACAGGTAGGTCGTGCCTATCGGGGTCGCGGTAGCGGTGAGTTGGATCGGGGCGGTGGTGGTGAGGGTGTAGAAGTCCTCCTCGCCATTTGCGTCAATGGAGAGGCTAGTTGCTGTCCCTGCACCGCTGAGCGTGCCTAGCACGAAACTACTACCCACGCCGATGGACGCTCCCGTCGGCTTTGCCGTGGCGAGATTGTTGTTGGGCTCGAAAGCATCGCCATAGTGGCGGTGGGCGGCGCGGATGTCGTCTTGCTGCGGACCGTCAAACGCGGTGGCAAGAGTCGGCTCCATCAGTTTGGTTCGACCGCCAGCGGACGACACAGATGGGCAAACGTGGTTGACGCCCATTCCATGGCCATGCTCGTGTGAGATGGTGTTGCGCAGGAAACGGTAGTTGTTGCCTCCTTCCGCGCCCCAGCTTTCCGAAGCATCGATTACCATGTCACCCGATTGCGGGAAGAAATTGTAAGCCAAAATTCCGTTCAATCCGTCAATATTCTTCATCGAGATTCGAAGGTCGCCGCGAGTTGCAGACCCCACCGAGCCCCAAACCGCGTTGTCGTCCCAAGGATCGACGCCGTTGGTCACACGGACGTACTTCAGGCCAGAGACCTCTGACCATCTATCGAACACCTCCTGAAATTTGCTGATCCATAGCGCACGGTTCCCGCCAAATTTCGCGTCCATCGAGGCGAAGAGGGTGCTAGGACCAACGCCTTCACCGACACCGTTGGAGATGCTGAGCCCGTCGGGAACAAAGCTCCAACGCAGAGTGACCGGGTCGCCCTGGACGCCGATGCTCCACCGAGTGTTTAAGTTGTATCGGTTGCCACTCGGCCATGCGCCCTCCTGAGCTTCTTCGAGCGCTTCATAGAAGCCGGTCATGACGCCGGGATCGGTACCAGCGGCAAAACACACGGCGACCGGCGCGGGCTGGCTCGTCATATCTGCGCTCGCGAGCCTCTTTTTGGCAGTTCGATAGGCGGCTTCGTTGCGAGCTACCTTGGACTCACTACAGTCCGCCGATTTCGGGGCGGACGGACGTGTGGCGATCCCGGCGATAAATAGGGCACCGAGCGCACAGCTTGAAAAAAGAAGAATCCTTGGCACGATATCTTTGTAGAGTCAAGTTCCGGTCCAAATGTTCGCGTTTTGGGGATCGTTGATGTGCTTTCCGCATTCCACATATATAAGAAGCACCTAAGCTTGTAGTCTCTTCTGTGTAATTTGAGCATGAATTGAAGAGGCGAAGTAGCTGGAGCATTTGAAACGGAGGCCATTCGGGCCGACGAGTCCGTCCACAACTAAAATTGGCTCCCGCACGCGGGAGCCAAAACAGACTGTCACCGCACGAGATTAGCTGTCGGTTTCGCCAAAGTTAGCGATCACGATGTCAATGTCCGCGGCATCAACCTCACCGGACACATCGACATCCGCCGGTCCTCCGGGTGCACCAAAGTTGGAGATCACAATGTCGATGTCGGCCGCGTCAATTTCGCCAGACCCGTCCACGTCGCCAACCCGCATGAAGAACGGGACATTTAGGAGCACGCCGTTATCAGGGTTAATGTTGATTGGTCGCGAGCGCCGGCAAGCGATAGGGTGATCAATTTCCAGAATTGCTTCTCCCGCAATATCCACCGGAATTTCGAACGCCCCGCTCGGTAGAACCGGAAATTCGCCTTCCCAGAGCACATCTCCGGTCTGAGGCTCCTTCAGTCGCCATTTCCACGGGATGTAGCCATCAGGGTTGCCACCACCGCCGACCACGACCAACATGCCGCGAATGAGTTTCACATTGGGAAGCGACGTCAAGTCGCCGCGACCGCCGGTCACAGGCACAACCACGTTGGGCACGAGCAGCAATCTAGCCCACCCGGCGAATGCGTTGTATCGGTAAATGTCGTCTCGAGAAGCGTTGTCGTGAGTCACCACAGCTCCGGTCGGCTCAATGGCGACACCATCATTTGAGACAAGCGCCCCATCTGTACCGGCAACACCGTCAAGGTGCATAGGACCCAAATTGCCCGCCGGACTCAGCATATAAAACCGATTCATATCGGTCAGCAGAACGCCGTACGCGCTGAATACGAGGTCACAGGCGCTACTGAGTGCGTAGGGTACGCCGGCCAATTTGAGGGGTACCGATCCCATGATGGCACCGGTGAGCGAATTCACTTCGACGAGCTCGTTAAAAGCGTCGTCAATTGCGAAGAGCCTGCCGCCAGCCTCGAATGAAGCCCCACGGATTTTCCGCCCTGCTAAAAATGTGGGTTGGGGTGTGCACACATTGGTGGCGGTATTAACTCGGCAGAGTTGGGAACCCGCCGTCGTTAGCCTGAAACACCAGACCGTTCCATCCGCCTTCTGCGCAATGCCATCAAAGTGGTCGGGTAACCCCCCGAATGTCAGGGTGCCTGCGATAACGACGACTCCCGCTGAGTTGAAAGTGAAAAGGGAGGTGGGAGCCTGTGAATCCGCAGGTGCGGCATCGAGCTCCGATTCGATTCCGATCGTTTGGGCGGTGAGCAGAGAGGCCGAGGCTACGGCCAACGCCGTTGCGAGCAGTCGCTTGGCTGGGTTTTTGAGAGTGCGTTTCATTTGGTTTGACCTTCTGTTCCAGAACTGCCGCTCCCTGGCAAAGGCGGAGCGCGTTCCAACCATCACATTAAGTGCCATGGCATGTCACAGAAGCGTCACAAACCCCTGTGACATTGCTGTGACGCTTGCTACGGTGAAATAGACGGAACAGCTTGCGAATTCGAGTTCGCAGCTTGAGTTCGCGGATTGCCGTTATGATAGAATTCACGAGTGGAACCCACAGGGTTTGTCCAAGAGCAGCCTCACGCTTGGCGAATTTGCTTATTCGGCGAACTTCGGGTGGAGAGAGCGGGCCAACGAGCAAGCTTCCGAACTCACAAGACGGCGAGCATCCTCGCCTACCTCGCTTTTTATCAAGGCAAACTGATTTCCCGCGAAACGCTAGCAGAAACGTTTTGGCCGGACAGCGAACCCTCATTAGCGCGACAGTCCTTACGGATGGCGCTGTCGGACATCCGTTCGTCGCTGAGATGCCCGGACTGGGACCCCGACCGTTACTTCATCACGGATCGATCTACGATCGAACTCCTAGAGGGCGGAATCACGACCGACGTAGGCGAGTTCAAAGCCATTGTAGAATCCAAAACCGCGCCCTCCTCAGACTTGCTCCTGCGGGCAACCGAACTGTATACCGGTCGACTCCTGCCGAGTTTTCAAGACTCCTGGATATATCCCCAAGCCCTGGAGCTCGAGGAGCTTTACGCGCAGACTATCTCCGCACTGTTGCCACACCTCGCCGCTACTGGAGAGCTCGATGCGGCAGTTAACCAGGGTCGGCGGGCGATCTCCGTTTGTGCGCCCAGAGAGGACCTACATCTCGCGCTCATGCGGGCACTCGCCGCTGGAGGACGCACCGCCCAGGCTGTGCGCCAGTACGAGGAACTTGAAGAGCTGCTCGACAACATTTGGGGCGAGCCACCAAGCGAGGAAGCTCAAAAATTGCTCGCCGACCTCCCACGCGTGGAGGCGCGCGCAAGGCAAGTGAAGACACAACTCCGCCCTGTCACATCTGCCCTTGAGACTTCTGGCGACTTCACGCAGTTCGTCGGGCGCGAGCAAGAGCTAAGGTCGCTGTGTGAAGTCCTCGACCCAAACCTCAATGGCGCGCGTCTCTGGACTTTGCTGGGACTCGGGGGAGCTGGCAAAACTCGGTTGGCCACCAGGGCATCTGAGCTATTGTCTGATGCGTATGAGGGCCGAGTTCATTTTGTGAACTTTGCCCACGTTGACTCGGCGGGGCAACTGGTGGATCTGTTTGCCGCCTTGGCGCAGAGTTCTCAGCTTGAAGAAGCCGATGTTGTTCGAGCGCTGTTGGACCGAATCGCGAGCCAACCCACTCTTCTGATTTTCGATAATTTAGAGGGAATTATTGACCTTATTCGGCCAACGCTGGAACAGCTCATACGTCTCAGTCCGTCGCTTCGCATTCTGACCACGAGTAGGATCCCCATCGATTCCCCGTTTGAGCGTTTGCTCAAAATCCCTCCGCTGCCATTGCCCGAGATAGGATGCAGCCTCGATGCATTGCGATCATCTCCCTCGGTCGCGCTACTCACTGACGCGGCTCAGGCGGTGAGGCAGGGCTTTGCTGTAACTCCGACCAACGCGGAAAGCGTTCGTTGCTTGTGTCAGTTTGTCGAGGGGCTTCCCCTGGCGATCGTCTTGGCTTCGGCAAAGTTGGGGACTCAAAGTCCTGCCCAGGTTATCGCCTCGCTCAGCCGCCGAGCGGATTTGAAGAGCGAACAGCGGGGCGTCGCTACCCGTCAACCTGGCGTAGAGTCGGTGGTGCGTTGGAGCATCAACCACCTCACCGAGGACGAGAGAAAAGCGTTCTTCAAGCTCGCCTATTGCCGGGGCGATTTTCCCCCGGAATTGGCAGAGTGTTTAATCGGGTGCCCCCCTGGAGAGCACCTTGAGACGTTTAGCAAGCTCTCGCTATTGAACTGGGAGGAGCGCGATGATAAGCTCAGTTACCGAATGCTCGAGACCATACGCGAAGTTGCCCTTGAAGAATTGGAATGCGATCCGGCTGAGTATCGAGCCACCGCCCTAAGCCATTTGAGGTGGATTACGGAGCTTTTCTTTAGTTCGCCCAAGACCAAATCTTGGGCCGAAGGAATCCTGAAGCAGTCGTCAAATGTTCATGCCGCTTTAGAGTCAGGAATAAATGGCGACGCCGACGCTGAGGCCGTGTGGGAGATGGCCGTACATCTTCAAGATGTCGTAGCGCTCACGGGTCGAGCGCACCTGTGGGCAGACCTATTGTCCGAGCTGCTCGGAAAAACCGCGGATATGATTTCTCCTGCAACGCTGGCTCAGGCGCACAGAACCGTTGCCGAAACCCACTACGCGCTTCGGCACATCCGTAACGCCTACGACCATCACGTGAAATCCAAGATCGCAGCAGACGCTGCCGCTAGCCCAGATTTACAGATCGAGAGCCGCACCTTGCTTTCGATCCCCGCTATCCTGCTGGGCGAATATGAAACAGCAGAGACTGCGCTCAACGAGGCCTTCGAGTTGGCCGCCCGAGCATCTGCAGACACCAGAGCGCGGGTGGTCGCCGGATTAGCGTGGTTAAATTTCTGCCGCCAGCGCTCCAAGCTCGCCTGTAGCCTGCTTGAACGTGGAGTCGAAGATTTTTTGACCGCCAATGTCCCGGTCCAAATTGACTTACTCACCGCTTGGGGAGCAAATCTGTCAGGCATCGATGATGAGGAATGCGATCAAAAGCTCGCCCAGGCTGCTGTCCTGCTCAAGCGCAACCACTATCCGGATTTGTTGGCTCGCCACCACTACGTGTCGGGGTGGATTAACTGGAGGCGCGGACAGTTCCAAATCGCATCGCAACAATTAGATCTAAGCCTGAAAATCTACGTTGACCACGGCATCGCCCTTGGACAAACTCCGTTAGCTATTGCAGGGATGGTTGCGGCAAGCGCAGGGCACCAGACCTCTGCCCTTTCATCCCTAGCGAGGTCAGAGCACGCCCGGACGAAACATGGAATGGCCCTGCTTCCGGTGCTGCAGGACGACTATGATCGCACTCGGGAATCACTTCTGAGCCAAATCAAACCCACTGTCGATTGGGACGCCATGCTGTTTGCCGAGTCAATACGCGATGATTCGGCCTTCCTGAAAGCGGTGTTGGATACAAAATCCGTCACGGGGAGAACTCGGCCCGATGCTTGAGGCGCACGTTCGCTGGGAGGAACGCACGCCGTTCACTTGGATTGAGTCGAACGCATCGGAGGAACAATTGAACGCCCTCCGGTTGCGTACCGACGTCTTCGAAGAGAGCCGTTGGGAAGCATCACCCAAGCGCAAAGAACTGGTGGAAAGGCGACGACATGCTGAAGGTTGATTTTCGAGAGGTACCCGGTTCGCAAGGGGCAATTTGGGGAACCGAGACTGAGGATCTGGACGCCACCCTCGTCCGTTGGAACCCCGGCTCGGGAGTCGCGAGCCACACCAACTCCGAGGTTGACGTGATCATGGTGGTACTTCAGGGCCAAGCCATGGTGACCGTGGATGGTCAGTCAGAGCAACTGCACGCGGGCGCGTCCCTGGTCATCCCGAAGGGCGTCGCCCGGCAGGTCACCGCAGGTACCGAGAGTTTGACCTACCTCAACATCCACAAGCGCCGTCGCGGGATGATGCCCAACATGATCCGCCCCCGACCAACGGCACCCTAATCAACTTGCCCCAAGGCACCCGTTGACATATTATTACTTCAAACAGCATAATATGCCATCAGGTTCCTATGGCATCCGAACGACAGGCGCTAATCAAAGAATTTCTGGAGAACAACAATGTTGCTAAGCAGCAACAGATTGTTGATCACCTGGTCAAACACGGGCACCCCGTCTCACAGGGGCGAATCAGCCGCGAATTTGCTGACATGGGAATCGCCAAGGTGGACGGTTTCTACAAAATTGTCCCGTTCCCGTCGGTCTTGGAAAGCCAAATCCTCGGAGCAAAGCGAGCCGGACCGTATTTGCTGGTACTTGCCACGGCCGTAGGCGCCGCGCAGTTGGTAGGAGTTCAACTCGACAGACTGGAATTCCCCGAGGTCGTCGGAACCATTTCCGGGGACGACACCATCTTTTTGGCGACAGACTCCCTCGAAGCTCAAGACTCCCTCTTGAAGAAACTGGGGCTGTCCATATGAGCAAGAGGGTCGCGCTTGCGTTTTCGGGCGGGCTGGACACCTGCTGGTGCATTCCCGTTCTCCAAAAGGAAGGTTTTGAAGTCTTGACGGTCACAACCGACCTCGGAGGTTTCAGCGAGACGGATTTACACGAGCTTGAAACCCGAAGCCAAGCCCTTGGCTCCGAACGGCACGAGACCATCAACGCCAAAGGGGAATACTTCGACCAGGTCCTCAAATACCTCGTCTTTGGTAACATTCTGCGCGGCAACACTTACCCGCTGTGCGTCGGGGCCGAGAGAGCGCTTCAGGCGAAACAGACCGCCGAGTTCGCGCGGCGGTTCAATTGTCAGTACATTGCGCACGGTTCGACGGCGGCGGGTAACGACCAAGTTCGATTCGAAGTCGCGCTACGCTCTTACGCACCTAACCTAGCGATCCTGGCGCCTGTTCGGGATCGCGCACCCCAACGAGCGGCCCAACGTTCCGAACTCCTCACCTCGGGGCTCGATCTTCCGGAAAAGTCTGCGGATTACTCCGTCAATTCCGGTCTGTGGGGGGTCACCATCGGCGGTAAAGAAATCAACGACACTTCACGTGCAATTCCCGAGCACGCTTGGCAAAGGACAAAGGAGGCATTTTCGAATCCGAAACCGGCCACAAGGGTAGAAATTGGATTCGAGCAGGGGGTTCCAGTGTCACTCTTTTCGAAGAAGTACGGACCCGCTGAACTGATCGAGGAACTCGATCGCATTGCGGGGCCGCTCGGTATCGGAAGGGGCATTCACATCGGGGAGACCATCTTGGGCATCAAAGGGCGAATAGCTTTCGAAGCGCCCGCAGCCCACGTTCTAATCGCGGCTCATCGTGAACTTGAGAAGTTGGTCCTGACCAAGCGTCAGATCGCTGCGAAAGACATCACGGCGTCCCTTTACGGCGAATATGTCCACGAAGGGTTACTTACCGACCCAGTCTGTCGTGATATCGAAGCGCAATTCGCTCGGTCGCAAGATCGCGTGACCGGCACGGTTTGGGTGACCCTCCGTCCGGGGTCGATTCTTGTCGATGGGGTGGAATCAGCCTGGTCGCTGCATGCCGCTTCACGATCGGTCTATGGCGAGCAAGCCGCCGAGTGGAGCCCCGAAGACGCGAAGGGCTTCTCCCGAATCCATGGACTGTCAGCGGTCCTTCACGCCCGTTTAGGAGGCGAATCGTGAGGGCCATACACCTCGACAAGATTGCGTCCGTCACCTTGAATTGCGGCATTCGCCCAGACGCACGGATCGCCGACACCTACCCTTGCCAAGAGGGTGATGTCATCGCCGTCAGAATTCTCAATTCCAAGTCCAAGTACAACACGTTGGAACTGGCGAACGGCCGAATGTCCACGATCAAGGAGGGCGACATCATTGCCGGGGCGCTCGGGCATCGGAACGCCTTGCAAGGCTACGAAGGCAGTATTCCCACTCAACTACAGACCGGTGACCGGATCAACTTGTTGAATTTAGGTGGAGTACTGGGGGTCTGTAACTCCTACAGTGCTCTAGTGGGCCCGCCCTACCAGTGCGAGGTTCTCGGAAACATCCTAGACTTCCCCGTTTTCGAGAGCCGATCGGGAATTCCCGCTAATATTCGCGCCTCTGTTACAACCGCATCCACGGATTTTGATCTGCACGGTATCCCCGTGGTGGCGGTGGCGGGCACCTGCATGAACAGCGGCAAGACCGAGGCCTGCCTTGCCCTTATCCAACAGTTCGTCCGCGGAGGGATGAGGGTTGCCGCCGCAAAGACCACCGGGGTGAGCCTACGGCGCGACATCTTAGCGATGGAAGATGCCGGAGCGTTCAGGACGCTCATTTTTACCGATTTCGGAGTCGTGACCACCCAGGCGAGCAACGCGCCTTCGCTCACAAAAGCCATGTTACATACGCTGGCAACAGACCGGCCCGACCTCATCGTGCTAGAACTCGGCGACGGCATTCTTGGCAGCTACGGAGTGGATGCGATCCTCGAAGACGCCAATTTGAAGGACAGCCTTTCCGCCGTCGTATTGGCCGCATCGGATCCCGTGGGAGCTTGGGGAGGAGTGAGGCTCTTGCGCGACAGGTTCGCCATTGATCCTAAAGTTGTCACCGGTCCGGCCACCGACAACGGCGCAGGCGCCCGCGTAATCGAACTGGAGACTGGCATCGCTTGTATCAATGCTCGCCAGTCTCCGACCCAACTCGCCGACCTCATTTTGAAATCCTTGGAGTTGAGATATGCCCACTAAAACTATCCCCGCCGTAGTACTCGGTTCTAGCGGCTATGTCGCTTCAGAGATCATTCGATTACTTATCAACCACCCGTCCTTTTGGATCGAAGGACTCGTTTCAACCACGAACGAGGGCCGCCGATTGGAGGAAGTTTTTCCCCACATGACCGGACCTGCCGGGGAACAAAAACTGGTCTCGATCGAGACCCTCCTACCGAGACTTTCCAGCAGTCGACAGTTGGCCGTCTTCAGCGCAATGCCTCACGGTCAAACCGCCCCGATTCTGGAACGCCTGATTGCCACATCGAAGTGCGACCTAAAGATCGTTGACGTGTCCGCAGATTTTAGGTTCGGCGACATTGAGAGTGATGATCCGGATACCGGGCAGGAAATGGGCAATGCGAAGAGCCAGTTTTTCTGTGGGCTTCCCGACATCGAACACACCACGCCCGACAGCCGAATCTCACATCCGGGTTGCTTTACGACTGCGGTATCGTTGGCCCTCGCGCCACTTTTCAAGGCTCAACTTATCGAGCCGAAGGTCTGCGTGAGTGCGGTCACGGGCAGTACTGGTGCCGGGCAGCAGCCTCGACCCGGGACGCATCACCCCGAGCGTCAAAGTGCCATGTGGGCCTACAATCCCCTCCGACATCGGCACACCGCCGAGATCGAAATGCTCCTTCGGCGGTTCAGCGCTGATGCGAGCGTGGCGTTCGTGCCGCACTCCGGGCCGTTCAGCCGGGGGATCCACGCCACGATATTCGCGGACTTGAATCAACCCGTCGCTGAGGAAGCGATCATCGAGCAATTCGACGCGTTCTATGCCGGAACGCCATTCGTTACCACCAGCTCCCGCATGCCGTCAATCAAGGAGGTTGTCGGCTCAAACCGATGCCACATCGGAATCGCCGTCGAAGGTTCCAGCATCGTGGTCACGTCAGTCATCGACAACTTGGTGAAAGGCGCGGCGGGTGGCGCGATCCAGTGGATGAACAGACTGTTCGCGCTTGAGCAAGGGGACGGTCTTCAAAACGCGATGCCGGGGTGGATTTAGTGGAATTTCCCGTTTACACGCGCACCCCGAACTTGATCGTTCGAGGTGAGGGGATGAAGGTTTGGGATTCCGACGGAAAGGAGTTTCTCGATTTCTATGGGGGGCATGCTGTCTCTGCGCTTGGCTATGGTCATCCGGCGCTCACAAAAGCCATCGATGAGCAAGTATCGTCGCTCATCTTTCAATCAAACGCGGCTTCGACGGTCTCGCGTCAGCGGGCAGTTCAGGCGCTAGTCGAATGCGCGCCAGAGGGGCTCGATGCAGTCTTCCTGGTGAACTCCGGTTCTGAAGCGAACGAAAATGCCCTCCGGCTCGCGTTCAGCGTGACGGGGCGTCAAAAAGTCATCGCTCTGAAGGGCTCGTTTCACGGACGCACCGCCGCCAGCGCCGCCGTTACGGACGGGGCGCATGGGACTTGGTACGGATTCCCGAGCCTTCCGTTTCCGGTCGAATTTGTAGAACCCGGCGATCCGGCAGCGTTGGACGAAGTGCTCACCGATGAGGTCGCCGCGTTCATTTTTGAACCTGTACAAGGCGTCGCTGGCGCGGTTGACCTTCCGAACGACTTCGTCACGCTTGCTCGGCAACTGTGCCATGAGCGCGGAGTATTGATGATCGCAGATGAAGTCCAAACCGGCATCGGGCGAACCGGGACGATGTTTGCCTGCAGCCAGTACGACATCGTGCCCGACATCATGACCCTCGCAAAGGGCCTGGGGGGTGGCTTTCCGGTAGCCGCAGTTCTTGCCCGCCAGGAGTTCTGCCGAAATCTGCGCGTCGGGAGCCTCGGGACCACCTTCGGCGGCGGCCCCGTCGCCTGCGCGGCGATCTGCGCGGTACTCGACGCCGTCAGCCGCCCTGGTTTTTTGGAGAATGTGAGAGAGATGAGCACGTACCTGCAACGGGCCGCGCGGTGCGCCGGAGTAGAGCGCATTTCGGGCAAGGGACTGCTTCTCGGTCTCGATGTCGGCAGAGGTTCACAGCCGATCCGAGAGTCGCTTTACGCGGACGGAGTACTGGTCGGCGATTCAAAGAACCCCAATGTGCTGAGGCTTCTTCCTCCCTTGATTTTGGACCGTGAGTCCGTCAACGTTTTCGGACAGCGATTAGCGAGAGTGCTTTCATGAATCAGTTTCTTTCAATTTCCGACCTCGCAAAAGCGGACATTCTCGCGCTCCTCCAACGGGCGTGCGAACTCGAACGTAAGCCGATCAACGATGCCTTGTACCGGAAGGTCATCGGACTGCTATTTATGAACCCATCCTTGCGCACCTTGGCATCCTTCCAAGCGGGGATCGGGCAGATGGGGGGAACGTCAGTCGTCGTCCAGCCCGGGAACGGGTCGTGGGCCCTGGAAAATCGCGACGGGGTGGTCATGGATGGAGAGGCTCAAGAACATGTCAAGGAAGCAATTCCTGTGCTCGCATCTTATTGCGACGTTCTTGCGATCAGGTCCTTCGCAAGGCAAGCGGATCTTGACGAGGACCTCTCGGACCAATTGATGAAGCGGATGGCCAGTCTTTCTCAGAAGCCAGTGGTCAACATGGAGTCGGCGAGCGACCATCCTTGTCAGGCCCTCGCGGACTGGAAAACGCTCGATGATCTTGAGATTCCAGAAACCGGAAAGTTTGTCCTTTGCTGGGCTTACCATCCCAAGCCGCTTCCGTACGCAGTTCCCAAAGCCGCACTTTGGATGGCGGCGCAACGGGGAATGCAAGTTACGGTGGTCAGGCCAAAAGGCTTTGAGCTTCCGAAAGAAGTGATGCAGGGCGCGGAGGCGCTCAGCGGCCATAAAGTGGAGGAAACCGAGTATTGGGACGAGGGGATGACGGGTGCCGAGGTCCTCTATTGCAAATCTTGGGCTTCAACCGGCTTTTACGATGATCCGCAAGACGAGCAAGTGCGTCGTTCCGAGTTGCGCCACTGGTGCGTTCAAGAGAGCCACTTCCGCACCGCAAAACCCGGTGCGAAATTCATGCACTGCTTGCCCGTCCGCCGCAACGTCAAAGTGAGCGACGAGGTGCTCGACGGCCCGCGAAGCGTCGTGTTTCGGCAAGCAAAAAACCGTCTCCACGTGCAGAAGAGCGTACTCGTCGGAATGACCGCAGGAGGCCACACCAATGGATGAATTACGCCGAGCGCTTCCCTATCTAAAGCGCTTTCGAGACAAGACGTTTGTAGTGAAGTGTGGCGGAGAGAGCCTCGAGTCGCCAACGTCGGCCACGGTTTTGTTGGAACAGATCCACGTGCTCCAGCAGCTCGGCATTCGGATTGTCCTGGTGCACGGAGGTGGCAATCAGTCCAGCGAACTCGCCAAGCGCCACGGGATCACGCCGGAGGTTGTGGATGGACGCCGGGTGACGAGCGACGCGATGATCGAGATCATGATCATGGCGTTGCTTGGCACGGTGAAGACCCACCTGTTGGCGCTGTGCCGAAAGCTAGAGTTACCGGCCATCGGCCTGTCTGGAATTGACGGAGGTCTCATCACAGCAACCCGTCGCCCGCCGATGACGGTCTCGGGAGGACGAAAAGTCGACTTTGGTTGCGTTGGTGACATCGAAACTGTCGACACCCGCCCGATTCTCTCCGCACTCGAGTCCGGATACTTACCGGTCGTGAGCCCTATCTGCTGCGACAAGGCGGGAAACATCCTCAACATCAACGCCGACCAAGTCGCCGCGGCCGTCGCGGTTGCGCTTGGAGCCGTCAAGCTGATTCTGGTCACGACTCCCAGAGGAATTTTGCGAGACCCCAGCAACCCCATGAGTTTTGTCTCCCAAGTGAGTCTGAACGAACTGGATCAGTTGGAAAAGGAGGGTGCCATGAGCTCGGGAATGCTCCCAAAGAAGAAGGCAATTTCGGATGCCATTCTGGGCGGAGTGGCGCGGGTGCACGTGGTTTCGCATTCACACCCCGACAGCCTGCTCGCGGAGGTGTTTACCAACGAAGGGTGCGGAACCCTGATCACGCCGAACCGGGAGATCGAAGGAAATGAATGACGTCGACCTGCTCGCGCTCCACTCGAAATTAGTGAGCATCAAGTCAGTGTCCCGGTCCGAGGATGCGATCGCGGACTATGTATACGAGCTTTTGTCGAACGGCCCGGGGAACGTCTATCGACACGGAAACTCCATTATCGCAATCCGTGGAAGCGGGCCCAAGCTCCTATTCAATAGCCATCTGGACACTGTGCCAGCGACGGACGGATGGGACACCGATCCGTGGGTTCCTACCCGGCGAGACGGCGCAGTCTACGGTCTCGGAAGCAACGATGCAAAAGCGAGCGTAGCCGCGATAATCGGCGCCTTCCTGACGGCTGAAGAGCTTCCTTGTGAAGTCGCCTTGATGCTGGTTCCGGAAGAAGAGACGGGTGGGAAAGGGACAGAGATCGCTTGGCCTTGGCTGCGCGATGAACTTGGGTGGCATCCTGAAGGGGTAGTCGTGGGCGAACCCACGAACCTTCAGATCGGGGTCGCGCAAAAGGGGCTGATGATTCTTGAGTTAACCTGCCACGGGGACGCCTGCCACGCCGCCAATTGCGCCAGCATGCGAGCCAAAAACCCCGTTTGGTCGCTCGCAGAAGACCTCGTTCGCTTGCGCGGGTGTGACGTAGCGCGGGATCACCACCTCTTGGGACCAACGACATTTGAAGCTACTTGTCTATCTGGCTCGGCGGCTTCTAATCAAGTTCCCTCCTCGGCGAGCGCAACGATCGACGTCCGAACCACGCCAAGCTGGACCCACAAAACCTTACTAGAGGAAATGCGATCAAGTGTCAGGGGCGATCTCAACGCGAAGTCCACCCGGCTAGAACCCTACGAGTGCCCATCCGACGCAAGGATTGTGGAATGCGCCAGAAGGGTCAGCCCTGTACAGGAGCTACTAGGGAGCCGCACGATGTCCGACCAGGTGTACTTCACCGGCGTCCCAGCTATTAAATGCGGCCCCGGAAAAACCGAGCGATCACACACCGCGAACGAATATGTAATGGAGTCTGAGATTTTAGACGGGGCGCGCTTTTACAAGGCGCTCATTTCTGAATTCGGGAGAGTGACTTCATGAGCCAACTGTGGAGTAAGCAGGGCGCAGTTGACCCGCGGCTGTTGGAATTCACCGTAGGCAATGACTTTGAACTCGACGCCCGCCTCGTCGCCTACGATGTTAAGGCTTCAAAAGCTCACGTTCGAATGCTGGTCGGATGCGGCCATCTGTCGCCAGAGGAATCTGCGAGCCTTTGCGCCGCACTGGATGACATCGGAGCCGACCACGCTGAAGGGCAATGGACCATTCAGCCGGAGGACGAGGATTGCCACACCGCTCTTGAGCATCGGCTTCAAGAACGGCTCGGCACTACCGGCGAAAAGGTCCATCTCGGCCGCTCGCGTAACGATCAGGTACTGGTCGCCCTCAGGCTGTATTTGCTTGATGAGTGCGCCAACCTTGCTCAGAAGTCCCTTCGCGTTGCTGAAGCGCTCGACGAGCTCGGGGCTCGGCACGTCGGGATGGAGATTCCCGGCTATACGCACATGCAACCTGCAATGCCTTCAAGCGTTGAGCTCTGGGCCGGGGGATTTGCAGGCGAGATTAGGTCGAGCATCGAGGCCCTGGGCACGGCACGCGTGTTGCTCGACAAAAATCCGTTGGGCTCGGCCGCAGGTTACGGGACGGGGAGCTTGAAAATGGATCGCTCAGCCACAACGCGCGAACTCGGCTTCGCCCAAAGTCATGAACCGGTAACTGCAGTCCAACTGAGCCGTGGCAAAGCGGAAGCCGCGCTCGCATTCGCGATCGTTCTGCTCCTGCAAGATCTTGGGCGACTCTCCTCGGAGTTGTGCCTGTTTGGCACGAGAGAGTTCTCGCTGACGAGGCTCGCACCTTCATTCACCACCGGCTCGTCGATCATGCCCCAAAAACAGAACCCCGACGTTTTTGAGCTAGTCCGTGCTCATTCGGCCCAGGCGATCGGGGAATTGAACTCGATCCTGCTGGTCACCACTAAATTGCCAAGTGGCTACCACCGCGATCTCCAGCTAATCAAGTCTCCGCTCTTCAAGCTTATCGACACCGCGAAAAGTTGCTTCGAGATCATGGCCCTTGCCGTAGGCGCCATCGAATTCGATGGAAACCGAGCATCTGAACTCCTCACCCCCGAGCTTCTGGCCGCTGAGAGAGCCTTTCAATTGGTAGGCGAAACCGGCATCAGCTTCCGCGAGGCCTACCGTCAGGTGGCGACCGAATTGAACCCCTGAGTCTAGCGAAGAAACGTACTAAAACTGCTCGCTACCAGACGGATTGATCAAAAATGGTGGCTGCCGCAACAGGACTCGAACCTGTGACCCGCTGATTAACAGAAATGATGAAACATATTTCAGGCTATTCGTAAATGACCGCTTTGAACCCGATTTTAAGTTCAAACTTCCTTGGAACGTCCGCTTTTGTCCACTGCTGTTCGCTGGGTAAACTGTCAAATAGACTGTCAAATAGACTGTCAAATTTGGCCATTTGACAGTTTAGGATTAGGAAGCCGTGAAAGCTCAAAAAGGACGTCGGGAACACCACACAGGCAGCATCTTCAAGCGCAAGGACGGCAGGTATGTCGTTCAAGTGCAGAACCCCAGTCTCGACCCGACGGCTCCACGGTACATCACGAAGTACGCGAGGACAAATGCGGAGGCTGTGCAGTTGCTCAACGACTTGGTGAGCCAAGTGACCATTGGCAAGACGATCGTCACCAAGAGGCAGACCGTCGCGGAGTTTCTCGACTATTGGATTGACTCAATCCCGCCCGGTTCTCTTCAGCCCAAGACACTCTCTTGGTACCGGATGATGATCGACTACCACCTCAAGCCCGCTATCGGAACCATCGATCTTAGAAAGCTCCACCCGATTCAAATTCAATTGCTGATTAACTCCAAAATTCATTCCGGGCTGGCTCCGTCAAGCGTGAGAGGAATCCACGCCGTTCTCCGAACCGCGCTCAATCAAGCCTGGAAGTATGAGATGGTCGCTGAGAACGTTGCGAAGAAGGTGACCTTGCCCAGACAGAAGCAAGCAGAGCCGGAGTTCTTGTCTGCGCAAGACGCTCAGAAACTCTTACAATCCCTGGCCGGGCATCAGATTGAAGGTTTGGTAAAGCTGGCGCTGGGAACTGGAATGCGCTTGGGCGAAGCGACCGGCCTCCGATGGAACGATGTCAACTTAGATACAGAAACAGTTCGGGTGACGGGGCAGTTGCAACGTCTAGAAGGCAAGCTGGCTCTGAAGATACTTAAATCCAGATCAAGCCGCAGATCACTCCCTTTGATCGGTGTCGCCCTTAAAGCCGTACAGATGGAGCAAACCCGCCAAGTCACGCAGCGCTCCACATACCGCGGGGCTGAATTCAATCCGCTCAACCTAATTTTCCTCAATGCGGAAGGGCACCCATTCGATCCGAAGAATGTCAATCAGCATTTGAAAGCTGCCTGCGTGCGTGCGGGTATCAAGCCCGTGTCATTTCACAAGCTCCGCCATACCGCCGCCTCCTTAATGGTGGCTGCTGGCGTTGAATTACACCAGGTTAAAGAGCAACTAGGGCACTCTCAAATTTCTCTCACCGCCAACCTCTACGCCCACGGCGTTCCCGAATCACAGCGCCGAGCTGTCAACATCCTGGATGAAGTTCTCCGCTCAGGCGAGCTTCCGGGGTAAGAGTTGGGTGTCATTCCCCCCAACCTGTGCCGCGAGGAACGGTGTGAGGTTGCCTAAGGGTCTGACCACTGGATTAGGCATCCAAAACTTGGACGACAGAGATCCTAGTGCGATCGATCTATCACGGGGCATGTGGTTCACAAACAGGTCCGCTTTTTTGCTTCCTGAGGTCATCGCAGGTAAGCTTCATGCGGTGACCATCAACGACACCGAGCTAACCGTACGCGGTGTTCTTGAATCCAGTACCTTGCTCAACGCGCTGACTGAGGAGCAGATTCAAGGGCTCGCGGGCGTGTGCCGCCTCAAGCAATGTGATCGAGGCGAGCCGATCTGGCTCTCGGGCGCAGACGCCAGTTTCATCGGACTCGTTGGGTCCGGATTTGTGAAACTGACCCAATCCAATTCCGTCGGGGTGGAAATGACCCAGGAGATCATGGGCCCCGGGCAGGTCTTTGGGTTACTTGGAATGATCGCCGGGACCGGGTGCCCCCTCATGGCGTTTGGTCTGACCAGCACGGTCTATCTAAAGATTCCGAAGGCCGTTTTTCAGGAAATCTACGACGTCAACAACGTGCTGAAAGACCGGCTGATTCGCCGCACCGCCATACGGATGCACCAGAAACTAGACTTCATGGCGAAGCTTTCCACGGGACGAGCCGAGGAGAGGATTGCCGCAATCCTGTTTATTCTCGCGGATTCGTATGGAGTTTCGGATGGAAAGGCGGTGCGCCTATCCGTACCGCTTACTCGTCAAGCCTTGGGAGAAATGGCCGGGACGACGACCGAAACCACGATCCGCGTCCTCTCCGCTTGGGCGCAAGCCGGCATTGTAACGACGGTGCAGCACCACATTACGATTTGCGATCCTGCCCAGCTTGAAGCCCGACTCCGTTAGGCCACTATGACGCGGGTCATAGTGCGCCTTCGAATGGCTAGCCAAACTGTTGAGTGAGGATCATTACTCATGCCCATCTACCTCTCCGCTAGTGCTACCGATGCGATTCATCATCGAGTCCAGTTCGAGGGCGAATATCGTGCTCGCATTGAGCGGCGACTGGATAAGGACTTCGACGGGGGAATTCGCGACAATCGAACCGACTTGGTCCAGCGCGTTCGGGTGGGGGGACGCCTGAAAAGCAACGGTCCTTGGTCAGGATACGGTCAACTCCAATATGCGCACAACTTGAGTTGGACGCCTGCCCTCAACAGTTCGGACGAGAGCACCGATCTCCTCCAACTTTACGCCCAGTGGAACAAGAGTGGCGACAAGTTCACGATCGGACGTCAAAAGATCAGCTTCGGCTCCGAGCGCCTAATAGGATCACTGGAATGGGTCAACCGAAGCCGCAGCTTCGATGGAATTCGCTTCCAAAATGCCCGGTTCGATGCCTTCGCGGCGCAGATCGGCGTGCAGAACCTCCGCCCACAAAAAGTCCGGTTGCTTGGCTTTTCCCTCCCAAACAGCGCGGGCGCCAGTAGCCTCATCTACAAACACGACGAAACAGGGGCTGGAGATACGGACATCTGGACGCTAAGTCACGCTCTTAAACGAGCCTTGAGCGGCGTCGAATTTGAATTTGAAGGGGCAGGACAATTGGGGCGCACCGCGGGCAAAGACGTGCAAGCCTGGGCGCTTCACCTGCAGGCCACCAAAGTGCTCGATAAAACCTCCAAAATCACGGCGGAATGGAATGCCGCCAGCGGCGGTCGCGCGAGTGGAAGTAAGGTCCATACCTTCGATAACCTGTATCCCACCAATCACAAGTTTTACGGGCTCATGGATATGCACGCGTGGAAGAACCTGAATCAGTTCAGCTTGGGATACACCACCAAACCGCGCCAAAACCTTGAACTCAAGCTCCGGGTTGCTCATAACTGGCTGCTCGATAGCCGCGACGCCTGGTACGGCGCTTCGGGGCTTCCGAACAAGCACGGTGCGGCGGTTTTCATTGATCCCACGGGTGCGTCCGGGCGCGAACTCGGTTTCGAGTGGAATGTCGAAGGGATTTGGGCTCGCTCTCCAAAAGAGACGGTTTCCATGGGTTTGGGCCTGTATCAACCCGGACGGTTCGTTCGCCTCCAAACAGGACGTAACCAATTGCAACTGTTCGGCTATGTTCAGTACGGACTGAAGTTTTGACCAAGTTAATGACTAAACTGAGGCGACTATGAGCGAACGCCAATTCTACATCGACCCAAGCCGATGCATTGGCTGCAACGCCTGCGTGGAAGCGTGCGGCGAATGCGATACCCACGCCGGGGTCTCGATGATCCACCTCGAGGAGATTCAGCGAGGCGACACGGTCCAAACCACCCCCATCATCTGCATGCACTGCGAAGACCCCGCGTGCGCCGCCGTCTGCCCCGCCGACGCCATCAAAAAGACGCCCGATGGCGTGGTGCAAAGCTCGCTCAAACCGCGATGCATCGGCTGCACCAACTGCGTTTACTCCTGCCCGTTTGGCGTCCCGAAATACGACGTCCAGGTGGACCAAATGATGAAGTGCGACATGTGTTACGATCGAACTTCCGTCGGGCTGAAACCGATGTGCGCCACCGTATGCCCGTCCGGCGCGCTGTTTTTCGGCACCCCCGAAGAGATCGCCGAGCAGCGCAACGGCACCCCCGTCAACACCTTCGTTTTCGGTGGTCGGGTGGTCAAAACCAAGGTCTACGTGATGATGCCGAAGGGCTCGTCGAAGCTCACCGTTTCCGATTCTGCCGTCGTCCGAAAGAGCGATTTGCTCACCCTCGTCCGCCAAAAGGAGGCTCGATCCAATGGATGAAAGACTAAAATCCGATTTCCCCATCGACTGGGAGGAAGACCACTTCGTCACCCGCCGTGAGTTCTTCAAATTCCTCACCCTCGCCAGCGGGGGACTCGCGCTGGGCACCACCGCTCTCGCCGCCTATTCCATGCTCCCAAAAACGGAACGGACATTCGAACCTGCGCTCATCTGCAAGCAGAGCGACCTCAAACCCGGTACGGCCCTCGCGTTTAGCTACCCGCGCCCGTCCGATCTCTGCCTCCTCATCTGCCGCAAAGATGGCGAATGGGTGGGCTTCACCCGTCGTTGCACGCACCTGTCGTGCCCGGTGGAATATGAAGTCAGCTCCGAATCAGAGCGGCTCTATTGCCCATGCCACAACGGCGTTTTCTCGCTCGAAAATGGCGATGTAGTGAAGGGTCCGCCGCCCCACCCGCTTCCGCAAGTGAAGCTCGAAATGCGTGGCGACGAAGTCTGGGCGGTAGGCATCTTTACGGAGGCAGCTCATGGCTAACACCTCATTCTTACGTCGCCGTCAAAAGGCGGTCGTTTTCGCCGGATTGCTCCTTTTCCAGCTCCTGATGATTTTCCTCCAGATCTGGCTGTTCGTGATGGTGCTGGAAAACCTGCTCGCCGGCCGCACGGAAATGGTCATCCCCGCCGCCGCCGCTAGCCTCGTCATTCTGGGCGTCAATATCTGGATGCTGCGCGGAGTGTTGCTGTTGGATCGGTCAACCTAGCGCCCCCTGTTCCCTATCCCGGGATACGCTCCCCTTCTCCCGGTTCCCCCTCTTCCCTTCGGGCGAGGGGGACGTTTTTGCCTGAACTAGCCGATGAACGGGCGGCCGTCGACTTGGGCGATTTGATTGATGGCGATGAGCTTGCGCTTTTCTTGGGGGGAGATGTTTTGGTGGTCGCCGAAGTCCACCCCCGTCTCGCGCATGACCTCGACCAGATCGTCGTGGTGGAGCTGCGACTGATACTCGTCGCCGGTGCGGGCGCAGACCGCCTTCGGCCCATTCGCCCCCTCCTCCTTGTAATAGGCTACGCCGAGCTGGGCCGGGCGCTGGATGACGTGGAAGAGCTTGCCGAACGGCATCCACAGCAGCAGGATGATCACCGTGAAGGCGTGCAGCAGGGAGATAAATCCGAAATTCGCCCCGCCCATCAGTCTATAGCTGGCGGTGATCATCAGCCCGGTGATGGAGACGCTGAACAACAGGATGAGCGGAATGATGTCGTTTTCCAGGCTCTGCACCGCCTGGGCACCGTGCTGGAACACGCGGCGATGCATCGCCACCGCTACTCCCGTGAGTACCAATACCGCGCTGATATTCAGCCCATTAAACAAGAGAAATCCGATGGGGCCATAGGGGTCGAAGGCGAACTGGGGCATGCCCATGAACTCGACCTGATAGTTAAACCCATCCGGCGCGATGCCGAACTGCACCCATCCCCAACTGAGCGGAAACGTGATCGCAAATGCCAAAAGGCAGCCCCACGCCATACCCATGTGGGCGATCCAACGGCTGTGGCTGCGCTTGCCGATGAATTTTTGGAGCACGATGTTGTTCCAAAGCAGCCCGACGAGTCTGAACACATTCCGCACCAGCGCGCGAGGGCGGAAAAATAGCTTGATGCTCGCCTTGAAATAGCGCCACGTGGCGGGCCGCTGAATCCACATGATGTAGCGATACGCGAACGCAAAACCGGCAAACACCGTTGCCGCGGCGTAGGCGGCCAGCGGCGAATCGAAGCGGGTGAGCCGCCCTGAGCCGAAGTAGATGCCGAAGAAAATCAGCGCGGCCATGATGCCGCCACCGGTAAAGGCGATGGCTTGGGGGTTCTTATTCATTTTCGTGCTCCGCAATGACTTCGTCCACCCAGCTTAATCCCGCCATCATATTTGGGAATCCGATGGTTGGAGCGGCAAGGATGGCGACGTGTCGGATCTCCGCGGCGGTGGCTCCGGCGAGCAAAGCCTTGTGGGCATGACTCCTCGCCCCGCCTTCCATGCGCGAGCTGATCGACATGCCGAGCTTCACGAGGCAACGCGTCTTTTCGTCGAGCGGCCCCGCTTTGCCGACGGCTTCGCCGTAAGCTTCATACGCCTGCCCCACCTCGGGATAGTCTTCAAAGAACTGCCGGTATCGCTCGGGAAGTCGTCCCATGCTTTCACTATGGCTGATCTGGATGCGGTGGGCTATGATCATGGTCATATGCTGATCGAGGCAGTCCTGCTGACCGGAGGAGCCAGCCGCCGGATGGGCGAAGACAAGGCCTCTCTTATGGTTGACGGCGTTCCGGTCGCGGAGCGACTGATTCGGGAGCTACCTTCTGCGACCGTTCTGGGGCGGAGTCCAGTGTTGGGGGCTTCTTTTGTGGAAGATCTGGAGCAGTTCGCCGGGCCCTTGTCTTGCCTCCGGCGGTTTGTGCCCAGGGCAGAGTTGGTTTTCGTGCTCTCCTGCGATGTCGTGTTGTTTCGTTCGGCGGTGGTTTCGGCGTTCGGCTCAGTCTTGGGGGATTTCGACGCTGTGATGCCGGTCTTCGAGGGGTTTGACCAGCCGCTGTGCGGCCTTTATCGGGCGACTGCGTTTGAGGTTTTGCGCGAGAATCGGGACTTGGTGAGGGTGCGTGATTGGACGGCTTTGCTGAGAGTAAAGCGGATGGACGCGACTGAGCTAGAGACTTTAGGCATCTCACCTCCGTGGGTCCAGAGCGCGAACACTCCCGAGGACTTTCAGAGACTGCTATCTGCTCGTAGCTGAACTGTGAGGCGCTTCAAGAGCATCGGATCGCTCACCTGAATGGCACCCTTCCCCGCTGTGATCATCCCGGCCTGTTCCCACTTTCCGATGATCTCTTCGACTTTCCCGATCGGCAGCCCTGCAAGCTGAGCGAGTTGCGAGCGAGAGATAAGGGTGACCTGAGGCACCGCATCGAGCTCAGGCGTATTGAGCTTCACCACAAGCAAAAGGATGCCCGCCAACCGACGTTCGTGGTCATCCACCAGGAACAACTCCGTCGTTTCTAAGGCCTGGAGGAAGCGGCGGCTGAGTTCCTCGGCGATACGCTGTTGGAGCAAACTTTCCTCCTCCAAGACGTCGTGCCATAGGCTATTCGGGACCTTGAGGTACCAAAGATTAGTGACCGCTTCTGCGGTGAGCGGGCAACTCGGCTGGGATTCGTTTGAGAAGATGTCCGCAGCGGAACCCGGCCCAAGAATCTCGACCGTCATCTCCTTCCCTTTAGACGATCTCCGCGTGAGCCGCAGAATGCCGGTGAGGATGATGGTGAAAAACCTCGTGGCGGAATTGGGGGCCCAGAGAAGCACATTGTGCTCGGCGTACGCCAAGTGACTTCCTTCAACCAGCTTGACGATGGTTGCCTCACTCAGTCCCCGACAAAGCGGGCACTCGCGCAGAATACGTTCAGGCTCGGGACGCTCCGGATAGGGCTCCCCCCGCTCGGAAAAGACAAGAGGATCAGGAGGCATGGGCTGGCTCAGGGGCGCGCCGCCGGAGCATTGGACGGACCATGGCCGCCGCCCAAACCATGAGGCCGATCAACTCGATGAATCCCGTAATGCCCATCGGCGCAAACGCCCGTGGCGTAAAGTCCGTGGCGATTTCAAGGCTAACGCGCCCGAAATTGCCGAGGTTGAGGAGCCAAAAAGCGGACCACAGCGGGCTCTGGACCGACTCATCCAGGTCGTTCATCACCGCCATCACGTGCAAGCTGACTCCAATGATCATCTGCGAGATGAATCCGACGGTGAGTGCGTGGCGAATTCCTCCCGTGAAGGCGTGCGAAAACGGAGCGCCGATCATGGACAAATGATTGGACTCGAAGAGCATCAATGCCCCGGCGACCAAAAGCCACGCGAACGCTGCCCGAATGAATTTAAGTGAACGAATAGTCTCCGTCGATTTCCGGAAAATGCCGAGTGACCAGACAATGGCAACGGCCCCGCCAAAAAGGAGAATGCTGCTGACTCGATACGCCCCCGAAGAGCCGGGGTTCATCCCGGAATCGTAGAACACCTGCCATCCCACGATGCGAAGGCACAACCCCAACATCCACATCGTGAACCCGAGGATGCCCAGGCTCCTGTCCGGCTTGGCAAACCCGAAGCAGCTGTTCATCTTCACCAGCGCAACACCGAAAATCATCATCGCCGCGAAACCGAGGAACTGCGCCTCACGGTAGGGCGCAAACCACTTCGCCACGAAGCTGATGGAGTCCGCGGGGTTCGCTTGATGCGTCATCACGAAAATGAACGGCTCCACCGCGGCAACAAGCGTCAGCCAAAAGAGGGAGGCGAATACAAACACTGCCGGCCACGTGAGTCCGGCTCCGCTACGGTGTCTGTTGACGGCAGAATTGTAGTGAAACAGCAGGATCGCGATCAACTGCAAGATGGTTGAGCCAACCCCGACGGGCACCCACACCTTGGGATCAACTTGCGCCATCGGCTCCGCCACGAATCGAAGCGCAATGCCCGCCGCCATGAGCCAGAGGCTCGCGGCCGCCAATCTATGGAAGGCGTCCAGCTTGGACACCGTGGGGGCGTGTTGCTGCAAGGCAAAGCCGATGACGAAGAACCCGACCCAACCGAAGAGCTGGGAATTGGCATGAGCCCAGACATAGGGGGTCCAAGCCGAGGCGGTGTAACTCCCCTTGAGCGCGATCCCAAGCAAAGCAATCGCTCCCAGCAGGCATCCAGCCGTGAGGACGCTGAAGATTCCCGCCAAGAAGAACGGTCGGTAGATTTCGACACTCGCCCGGTCATTGGGCGAAGGACCGTGTTTAACTGTCGGCAAGACTCGCAGAGGAATGAGGTCTCGGGTTACCATGGGTTTCTCGGAACTAACAAGGTTTTTCAGCATCTTTACGAGCGTAGAACCACCAGTTCAGCAATATATTCATGGCGTAGAAAACGCTAAGGCCGATGAAAAATGGACTGGCATCCTTGCCCGATCCCATGATCACGCCGAGCAGGATGCTGAACACGAACGGGCCGTAAGCCGCGATGGCCGAAGTCCAACCAATGACCCCGCCTGCCTGTCGCGGCTCGAAAATCATCGGTATCTGTTTGAAAGTCGAAGCGTTGCCGATGCCGCTGAAGAAGAACAGCCCGAGCATGATCCAGAGGAACCCATTCCAGGACTCCATCGATTGAGGGGCGGTGAACGGGATGATCGCTATGCCGCACCCAAGCAACCCGATCGCGCTCAGCATCGTGACCTTCGCTCCGCCCAGCTTATCGGCGATCGGACCGAAAGCAGCCCGGACAGCCGCCCCGACGAGGGGTCCGAGGAACGCAAAGGCGAGCGGGTCGGGCGCCCCGTCGAACCCGCCGTAGAGTTGCTTGATGAGCAACGGAAAAGCGGCGGATAAGCCACTGAAAGAACCGAAGGTCATCACGTACAGGGAGGTCATGAGCCACGTGTGCTTGTTTTTGAAGATGTCTAGCTGCTCTTTGAAACCCGCCTGAACGGGCACATTGCGCAGGCCAAACCAAGCGGCGACCGCGCCGACCAGGATAAATGGCACCCAGATGTACGCGGCGTTTTGCAGATAGATCGAGGAGGACTTGCCCTCTTTGACGAAGGTCTGGGGAGTGCCAACGAGGCTTAAGCCGATGATGACGGGAACGACGAATTGCACGACGCTCACGCCGAAATTGCCAATGCCTGCCTGATAACCAAGCGCACTCCCCTGGAGCTTCTTCGGGAAAAACAGCGACGTGCTGGGCATGAACGAGCTAAAGTTGCCGCCGCCCAAGCCCGCCAGGAAGGCCAGGAACATAAACGTGCTCAGGCTCGTGCCTGGATTCGACACCGCCATTCCCCACCCAACGGCGGGCAAAACCAGCAAGAGGGTGGAGACCGTGATGGTCTTTCGCGTCCCGAATATTGGGATCAAAAACATGTGAACGATGCGAAGCGTTCCGGCCGCCAGCCCCGGCATTGCGGTGAGCCAGAACAGTTCCTGGGGAGCAAATTTGAACCCAAGTCCGCTCATCTTCACGACGATCGCGCTCACCATGAACCAAGTAGCGAAGCTCAGTAACAAGCAGTAGGTCGTGATCCAAAGGGTTCGCCAAGCAATCGGCTTAGCGGTGGACTCCCAAAACTCCGGGTTGTTGGGTTGCCAATCGTTGGCGGTGAGTTCAAGTTCTTTGGTGGTGTTGGCCATTACTGGTTTAGCTCCTGTCTCCATTGTTGCTGGGCTCTTGTGAGAAAGCTATGATCTGGGTCATGGTTGAGGCAGCTCACTCGGTTGAGTTCTCCATGCTGCGAGCCGGCGCCATTTTAAGGATCACCAGGTGCATCCAAACCAGACAGCCGACACTGAGGAGCGCCAGGAAAAGCCAGCAAGAAGTCCAAAGCCCGGTGAGCTTCAGGAGATATCCGAAGAGGATCGGGCAAACGAAGCCGCCCAGACCTCCGATGACTCCCACAAGCCCGCCCACGACGCCAACATCGTTGGGGAAATAGTCCGGAATATGGCGATAGACGGCGGCCTTCCCGACGCCCATCACGATGCCGACGAGAAAGACAATGGCCGTAAATACCCAGACATTCGCCTGGAAGTAAACGTGGGTGGTGCCTCGAGCCAGTAGCTCTCTTTTCTTGACCTTTTGCCCAACTTGAACTGATGGTTCTTGCCATGACGCCTGTTTTGGCCAGATAATGGTGCCCTCGTTGAGGCTCCCTCCGCGAGCGGATAGCGTGCCTTTTGCTGCGGTTTCTGGATCGGCGGCTTTCAGTTTGTAGATGTAGTCATCGACGTAAATCGCATCGGGCTGGACCTTAGTGACGGTTCCCGCTTTATCCGCAAGAATCCCTTCGCCCGGGGACATGATGTCCATTCTCGGGGCGATGATCAGCGTGAACAGCACCGCGCAAAGACTGAGCACCCAATACATCGTCGCGCGCGCGCCAAATTTATCGCTAGCCCAACCACCGAGAGCTCGGATCAGGCCGCTTGGGAGGCTGAAAATGCTCGCCATCAGACCAGCAGTCGCGAGCGACATCCCGTAGACGTTCAGGTAGTAAGGCACCAGCCACTGAGCTAAGGCAACAAATGCACCGAAGACGAGAAAGTAGTACACGCCGAAGCGCCAAACCCTGACGTCTCGCAGCGGACGAAGCTTATCGGCGAGCGTCTTAACGTCGGCCCCGGCTGGCTTTCGATTGGTCGTGAGCAGCGCGAACAGCACGACCATGACCACCATCATCGCTGCGTAATACAGGGGCAACTGCCGCCATGCCTGCAGGTTTTCACCCCCTCGCGTGAGCTTGGTCAGGATAGTTGGGGCGAGCAAAGTTGTGACGGCTGAACCCGCGTTGCCCACGCCGAATATTCCCAGTGCCGTGCCCTGTCGCTCCTTCGGAAAGAAGACGGAGGTGTAAGCAATTCCCACCGCGAACCCCGCGCCGCTGGTACCAAACACAAGTCCGCAAGCCAGGAATTGTTCGTACGTGCTCGCAAACGAGGTGAGCGCCGCCCCGAGGGCCCCGACCAACATCACGCCGATGAACACTGGCTTGCCGCCCAGCTTATCCGCAAGGACGCCCACGGGCAACCGAAGCAACGATCCTGAAAGGACTGGGACTCCGATGAGCCAACCCAGTTGGGCTTTGTCAATCTGAAGCAGACCCGCGTCGACGAGGAACGCGCCGAGAACCCCAAACATCGTCCAGACCGCAAAGCAAACGGTGAACGCCAGCGTGTTTAAGGTCAACACTCGAACCGCAAGTCCCTTTTCCTGCATGGTCCAAGTATTGACCCGCGAACCGCTCGCCGCTATGATCGGAATCATGCTTCCCCCAAGATCGATCAGGCAGAATGATGGGGTGCACATCCACTCGGAGTCGGATTGGGACGAACTTGTGGATTCCCACGGGAGGCCGCACAACTATTTGCGCGTCTCCCTGACGGACCGGTGCAACTTCCGATGCCAATACTGCATGCCAGCGGAGGGAGTGGAATGGAAGGATCGAGCCGAGATCCTCTCGCTTGAGGAGATCGAGCGCCTGGTGGGCATCTTTGTGCGAATGGGTGTGACCAAGGTACGGCTCACGGGAGGTGAACCCACCGTGCGGCGAGGGTTCATGGAGCTACTTGGATCGCTTCGTCGGGCTAACCCGACGATCAAGTTGCTCCTAACCACCAACGGCTCGTCACTCGAGAGGATCGCTCAGGCCTTGAAAGATGCCGGTCTCAGTGGCATTAACGTCAGTATCGACTCCCTCCGGCGCGACCGCTTCGCTGAAATCACTCGGCGCGACGCCTTGCCCCAAGTCTTGGCTGGAATCGACGCTACGATCAGGGCGGGCATCCCGACCAAAGTCAACGTTGTGGTCATGCCGGGAATGAACGACGATGAGTTGATCGACTTTGTTAAGTTCACCCAAACCCGCCCGGTCCAAGTGAGATTTATAGAGTTCATGCCGTTCGCGGGCAATTTGTGGAAGGCTAGTCGAGTTTTTGGGTACGCGGAGATGAGGGCAGTTTTGGACGCTCACTTCAAACTGGAACCGATTCGAGGGCACTGCTCAGATGTGGCGAAGGAGTTTTCAATCGCGGGATTCCAAGGCACGGTGGGGTTCGTTACGAGTGTGACGGAGAGCTTCTGCGACGGATGCAACCGCATCCGGCTCACCGCCGACGGGCACGTTAAGACTTGCCTTTTCCTACCTCAACGCACCAGCTTGCGAGACCGACTACGGGCGGGCGCTTCTGATGTTGAGATCGCCGACGCGGTTCGGGCGGACTTGAAAACCAAGTGGGCGGGGCATCCGCCGATGGATAATTGGAAGCAATTGGATCAATTGAGCATGGTGCAAATCGGCGGATGAGAGACGTTTCCTTCAAAACCACTACCCTTCGGACGGCAAAAGCCCGTGCTGAACTGACTGCGTGCGCGGCTACAGTCGCGGCGATCCGGCAGGGAAAAGTCCCAAAGGGTGACCCACTACCGATCGCTAAGGCGGCGGCGGTTATCGCGGCCAAGAAAACGACCGACTGGATTCCCTACTGCCACAACATCCCCATTGAATTTGTGGGGGTGGACTTTGATCTTCAAGAGGACCGGATTATCGTGGACGTCTGCGTCAAAACGGTCGCCAAAACGGGAGTGGAGATGGAGGCGATGACGGCCGCCGCCGCCGCTGTCCTGACCCTTTACGACATGTTGAAGATGCTCGATGAGGAGATGGAGATTGTCACGATCAAGCTCCTCGATAAGAAGGGGGGTAAGAGCGACTTCACTGTTTCTGGAGGGTGGTCTGCGGGCGTTCTTACGGTAAGCGACCGTGCAGCCGCTGGAGAATATATTGATGTTTCAGGAGAAATCTTAGAGCGGGGGCTGCTGGGCTTGGAAGCTGCGCAAGTAAGCCGCAACCTGGTTCCCGACGAGCCGGACGCCATCCGAGCGACCGTCCAGCAATGGATTGAGGAGGGGCTGGACATCATTCTCGTGACGGGCGGCACGGGCATCGGACCGCGCGACATCACTCCTGAGGTCATTTCGCCTCTGCTTTCAATCGAGTTACCAGGAGTGGTTGAGTCGCTCCGAAGTTACGGGCAAGACCGGATGAAAACCGCCATGTTCAGCCGCTCCGTCGCTGGCGTCGTTGGCTCATCCGTCATCGTCGCGTTGCCTGGCTCCCCTGGCGCCTGCGAGGACGCGCTCGCCGCCATCTTCCCCGCGCTTTTGCATGCCAAGGCAATGCTCGCTGGAGGGGCTCATTCTTGATCGGATTTGAGGAGGCACTCAGCATCGTGCGTGCCAACCGTTGGTGCCCTAAGCCGCTCAGCGTTCCGCTGGCGCGGGCGAATGGTCGTCGGCTCGCCAGTGCCGTCTGCGCCGTTCTCGATTCGCCGCCGTACACGAATAGCGCGATGGACGGGTTCGGCGTGGGATCGCTGGAGGGCCCCTGGCAGATTATCGGTGCTGCTCCCGCCGGGTCGATCGGCCCTGCCCTCGCGCCCGGCCATGCGATTCGGATCAACACCGGGTCCCTAGTACCGGAGGGCGCCCTCGCCGTTATCCCCCAAGAGGAGGCAGAGGTTCAGGACGATCAACTCCGAGCGGCTCCCGTCAGGCCGGGAGCGCACATCCGCATCAAAGGCGAAGAGTTCCCGAGCGGCTCGCCCCTATTTTCGGCGGCTTCCAAAATCACGCCACCGGTCGTGGCAGCCCTCGCAGCCCAAGGGCTAGCGTGCGTAATCGTCGAGTCCATGCCCCGCGTCGCGTTGCTCAGCACGGGCGCGGAGCTGTTGACGCCCGGCGAGCCCTATATCGCCGGTCGAGTATACGATTCCAACTCTATAGGAATTTCTCTTATCCTTGAACAGATGGGGTGCATAGTGACTCGACAAACGGTTACGGATGATGCAGAGTCGACCTTCAGGGCAATCCAGAAATTGCAGCCGGATCACGACTTAATTCTGACCATCGGCGGAGTTTCGGTGGGCGACCACGACTTCGTGCGTCCCTCGGTCGCGAAGCACGGGTTCGAGATCCTGTTTTCGGGAGCTGCCATCAAACCGGGGAAGCCGATCTCCTTCGGTGTGCACGGCGATAAAACGGCATGGTTCGGCTTGCCGGGAAACCCCATGTCGGCACTGATCACCTTCTGCCTGTTCGTCCGCGAGTACCTTGGCGAGCCCATCGTCTTCCATCCCTTGTCACTCGCTGACGGCTTTTCCCGAAAACCAGGTCGTGTCGAGTTCGTTCCCGCTAGGCTCTCCCCCGAGACTCAAAAGCTAGTGCTAAATCCCGCGGTTGGATCTCACGCGACGAGTGGACTCTCAGCGGCATCCGGACTCGCACGACTTCCCGCCGAGATATCCACCCTCGCCCCGGGGGAACTGGTTGAGTACGCACCGTTTCCATGGAGCATTGCGGCATGAAAGTGACCGTTCGATACTTCGCCATCTTACGTGACCGAGCGGGGTGCGCGGAAGAAGTCGTCTCGACGCAAGCCCAAACCGCTCGGGAGCTAGTTGACGAGCTCATTGTCAGCCGTCAGCTGGGGCTTCCTTCGCCGCTTATTCGGATCGCCATCAATGGAGCCTTCGCAGAGGACTCGATACTGATACAAGAAGGCGACGAAGTGGTCCTTCTGCCCCCAGTTGCCGGAGGATAGATGACATTTTCTCTCTCCAGCGAGCCGATTAAACCGACCGAAATGACCCAAACCGGGGCGGGGGGATTCGTGATATTCGAGGGGAAGGTTCGAGACCACGCGGATGGACGCGAAGTGCTCGGATTGGAGTATGAGGCGTATCCGGAGCTTGCCCAGATCGAGGGAGACAAGCTCGTCGCCGAGGCAATATCACGCTTCGGGCTTCTGGACGCCGCGGTAAACCACCGCATAGGAGTTCTTGAAATCGGCGAAACGGCGGTTACCATCCAAACCGCGGCCCCCCACCGCCGCGAGGCATTTGCCGCCTGCGAGTGGATTATCGACCAGCTCAAATTCCGCGTGCCAATTTGGAAGCGAGAGACGTTCGCCGAAGGAGATTTCGTTTGGGTCGCGGCAGGCGAGGCTTCCCCGACCTCAAATCTCGCCGAGCTGTACTTTGATCGCCAGCGGCGACTCTCGGAAGTAGGTGAGCAAGGCCAGCAAAAATTGCTTGACGCTAGAGTCCTCCTTGTGGGCTTGGGCGGGCTAGGCGCGGGCTCACTTCCGTACCTAACTGGGGCAGGAATCGGGACAATTGGACTGGTCGATGACGACCTCGTTGACCTCAGCAACCTCCACCGGCAAGTCATCTATCAAGCTCAAGACGTGGGTCGAAGTAAGGCCGAGCGCGCCGCTTCCTTTGCTAAGAAACTTAGGCCCACCGTGACCCTCGAAGCTCATCCGGTCAAGCTCGATGAATCGAACGTGGACACCCTCGTTGCGGCCTACGATTGGATTGTTGATGGAACGGACTCTCTGCGGGTGAAGGCACTCCTGAATGCTGCTTGCCGAAGGCACAGTAAGCCGCTCATTTCCGCCAGTGTCCATCGGTTCGAGGGCCAACTCATGACGGTCTTGCCGGATGGGCCCTGTCTCAACTGCCTGTTCCCGGACCTCCCTTCCGATGACTGCGTGGGCACGTGCGCCGAAACCGGGGTCCTAGGGGTGGTGCCGGGCCTGCTCGGCGTCATGCAAGCAAACGAAGTGCTGAAAGGAGTCCTCAACTACGGTGAACTCCTTTCCCATCGCCTACTTCTAATGGACCTGCGCACGGGTGAAACGACGCTGATTCGGCGCGACCTTCGTCACGGCTGTGCGGGCTGTGAGGGCCGCATTGAATGTAAGTTTAACGGATTCGAGTTTAACTCTTTAGTCGCTGCCCGTACCGCGCTCGGGGAAGTCCAGGTGGTGGATATTCGCGAGCTAGATGAACTCCCCAAACTGAACATCCCCCACCGGAGAGTGCCTGCATCTGACTTCAAGGCGGAAGCAGTCAACTCGCCTGTCCTGCTGGTATGCGCGACGGGAAAGCGCAGCTTTAAGCTCGCTTCTGAACTGCAAGCGCGGGGCGTTGAGGGCGTTTACAGTCTGAAGGGCGGCCTGGATGGGCTCCGGGATGCTTGACCCGCACGATCCCTTGTTCATGCTGGGGGCGCTTGTGGTGGCTGTCGCCTACAGCGCAGTCGGGCACGGGGGTGCCTCCGGGTACTTGGCGCTCATGGCGTTTACCCCAATGGCGACAAAGGACGCCTCCACGCTTGCCCTCGCTATGAACGTAGCGGTTTCTCTCGTTGCGTTCGTGCTCTTCCAGCGCTCACGACACTTCAGTTGGCAGTTGGCCTGGCCGTTCTTGCTCGGGTCAGTTCCGCTGGCCTTCATGGGCGGATCATTGCACTTGCCCGGCTCTTTCCACAAAATTCTGTTAGCCATCGTGCTCCTTTACGCCGCCATCGCTCTTCTCGTAAAGTCCCCGAATTCATCGGACCAGCGAAGTGAGCCTAAGCTTTGGCTACAAATCGGGATCGGCGCCGGCATCGGACTCTTGAGCGGCATTGTGGGGGTTGGAGGCGGCATTTTCCTCAGCCCTCTCATCCTCTTCTTTGGATGGGCAAACGCTAAGCAGACCGCCGCGGTGTCCGCACTCTTCATCTTTTTCAACTCATTGGCGGGGCTAGCCGCTCGTTCGAGCACCCTGGAGAAAACAGTGATTGAGCACTCGCCCGTCCTTGCAGTCGCCGTCCTAGGCGCTATCGTGGGGGGGTGGATTGGGGCCAATCGAATGCCGGACATCAGTGTGAGGCGAATGCTTGGGGTGGTCCTCCTGGTGGCTGTCGTCAAGTTGCTAATTCGCTGATGAGCACTATGATCTTAATCATCGCCACCCTGTCTACCAAGGCCTATACTTGAACCATGGCCAAGCTTCCCGCCCCCATTGAGTCTCTCCAAACCAAGTTTGGGCCGCACACCGCAAGCGTCCCGCCTGGCGGCTGGGTGGGCCGAGCAGAACCCGACAAACTGGTCAAAACCCATTGCTGCTTCTGCGGCATGCAGTGCGGTATCCAGCTCAAGGTCAAAGGGAACAGCGTCATCGGTTTTGAACCTTGGGAAGAATTCCCCTTTAACAAAGGGAAACTGTGCCCAAAAGGGGTCAAGCGCTACCTACAAGGTGGGCACCCTGACCGGCTGCTGGACCCAATGAAGCGAGTGGAAAGAGTTGGCTTTGTCCCCATAAACTGGGACGAGGCGTTTTCGACCACGGTTAGCGAGATTAAGCGGATTCAAGAGAAGTACGGAAAGAACGCGGTGGCGGTGCTCTCGGGGGTTTCTCTTACCAACGAAAAGAGCTACCTGATGGGTAAATTCGCCCGGCTCGGGGTCCAGACGCAGGAGCTTGATTATAACGGTCGCCTCTGCATGGTTAGCGCCGGGGCTGGCAACAAGAAGGCGTTTGGTCTCGACCGCGCGGCTAATTCCTGGGAAGACATCGTCTACGCCGAGGTGATCCTGCTGGCCGGCACGAACGTCGCCGAGTGCTCGCCGATCACCACTGATTACATATGGCGCGCTCGGGATCGAGGCGCGAAGTTGATCGTGATCGACCCACGCGTCACTCCCATAGCACGAACCTGTGACATCCATCTTCCGGTGATTCCGGGGACCGACTCCGCGCTGCTCCTCGGCATCCTTCGCGTGGTGATCGAAGAGGGATACGTAAACCAAGAATTCGTAGACGCGTATACCTCCGGTTGGGAGGAAACCCGAGCCGCCGCCCTTGCCCTCTCGCTGGAAGACGCGAGCCGAATTTCTGGAGTCAAGATTGAGGACATCCAGGCCGCAGGGCGAATGTGGGGACAGGCCAAAACGAGCTTTCTGCTCCACGCGAGAGGGATCGAGCACAGTTCCAAAGGCGTGGATAACGTGGTTTCCTGCATCAACCTCGTGCTCGCTACGGGGCGCATCGGCCGCAAGGGATGCGGCTATGGGACCATCACCGGTCAAGGCAACGGCCAAGGCGGGCGTGAGCACGGCCACAAATGCGACCAACTCCCGGGCAATCGGGACATCACCAACCCCGAGCATCGAGCCTACATCTGTAGCGTTTGGGGATGCACGGACGAAGAAATGCCCGGCAAGGGGCACACCGCTCCCGAGATCATGGAGATGATTCATCGCGGAGAAATCAAAGCTCTGATCTCGATCTGCTTTAATCCGCTCGTCTCGTTGCCAGACTCAAATTTCACGCGGGAAGCGCTTGGAAAACTGGAGCATTACACGGCCATTGACTTTTTCCTTAGCGAAACCGCCCACCACGCAGACATCGTATTGGCTGGCTCGCTCCACGAGGAAGAGGAAGGCACGAGCACCAGCGCCGAGGGTCGGGTGATTAAAATCAATAAGGCCGTAGATCCGCCGGGTAACGCGAAGCCCGACACCGAAATCATCTTGGAAATCGCCCGGCGACTTGGGCAAGGTCGGTTCTTCGACCATTTCAAGAAAGCCGAGGATATTTTCAGTGAGTTGCGGGTCGCAAGCAAGGGCGGTACGGCAGACTACTCGGGCATCACGTACCAGCGCATCGTTGACGAAATGGGCGTGTTTTGGCCCTGCTACTCCGAAGACCACCCGGGGACGCCACGGTTGTACGAGGATTTAAAGTTCTTTACGAACGACAAGAAGGCTCACTTTAATGCCGTGACCTACCGCCCGCCCACCGAGGAGGTGGACGCCGAGTTCCCGATTGTGCTGACCACGGGACGAGTCGTCTCGCAGTACCTCAGCGGAACGCAAACCCGTCGTATTGGCGGTCTGGTAGACCTTTGCCCCGAGCCTTACGTGGAAATCCATCCCACCTTGGCGGCTCAGTACGGCATAGCAGACAAGGACTGGATGCGAGTCACTAGTCGACGCGGCGAGGTCGTACTTCAGGCCAAGGTCGTCACGACCATCCGACCCGACACCGTCTTCATTCCCTACCACTGGCCCGGTCGTCGCTCTGCGAACAACTTGACCCTTAGAGCCTACGACCCAATCAGCGGGATTCCCGAGTACAAACGGTCGTGCGTGAAGATCGAACGACTCGAGAGGGGCCCGACGGATTGAAACGGCACGTCGCTCTAGAGCCCTTTTCGCGTGACCACAATGAAGCCTTGGTCATGGCCCGGAGTTTAGCGCAGAATCGGCCCGGAGCCGTGGAGGCCTTCCAAAACCTCTGGGTGAGCGAACTTCAAGACCACTTTACGCAGGAAGAGTTGTTGCTGGGACCGTTGCTGGATGCGGAGAAAATGCTACAGCTGCGAGATGAGCATGAGCAGATCCAGGGGCTCAAACACCAACTACCCGAGAGCGCGAGCGAGCTCGGCAAGATGCTTGAGGCCCACGTTCGCTGGGAGGAACGCACCCTGTTCACGTGGATTGAATCGAACGCAACGGAGGAACAACTGAACTCCCTCCGGTTGAGTACAGACGTCGTCGAAGAAAGCCGTTGGGAAGCATCACCCAAGCGCAAAGAACTGGTGGAAAGGCGGCGACATGCTGAAGGTTGATTTTCGCAACGTACCAGGTTCGCAAGGGGCAATTTGGGGAACCGAGACTGAGGATCTGGACGCCACCCTCGTCCGTTGGAACCCCGGATCCGGAGTCGCGAGCCACACCAACTCCGAGGTTGACGTGATCATGGTGCTGCTTGAAGGACAAGCCACCGTGATTGTTGGTGCTGAGACCGAGCATCTCGGCGCAGGCGCGTCACTTGTCATTCCGAAGGGCGTCGCTCGGCAGGTCACCGCAGGCACCGAGACCCTGACCTACCTAAACATCCACAAGCGCCGACGCGCGATGATGCCAAACATGGCACGTCCCAAATCAGAAGCACCGTAACTCTCGCCCAGACGCACAAGCCATATAACCCTGCCGATTCGCCTGCAAAGTGGCAAACCGAATTTTGCCGCATTTCATCGGCAGCCGCACCCTCACTTAAAATCCTTCGGCAAGCCCAGCGGCATTCGATCAAAGCACAAAGAGGGAGAGTGGGGACAACAAAGAAAGGTAACGGGAAGTGGGACAAGATGTTATATCTCTTTCTGATAATGATCCGTATGATAGTAATTTTAGGTTCAAAATCCGCATAACAAGATGTTATGTCTAGCTTTTGTACATCTATGTCTACGTGCGTCCACTTTATTTTCTACCGGTTTCCAGCTCTGACCGTACGTCCATGTAGGGAGAGGTTACTCGCTCGGCTCACGCAAAACGTGTGCATTCTGTCCACGCTCCTCTCAAATCTCCTTAAACCAGAGCAGAGCGCAATTCGTAGCCAGGGGGCTTGATAACCCCTCATTGGAAGATGACAATCGCCGAAGTTATGGTCCCGCTCTTCCCGGTGTTTACGTCGGATACCGCGCCCTTCAATTGCTGCTCCCACCGATAGGACACCCGGGCTTTCCGCTGCCGCCAGCAGCAGAACTGCCCCAATCAGCCACCCCTCTTTGGCAAACGACCGGCTACAACCGACACACACGCACAGGAAACCGCGCCATTATCACCATTATTGAGTTCAACCGTTCTCATTTCAGGCCGTTTTCGGTGTCGTTTTCTGGCCTTTCGCGGCGGTTTCGTGTCGATTATCGCCCATTTCAACGCTGTTTTCCGGCAGATTTCGGGGTTCGCGCGCCAATCGCGGTGAGATTCGTGCCGCGGACATCGCCTCTCATCATGGGTACAGATGCTTGCGCGCTGCGCGGACCGGCTTTGGGTCTCGTTCTTCCTCCGACATCCAAAAAAACAACGAGTTCGTCCTGGTGGTTTCTAAGCCAAACACAGAGGTGAGATTGCCCCTTCAGGGCGGCCACATCCGGAGCGAGGAGTGGCTTTCTGGTGCTTATCCTTGAAGTTCTTGGGCCAAGCTCTAAGTAGATTTCGTTTAACAAAGCTTGATCTGCGGTCTTGGGTTTCGGAATTTACTTGGGGGCGATCATGAACACTGCCTGGATCACCACCTCATCGTCGATTTTGATTCACCCTACATCGAACTCCGCAATTCTGCAAAAAAAGCATCCTCCTTGCCGGTCTCAAATACAGCAAACAGTATCCCCTCATCTTTCAACGCTTGCCGCTTCACTGCGTCCATCGCCGACACCCACTTCTCATGATGCACGCTTCCATCGACAAAGACGTTCACGCCTTCTACACGGTAGTCCACTTCAAGCACGACTGTTCCGGCTCCGGCCTCTACGGCAAAATGATGCTTGTCGGGCGGAAGAAATCCACGGTCACGCAAACACCTTATGAAGTGCTTTTCATTTTCCGATCCCTTTCCACTCAAACCATCAATAAGCGCATCAAAAACGCTCAAATCCACAGCCGCAGGCGCAGTACTGAGTAGCCGCCTTAGAACGCCCTCCACGCTATGCCGGTCGAGCAAAGGGTGTTCGCGCTGGTTATGGTATCCGAGAAGGCAATCGTAACAAGCCTTTGCGCAGGCGCTACCCGATTCAAGATCCCCGCCAGTGGAATCGAAGTGAAGAAGTTCGAGCGCGCCCCTTGCGACATCTCGTACCATCGACTCCTCGAGGACTCTTTCGAGCGCACTCGCCGAACCAGATGTCGTTTCAAAGAACAGGATTTCCGTCTCAGTGGTCTTGGCACTCGGGCGCACAAACGCACGTACCTCGGTAGGACTTTGCCGGAGCGTCTCGCTCACGGCCAGTAACAACGCGTGCATGAGTGTTGTCGCGAAGCACGGGTGAAGTTCATGCTCAGTTCTCAAGCGCACGGATAGTAGGTCATGTCGAGCCGTTGCATAGAGAGCAAAGAAGTCGGCGTCGCTCCCCGATTCTCCGTCCGCTCCTCGAAGTATCCATTGATCCTTCTCGATCTTAAATCCCGGGCGCATCTGCTCGGTAGAACCCACTTGAGCTACCTTCTTGTCGCCCGACGCCATACGCGATCTGAAGTTAATCGATGTGACCTCGCAATTCGGGTGGAAAGATAGAATGAGTTTCCCGTCGTCAGCAAGGTCGTAGGCCATCTGTCTTGATGGCGCCTCCAAGGTCGCCAGGTCCGAAACGGCGAACATCCGAGATTGGCGCACCATGTCGGCGCGGGTGACTCTAGCACCCTGTTTCAGCCGCACAGAAGGCATTTTCCGCCCGCGAAATTCCGGTCCAAGAGGCTGACCGCAATCGCATGTCGATCGCGCATTCAGCGTTGCATCGAGCACGCGGCCGCACGCGCAGGCTTTGAATCGGCGCACATCTTCCTGCCCCTTCTGCGCCCAGAACACTTCCCACTGCCGCTTCTGTGCATAACAGATGGCCTTAGGACCAAACTCTCTTAGTGCGCGCATCGGGTCAGCCACCGTGTCGTCTTCCGGGTTCGGGAACCGCACTATAATGAACTCCTTACCAAACGCATAGCCGGGTAAGAATCCAGTTGAAGCGAGCCACTGATCCATCCGGTATGGACTTCTATTCGTGTTCTTGGCCCTGCCAATAATCTCGAGCAACCTCATGCGAAGTGCATCAATAACCTGGCCTACTTGGCCCGCATCAAGCGAACTCTGCAAGGCAGTCATTTCAGAGTGAACATTTTTGTACTCCTCAATCAGCCGCTCCAAGTCGCGCCTGAAAAGAGGCACGTAGGAGTCCACCCATCCCACCACGAGGGCATCTGAGAGTTGCGGCACGCTCGCGTCGTCGAGGAGCACGCCTCGCACAGCCGCGTCCACATTCGATCGGTTCTGTTCAACTTGCTTGAGCATCATCTCAATGCGGCTTGCCGAAACTTCGGGTGCCGCCGGAAGTTGCTCCGTCTCCTCGAAGTTGAACCGGTTATCCGATAGCACGTTCGTATCGGCTACTTCGCTTACGATTGCGTTCGCATGTGAATGTTGAAGTCCCTCGTTCGCAAGATCGAAACGCGGCACGAGAATGCGGCCGGCAATCATCTGCTCTGGGTGACGATAGTAGTGTTGGTCGTGCGGGTTTTGACCCTGCGTCGAACAAAACGTGACGATCACCGCGCCTTGGCCTCGTCTGCCCGCCCGCCCGGCGCGCTGCACATAGTTCGAGGGCGAAGGCGGCACGTTGCGGAGCATTACCGTCGCAAGTGCGCCAATATCCACGCCGAGTTCGAGGGTCGGGGTGCATACAAGAACATTGAGTCTGTCAGTGGAGTCATCGCTCGAAAACGCTAGTTCTCTTTTTACTCGTTTCTCATCGTTCACTAGCCGGCTATGATCTTCAACTTCTAAGACCGGAAGAGAGCGCTCGCCCGTCATATAAGAACTGCTCAGGAGAGATGAAGCGTCAACTGGCTCGAGTGATCCGCCGCAACGCTTATTCACGCACTCGGTCTGCTCTCGCCAACGGTACACGCGGCGGCACGACGGGCACCGCTTACCGTCTTTTGCCCCGCTCTCCATCAGGATGACCGACGAATCAAGAACAAGTCCTTTGGCCGTGCGTCCGAAACTGTTGATGGTGCGCTCGACAAGGTAAGTTTGCGTCTTCAAGAACTCGACTGCAGTGTCGAGGAGTTCCCTCTTCCCATAAGTGTCTCCGATCCACTTGCGCAAGCGACCCTGCGGACCTGTTCCCACCTTTTGAACCGCTTGCTCATCACCCGACAGATAGTGCGCGAAGGTAGTCGTCTGTGGCGGCTCTTGGAAGAACCAATGAGGAGAATCTTCGCCATCGGGAGTCATCGGCTTGGCTGCACCGACAAAATCGCCACGATCGATCCATGCTCCATTATCAAACGCGCGTCGCTCCCGGAATTCATCGAGCACCACGCGGAGCAAGTCGTGTGCTCCTTGGACCGAAAGATGGTTCTTGCTTGCGAAGTCTTCGGCGAGATCGTCTATCGCTTCGAAGTCGATCGCGATCAAGCCCGCTTGTTCAAGCCCGATGTCATTGCCGCCGGTTATGCCGGCTTGCTCGAGGATGCAGAACTCCACGTAAGCGTGAACGGCCTTGCGCACGCGAGCAACATTCAGATCAAGACCAGGCGCTATCGCCGAAAAGAGCCCGCTGTCGTCGAGCAAAGTGAAAAGCGCCTTGGCAGTTTCGGACACTTTAAGCGCTTTCCCGCTTTCCTTCAGCACACGAAACAGGTAGGTCCGGAAAACAAGGTGGGTGTACCAGTCGTCCATATGGCCGGCGTGGTAGGCGGCGTCCTGAACTGAATCCACAAAAATGAGGGTCTTCGACTTGCGCGGATCGGGCCTCGCAGCGAGGACTCCGAGCGCGAGCGAGTTCACCGCGTCAGCCCGGCTTTGGCGTGAAACGAACGAAAGCGCGCCTCGCTCTCGACCCAATGTACGGACACCACAAGATGGGCACATCATCAAGGGCGACGGACTATACGAGTACGGGGTGCCGGGCCCATCTCCCACCAACGCGCGAAAGGAATGATCGAGTACGGCCAACTGAGGGATGTGACCCTCCTTCCCCTTCCGCGCTGATCCGTCCTTCTTGAACCACTCTTCGTCGCAAAGGCCGATCACGCTTGCAAAATCGCCGTGCGATGCCAACCGCATGAGGTAGCCCCGCCCTCCGTCGATCTCCTCGTTGCCCATCTCCCATGGGGTGATTGTGCCCTGATCGTCTTGAGAGACTCCGTAGAGTTTCTCGCCACAGGTGCGGCAAAAGTGGAGCGGGTAGAGGGAGAGCGGCTCGTCACCTTCGGCACAAGTGGGACACGTGGTCTCGCCACGTACCGTCATGTAGCCGCACTTCAAGCACTCGGCAATGCGACCGCCCGATTGGAAAAACGCATGGAGGCGGGTCGGAATGATCTGCCTCCCGTCGGGAAGGGCCGTCATCCCAAGGCGCAATAGGCCTTCCACCAAGAACGCCAGCGCTTCCTCGTCCAAACCCGAGTCCTCAAGGAGGCCGACAATCTCTGCCACCGTCTTGGGGCGGTCCATTAGGATCGAGTACACGCGATGAAAGAGCGCAGAGCGGTCCAGGCGTTGACTCAGTGAGATAGCGTTCCGAACGTCCTCACCGAAAGGCATCCCTAGCACCGCTTCGGCGAGCTCCCATCGGTTGGCGTCGGGATCTTGATCATGCCGAGAGATGAGGTCAAAGTCGGGAGTCACATTTTTCGGAAACGCAATTTCCGGATCAGGTAGCTGCTCCTCTTCTTCCGTAATGTACGTTCCGAGTTCCTCACCGAAGAGTTGGTTGAAGAACTCTTTCACCATGGCGAATTCCTTGTCCGGATCGGAGTCCTTCACCAGAGTCGCAGACGTAGCGACGCAACGGACGCGGCCCTTGCCGTTCATGCGCCGCTTTACGCGGCGAACAAGGAGCGCGACGTCAGCGCCGCGCCGACCTTCATAGGAATGGGCCTCGTCGAGCACAAGGAATTGGAGCGAGTCCGCAAGCTCGGTCTTGAGCATCTGCCGATCCTTCGGGCGGATCAGCATGTACTCGAGCATCTTGTAGTTTGTGATGAGGATGTCTGGCGGGTTCTCAAACATCGCGTGGCGATCAAGCACCTCGGAGTCGAGAGGTTCGCCCCGGTACACCTTCATAGCCTCCTCCTCGGTCTTGGCGGTCTGCCCGGTGAACTTGCCGATATTGAGCCCGGTGCCGACGAGGCGCTGGGCCATGTTCCAATATTGGCTATTGGCGAGCGCGTTCATCGGGTACACGACGATCGCCTTGATCCCCTTCTTGCCCTGCGCTTTGGACTTGAGGCACGCGTCCACGATCGGGATGAAGAAGCAGTTGCTCTTGCCCGAGCTCGTGCCCGTCGAGACGAGGTAGTTCTTGCCCTCGGCGTAGGCCTGCACCGATTTCAACTGGTGCATGTGAAGGTCAATCGGTGGGGATTGCCGATCCTTCTCGTCTCGGTAGAACACCTTGAGGACGTCCGGGTGCAGCACGCCTTCGTCCACCACCTTCTTGAGCGGCGCGCCCCGCTTGAACCGCCTCGTGATCTGAACGTAAGGTTCGCGCCAAAGGAGCTCGTCCTCCTCGATCGCCTTAGCGATCAAGTCTTTAACCTTCTGATCCTTTATGACTTGAGTTCCTTCCACCGCCTGGCGGTAGTCGGACTTGATGGATTGAAGAACGCGGAAGGGGTTCATGGTGTTGGTTCAGTTGAGAGGAAAAACACTTCACAGTTCAGATACATGCGGGCAAGATGTGCGATTAGGAGGGCTGGTTCTGCCGAGTTTTCAAGCGCGCCGCGCTCATCGACCGACAATCGGTCCCCAATGATGTCGAAAAGCTGCACCAACTCTTGTCTCAAGTCCCGCTCAATCGATTGAAGCTCCCGAATGTCCTCTTCTATTACAGTCTCAATGGGACTCGCATCGATTTCTACCGGTTCTGAGCAGTAAACGCCTCTAGCCCTGCCAGAGTAGGCGATAAAGTGATCGTCAGAATTGCTTATTTTTCCGATTTGTCTAGGATCAAAGAATGCTGAAGCACGTATCACCGCTCCGGCTAACTTGGCTTTGCTCTCTATGTCTGACTGCGTGTGAAAAACAGGGGATGCGTAGGCAACGTAACAGCCACCCACCGCGAGACTAACCAACGCGTTGTGCTGTGAATGGGCCCTGGTCTTATGCTTATGCAAGTGCATTCGGTAGCTAGGAGCAGTAATTTTCCCAAATTCCTTAGAATTTGATTGAATTTGTGCCATGCACTGAGGAATTTTGAACTGTAAGTAGTATGTGCGCACCACAGATTTGAGCTTTACGTCCCAACCCCCATCTGCCTTTCCCTCGTCACGAAGATTGGGAAAAACCGGCGGCGAGAAAAGACGTCCCCCGGTTTGCAGTTCTAGATCGCGGGTGAGGGCATAGCCATAGGCGAATTCGGAAAACTCGGGAAGGGTCATTTTGATTCACCGATGCGCTTCAGTGTCGCTGACCGCGAAAGAAACCTGGAACGTCCCAGCTTGACTTCATTCAAAATTGTCCTCCACGCTCACCTCAACGGAAGCATGATTTGGGTCCAAATGTCTGAGTTCCTCAATTGGATTTCCTAGTCCTGCCACAACGTGAGCATGGTGGCTGCTGTAATCTTCATAGGATGACTCTGAGCCCACGTGGCACCACCAGTTAAGGCAAGAATAAGAGTCGCCGCCGACCTCGGGATCATAGGTATATCCCCCGGTATCAATGTATATCTCGTCTGAGGTTATCGTGAGGCCCCAACTACGTGAATTTGTCCTAGTGCCAGTGGTCGGCCCAGGAGCACGGTAGTTCACGGCAATATCAATATCCTCTGTGTTACCTGGTAGGCGGAAAAGAGCGTCAATTGCGCGTCCGAGAATCCCCAATTGAAGTGGGTTTACTCGCTCGGAACGCACAGTTCGCCAGAGAAGCCCCCTCATCGCTTCCAAAAGTTCAAGGTCTCGCCCGCTCAATAGGAACTGTGCGTCGGCGTCTTGAAAATCTAACGTCTGGTCTTCTGTCTCGTCCGTCATAGCCTTGCCGGTAATTATCTCCTATCCAGCAATTATCCCTCATTTGTTAACTACCCTTGAGACGCTTTAAAGTCGCTGGCGGAGCAAGGAACTTCCGTACCTCTGCTGATCCATCGGGGAGAACCGTCCACGTGACCACGTCACCCTGCTTTTTGCTTCCGATGACGGTGCCGGACGGAATGATCTCTTGACCGGATGCACCGAGGACACGGACGCGGATGATCCGGCCCTCTTTGTCTTTGAGGGGCGTCGGGGGCTTGGGTTCGGGGGCAACTAGGGCAAATGTCTCTTCCTCGTCTTCTTCGTCTTCTTCCTCTCCGTCATCAAGGGCCACAGGTGTTGAAACCGGGGCCGGAATCGGGGTTGGTTGACTGGGAGCGGGGCCGGGCTCAGCAGTTCCGGGGGCAAAGAGGCCGGTGGCGACGGGTACGTCGAGCAAACGCCCCGGCGTAGATTCGACCGCCGCATAGTTGGCTCGGCCTTCTTGCGCCAGCTCCGGAGCGTTGGGGCCGAAACGGACGGGCAAAGGCTCGACGGGGCCGAGCTCGGTCCACAGGCGGTCCCACGCTTCCAGAACAAGGCGGCGGGTTCGGTATTCGCCGTACTTCTTCTCCTCTTTGTCCTTGAGTACTCGGAACGTCTCGCCGGGGAAGTCGATGGCGGGCTCGGCAGGGAGAAGGTGGGGGCCGGAGCAGGTGGGGTCTTCGGAGGGGTCGAGCAAGTCTTCGAGTTCCGCCCAACTGAGCCCGTGGGGGTCGAGGATGTAACGAAGTTGCTTGCGGCTCAAGCCGTAGAGCCTGGCGACGAGCGCGTCGAGCTCGGCGCGGAGAAGGGCGCGGCGGGCTTCGTCGTATGGGAACGGGTCACCGTCGCAGCCGCATGCCTCGGCGAGGGGGCGCAGGTGCTCGGAGGTGTAGACGAGTTCGAGGGCGAGCTCGACGATTCGATCAGTTTCCACTTGTGGAAACTGATCCGGGGACAGGAGGACCATCTGCTCCAAGTAGAAGGCGTTGAAGTTCGTGCCGCCGACCTTGCATCTCACCCCAAAGTCTGTGACAAGCGAGGACAGAACCGCCTCGAACATCAGGTCGTGCCTCGCGCCGCCGCCGGTTCCCAAGACGGGTGCGCTATTCCCGCATCCCACCAACGGCAGGATCGAGAAGATGCCCGATCGTTCGTCCGTCGATCTCGCGATGTTTCGAAACGCCACTAGCCACTTCGGTGCCCGCGGGCGCAGACGCTGCACGACCTCCTCCGGGTCCATGCGCTCCAGCTCCTTCTTCTCCTCGCGCGAGAGGGGCACCGCGCGCAGAAGCACATCCGCCTCGCTCACCCAGTATCGCGGCGTTGGCAGATACGAGGGGTCCTGCTTCTCTGCGAGGGTGACGTCGCGGGTCTTAGCCTTGTCGTCCTTCGCGCCTTCCTCACCGTCCTCGTCCTCGAAAAGCTCCTCCTCTTCCTCCGTAACCGCCGCCGCGTCCACGCCTGCGAAGGTCGCCCACCGGTGGTCGAACTGGTGGAACATCTTGGCCTCGTAGAGCGGGAAGTAGCGCATGGTTTTGAACTAGAACAGCTGAAGATAGGGGGCAAATCTGAACCGGCGATTTCTCGCGTAACCGGTGCTCTCCTGCAAAAGGCCGACCTCTTCGAGACGGCTAACGAGGTTATTGGCCGCTGCGTTTGTGATTCCAAGCCATTCGCGCACTGTGGCAACCGTCACAACGGGGTGGTCAAACAACAGATCCATCACTTTATGCCCATTTCCGGCCGCCCGGCCAAGCTGATCGGTGATCCGACTACGATAATCCTCTCGCATCCGCAAGATTGCCCCGGCGGTTTGGGCCGCCTCGTCGGCGACTTCCGCGACGCCCTGCAGGAAGAACGCCAGCCATGCTTCCCAATCTCCCGAATCGCGGACGGCTTGAAGCCGCTCGTAATATTCCGAGCGGTTCCGTTTGAAGTAGTGGGAAAGGTAGAGCACTGGGCGGGCAAGACGCTTGCACTCCGTGAGTAGGAACGTGATCAAAAGACGCCCGACTCGCCCGTTGCCATCCAGGAAGGGGTGGATCGTCTCGAACTGCGCGTGAGCGAGTCCAACCTGGATCAGCACCGGAAGTTCACTCCCCGAGTGGAGAAAATCCTCAAGCTCGGAAAGCACCCGTAGGACCTCATGGGGAGGGGGCGGTACGAACGTCGCTTCGCTCAAGGTGCAACCACCGGGTCCGATCCAGTTCTGCGACGTCCGGATCTCCCCTGGGGTGAGGTTTCCGCCGCGTACGCCATACATCAGCTTCTCGTGGATCTCCCGAATAAGTCGAACGGAGACTGGTAGCTCCTCGAGTCTCGCCAGACCGTGGTTCATGGCCGAGACATAGTTGATGACTTCGTTGACGTCGCGAGGAATAGTCGGATCGTTAAGTTGTGCTTCGGCATCGAGCAAGTTTTGGAGTGAGCTCTGCGTGCCTTCAATTTGGCTAGAGAGAACCGCTTCCTTCCGAACGTACATGTAGACGAAGAGATCAGGATTTGGCAGGGTGTAAATGGACCCATCCAACTTGCCCAGCGCATAGTCCGCTTGCGAGAGCAGATCCTGGAGTCGGCCCAAGTCTACGTTTGGTTCGGGAGGCAACGGGGCGGGGATGAACGCTCGGTACCCCGTCGGCTGTTGGAAGTACCGTCCTGCTCGCGTCTCCTTACTATCCTCTGCGTTAATCATGAGCATCCCGGGACCCCTGTAGTATACGTTGCGTTGACTATGGAGAGGGCGGTGCGTCCATAATCAACGCAGCTCTCACATTGCGACTTTGGCTCATCGCTCCTCCACCTCCGCTCCGGTCGATCGGGCATCGCCCACCGGTGGTCAAACTGGTGGAACCTCTTCGCTTCGTATAGCGGAAAACAGCGCATTGTTGAGCTTAAGGTTTCTTTCGAGCTCGAGACGCCGTGGGGGCATCGGATTTCCTGGGACGGGGACGCACTGCAGCCGGGTGAGCAATCGCTAGGGGAAGGAGGATCGGCTCAATCCCCATCCGCCCGGACATATCGCGGAACCACTCCCTAGCAAATGGTATCGTGTGGAGGCGTAAGGTCACCTTGCGAAACTGCTCAAAAATGTCCGGCGTCATCAGTTCAGGCGTCTGATAGCACGCCCTAAGAGTTACTTCTAAGTTGACAATCTCTGACCCGTCTTCCTTTACCAGGATGCCGTAAGTGGCGTGGACCACGGCTCGATCCTCCACGAAGGAGACCAACTCCGCTCGATCTCCAAAGTGGTACTGACGCTTCTTACCCATGCTCTCGCATTGTCGGGTCACGGATACTTCCCAAACTGAGATATCCTCAAGGACCGTTCCGGCTAGAAACGATGTAAATGCTTCGCTGGCAAGTTCATGCACAGTGGAGCTCCAGGTGTTCGTAAACCATTGTGGCTTTCGATGATCGTGTCGTCCTCTGCTTCGGAACGCTGGTGGCCGCAAACGGTTGGGTCACCGACCAACTGTCAATGGCCTCCCTCAAAGCGGCCATTTCATCGGCCAACGATGCTCGCGCTTCCTGTCGAGCGCCGAATTCAAGCCCCGCCGCGACTGCGGTAGTCGCGCTCTCCACGATGTGACAAAGCCACTGATTGAGGCTCACGTTTTGCTCGTCCGCTTGGCGGTTGACTTTGGCATGAAGCATTTTGGGTAGGCGAAGGGTGACTCGACCACTGCACTCCGCCCAGGGTGTCTGAGACGCCGCGATCGGGAGGTCAGTCAGAGCGACATCATCGAACCCGTCCAGCGCGAGATCCTCAAGTTCCGCAAGGGCTTCTGCCTGCGTTGCACCGATACCGCGAACCGAATACCCCAACTCCTCGTAGCGCGCAATAAAGCCGGGACCGTCTTCCTCACCCAACGGAGTGATCACGAGCTTATAAGTGTCTAGTACATTTTTCAGGGTTTTCATTTTGCTTCGATCCAGTCGATGGCTCGGGTGAAGTCCTTAATTGCGGCGGCGTCGATTTCCCCTTGGTTTCCATGCGCGTGAGCGCTGAAATTTATGCGCCCTCCCGGAAACTCCGGGTTGCCATTGAGACCTGAGTGCAGTGCCTTCCAGTGCTTCGTCGATTGTTCCACCGTAAATCCATGAGATTCAAGCTCGGCTTTCACCTCTTTTAACTTGTATCCCTTGCGTTGACCTTTCCGCCAGGCATCAATCAATTGCTTTTTGCTCATGATGCATACCTGACACTATATATGATGTCACAAACAGAGTAAATGTACACCGTACACACTGTAATCCCCGTATATCTACTGGGCAAAAGGAGCACTGACTGGCTCAAACGCTCACCTCATCGGGTCCAACGACCCACACATCTCCTGCAAGGCGGGCGCCCATGGCTTCGAGCTCCTCGCTGGTCTTGAAGAGCTTGGAATCGTTGGACATGTGGAACATCGTGGAATAGCGGATGCCCCACGGATTCGCTCCGGTGCGCTCGTTCAGTAGGACAGGGACTCGTTCGTAGAGGAAGCGGAGGAGGTCGGCGTCTTGGCGGGTGCGCAGCACAGGGGCGGTGCGCGTGTTTGGGTTCATGAGGCGGAAGTCGCTCGCCGAGAGCACGATGCGCCGGTGGGGGTCGGCGATCTGGCCGGGGTTGGTGAGGAAGAATCGGAGCTCGGCGTCCACTCCGCCTCCCCGGGCTAGGGTAAGCAGCACGAACTTGAACCGCGAGTCGATGTCGAAGAGCTTCTCCCGGTTCTCGAAGTCGATGAGTCCCGCGAGTTCGCCGCCGCCCGCGATCGCGCCGAAGAGGTCTTTCGTGGTGTCGTCGGTGGCGATGCCGGTGGGGCAGATGAACCCGGCCCGCCCGGAAGGGCGAGCGAGCCCGCGATCGGTCTCGGCGAAGAGAGCGTAGAGGTTCGCGTCGCCCTTGGCGGAGAGCGGATAGCGGTGGCTCTTCTTCATGAACTTGCTTTGGGCGGCGGCGGCGTGGCTGGCGAGGGCGAAGGCTTCGTAGAGGGCGGGGGCCTTGGTGCGGAGCCCTTCGATGAGCTCGCCGCGCTTGGCCTTGTTGGCGGCTCCGACGACGGCCTCGCTCTTGCCCGCGAACCACTCCTGCTCCTTGAGCTTCAGCTTCTTCCACGGCGGGTTGCCGAGGACGACGTCGAACCCGCCCTTCTCAAAGACGTCGGGATACTCGAGCTCCCAATGGAAGAACTGGAGGGCTTCGGCGCGCCGCTCGATCTCCGCGACGAGATCGGCGTTGACGGGCGTGACTTCGGCGGCGCGTTGCTTGGCGGGATGGAGCTTGGCGACCTCGAATTGGGTGGGCGGCTCGGGGAGGCCGTCCTTGAGGGGCCAGAAGAACGCGGCGCACCACGCGTCCGCGAACCGCTTGGGGAGCCGGTACGAGCCTGACTTGAGGTACTGGTCGAACCGGCGCGACTTCTCACGGATCGAGTCGGGATCATCCTCCTTGATCTCCTGCATGTGGCGGTACACAGCGAGCCGGCCCTCGCTGAAATCCTCGGCCTGCCCCTCGGTGAGGCGAAGCTGCCCCGCACGCTCGCTCTTGTTGCGGTCTTGGATGCTCTTGGCCGTGGCCTTGTCATCGTCGCCCACCGCTCCGAACGCCTCGTCCGGTACCTTGGTGAGCTTGGAGGGCTCGAGGTCGAAGCCTTCCCAACCCACGTAGACGGCCTTCTTGGCGTCGTTCGCCTTTCCGGCCCTTAGGAACGCGGCCTTCTCTTCGGCAATCACGCGCTTGGCTTCCTGTATCTGTGCTTTGGTGGGAACGCCCACGAGCGAGTTACCGCACCGGATAAGGGGTTCGAGGTAACTCAAGGGGAACTTGGGGTGGGCAACGTGGAGCCAAAGGGTGAACTTGCATAGTTCGACCGCCATTGGGTTCATGTCCACCCCGTGGATGCAATGGATCGCGACGTCCCGCCGGGCCTCGCGGAGCTGAAGTTCGCTCGGCTGCTCGTCCCCGAGTTCGACCTTGAGGAGGTCCTCAGTAAGGGCGTCGAGGGCTTGGATGAGGAACGCGCCGCTCCCACACGCGGGATCGACCACGGAGATTCCGAGGATCGCCTCGCGCTTATTCTCGTTGGCTTTCAGGCGGTCTTCGATGACGGGCAGGAGGGCGGTTTTGATGAGTTCAGCGACGAGTTCCGGCGGGGTGTAGTAGCTTCCCGTCTCCTTGCGCTTGTTGCCCTTCCCCGCGCGGTGGAAGAACGCAAAGCGCCCCTCGGAGTCGAGCACAGGGCGCTCTTCAAGGAGGCTCTCATAGACGCTCCCGAGCGCGTCGATCCGCAGGTGCCGGAAGTTGACGCGGTGGATCGTCGTCGCCTTCTTCTCCTTCCTCTCGAAGATCGTGAGCAGGTAGAGGGCGCGCAACAAGGCGACGTTGGCGAGGGGAGAGTCCTTAAGGTGCCAAAGACGATCGTCGTCGAAGAGCTCGCCACCGTAGGGGGCGATCGGCTCGTTGAAGAGGCTGCACCCGTCGCGGATGATCCGGAACGTGACCTTGAGACCTTCCCACAGGTCTTCGCCTTCGGCGCGGAAACTCCCGGGGTCTTCGGCCATGCCGCGAAGACGGCTTAGGCTATATCCCGACGCCCACCGGGGGTCTTGGGCCGGAGTCCAACCCGGTTTGTTCTCCACGTAGAGCAGGAAGAGGAGCCGGTAGACGACGCGGAGCACCGATTGGTAAAGCCGCATCGGCCCTTCAGAGTCCTTCTCCACGGCTTGCCGGAGTTCCCCGCTCTCGTCGGCTTCGATAAAGCCGTTCGCGAGGGTGACGACGGCTTCCACCACCTGCCTTCGGAGCTCCTTGCCAATCTCGGTCCCTTGCTGGCGGGAGTGATCGCGGATGCGCTCGATGTCGCGGACGCCCTTGGCCTTCGGCACGAACGCGGATGCCCGAAAGAGCCGCCACACGATGCGGAACGCGTCGAGATCGAGTTCGTCGAAGATCGACTCGAGATCGGCCTCGACGAAGTTGCGGGTGATTGTCTTGTGGTAGTCGGTGAGGAGCCGGATAGTGCGTCCAGTGCAGAGGATGCCCCAATCGTCCTCCGTCATGTCGAGATACTCTTGGAAGAGTTCGTGCTTGGAGCGTCGCCGCTTGCCTTCGGTCGGCCGGTCGTCGGGCTTCTCGGCAAAGTCGGCGAGCCAGATCGGGATCGTCTCTGTTCGGTGGGTAATTGGGACGCTTGCCCCATTTGGGAGCGTGGGGTGACTCTTTAAAAACTGCGGGGTATGCCCGAGCGTCTCGAGCATCGGCATGATCCACCTTCGGCGGAGACGTTCAGTGTCGAACTCCGCGACCTCCGATCGGATGGACTGCCACTGGTCGCGGAGCAGGTCCCAAGCCGCGTAAAAGTCGGCTTCCTCGGTCTTGTCCATCTCGGCGCCGGGAATTCCCGCGTCTCGGACGGCGAGAAGGGCGAGCACGTCTTCGTTGAGTATCTCTCCGGAGACTTCAAAGCGGGCGATGGTGCCGATCTGGGCCATGGTTACTTCCTCTCCGGGAGAATCAGGGTGTAGCCGTAGACCTCGAAACCCATGAAGTCAAGCTGATCATAGCCTTGCGTCCACGCGGTCTCGGCATCGCTTTCAAGTTCTTTCTTAGCCCGACCCCGAAACGCTGCGATACGCCCCAGGGTGTCGGCAACAGCCTTTTGTTCGGCAACTCGAAGGTGATCAGATTTGACAAAGACGCGAATTCGCTCAATCGCGTCGGCTGAGTCTACAGAAGTTGGAGATGGCGCTGCCTTGGATCTCAGTTCTGCCTCTTCTTGAGACAATGGACCAGCCTCCACGCCGCCTTGGACCCCAAAGACGACTAATTCTTCGAGAAGCACGGGCGGCGTAGTTTGAGATACCGCTCGAAGGATGCCGTGCGCGACGAGGGTAGCCCTGGGAACCTCAGCGGAGACGAACGCTGCGGATCGAGCGCGCTCCTCGCCAGTGAAGCCTTGTTGACGGATCAGCGCATTGAGACGACGGACAAGAGGGTGCCCAACATCGATGAGTGTCGCGGAAGGATGCAACGCTTTGTCCTCAGGATTGAGGACGACTTTTGGCAGTTCCTTCTCAAAACCGGGGACATGAAGCCGAGGGTTGGACAGTTTCACCGCCAATGTATGGTCCGGTTTCTCCGAAACAGTGCAGGTGAAGTATCGCAAACCGCCCACAACGTGCCGGCGTAATTCCTCGGGAGTCCCAACTTTGGCGTGGAGTTCTTTGAGCTTGTCCGAGACTTCGGCAACCTTTACGTCGGACTGGCCATAGAACCCCTCCGATTCCATCCGCTTAAGGACTTCTTGGTTAAACCACTCATCATCCAGGGTGTATTGGACGACGGCTTTTTGTTCGCGCTTCTTCCGCTTCTTGGTCAAGACACGAAGGACCGTTTCCTCAGTCGCGAAGAATGGCGGTGAGAATCCCTGGTCGCGGCGCATGCGGTCCAGCTTGCGCACTAGCAATTCCATGACATCTTCGTCGCTCGTGTCCTTGCAGTACAAGGTGCGGATGTAGACCAGCGGGCTCTTCTGGCCGTAGCGGTCAACACGGCCATTGCGCTGATCGAGTCGGTTAGGATTGTACGGAACCGACTCATGCACCACCATGCAGCTAGCGCTCTGTAGGTTCACGCCCTCGCTGATCACGTCCGTGGCAATCAGCACGGCTTCGGGCGATTCCGAAAAGGCATCGAATCGGCGATTACGCTCTGATTCCGATAGGGAACCGTCAAGCGTGAACACAGGACAGCCCAACGTCGATTTGAAGTGCTCAGCGTAGTAGTCGAGGGTGTCCTTATAGCTTGTGAAGACGATGACGCGCGGCGGGGTTTCGACCGCGGTGTTACCCGCCCTAAGAAGCTCAGGAATGACCTGTGTGCATAAGGCCTGCAATTTTGCGTCCCGGCTTGGCGCAATTTTCTCAAGCTCACGGAGGAGAGCAAGCCACTCTGACTTCTCCAGATCACGGTCGTGACTAATGTCTAGGAGCGCCTCATCCGCCTGCTGGACGATCAGCCCTTCCCTATCTCCATCACCCGCCACCCTGTCAACGGCAAATCCCAAAAGACGGTCTGATGTATCCGCGATACTCAGATCATCTGGGGCATCCAACTTCTTGATGCGGTTCCTGATACTGATGCGAAGCGCCTCGGGACTGCTGAGTGCGCGCCGATACAAATGAAGGCGGAACCACTCTGCAACATGCTCCCGCTTCTCCTCAGCGGCGCGGGCCTGGAGGGTATCAAGGAATTTATCGAGTTTGTTGAGGATCGCCCGATAGTCCTTGTGCAGATCAACTCCGCACTCGGTTTTCTCCTGCGGCTCGCGATCCGGAAACGGGAACTCACGACCTACCGAGTCGAACCAAGCCTTAATGTCCTTGCGAGTGCGCTGGCACACATGATGGCGGCCACGCTGAAGATTTGGACGCTTATCAGCTGCAGAACCAAGTACGAGGTCCTTGTCGAGCATAGACAGGAGCGAACAGTATGAATCTGTATAACCGTTGTGGGGGGTAGCGGTGAGAAGAAGGAGGTGCTTGCAGCGATCCGCGATTTCCCTAACCGCGTCGTAGCGATCCATGTCGGCCTTCTTGCCCGATCCGGTGTGCGGCATCGAGGCGTTGTGCGCCTCATCCACGATCACGAGGTCCCATTGTCGCTTCAGAATCTCATGCCTGATCTTCACGTCTTTGGCGTAATCGATGGAGACAATGAGTCGGTCAAAGTAGAGCCAAGGGTCCGCTCCGGGCGGAATTGATCGTTCAAGTGACTTCCGGGTTTCGCCACTGAGGATTTGGAAGTTCTGGTGGAAGAAATCCCGCATCTGCTCCTTCCATTGCTTGCGGAGATTCGCGGGCGTGATGATGAGCACTGATCGAGCCTGATTGCGCGCGAGCAGTTCGCTCATGATCAATCCGGCCTCGACGGTCTTTCCAAGACCGGTTGTGTCGGCAAGGAGAAGGCGGCACGGCTGTAGTCTCAACGCCATCACAAGCGGAACGAGTTGGTATTCGACGGGAACAACCGACGATCGTTGGAGTGCTAGAAACGGCGCGGTGCCATGCAGGGCCTCTATGCGCGCCGCTTGCAGAAACATGCTTTGAAGCGTGTGATCGCCTAACTCCTGTAGCGAAGGAGGCTTCGGCTCGTACAGTTCCAGGGTCTCGAGTTCGGCCAAAAACCGTTGCGGCGCGGCCCCCATGTCATCAAGAGGCGTCGCGACGAGTTCTCCACCATCGATCGACTCGACTCGCCATTGGCGGCGTCGCATCGATACGATTGCTCCCGGTCGAACAGCAGATGACATGTCAAAGGACAGTTTCCCCTATTATTAGGTTCAGAAGTTTGGCCGTACTAGCGAGAAGCGCGACTCGCCGGTAACCAAGCGCCTCCTACCCGGCACGATGCCCAGCGGACTACTGGCCAAGTGGACACAGTACAGTTGCTTCCAAACGGACTGTGTTGTCCTAACCAGCGAGTGTAGGGGAGGGAAACCCACACACACGCGTGCTTTTTCGAGATTATCAGCGTAATTTTCCCGAGATTCGGTCCTGCAGAGCCACTTTTCGGGACCATATCGTGCAAAAAACGCAGGCAAATCGAGGCTTTCGGTTGCATTTTCAAGGGTTTTCAAGCCCTTTTGAGTACCTATTTGAGAGCACTGCCTCAACCAATTCTCGAAGCACTGCCCCACCGTGAGTAAGCAGAATATCTGCCGCATCTTTACCGTCCGGGGACTTCATTCCGGCAGCCCCGAGAATCTGCTCTCCAATAACCTTCTTGGTGCGCTCTTCTTCGTCGAACCAGAAGAGTACTCGGGCGACGTTTCGAGATCGCAAGACCCCTCTAACAAGATCAACCCCTGTGCGATTGCCTTGCGAACCAATACTAAGTACATTGAACGGAGTTGACTGGGCCAGCGCGAGAGCATTGATTTCGCCTTCCACCACGATCAAAGTATCCGAGCCTATGAACCCATTTAGGCCGAACAAAAGGCATCCCGATCCCTTTTCCGCCCCGTACCGTCGGAACTCTCCCTTGGCGTTCTTTCGAGGCTGAATGAACCGGTACTTCACCGCCGTGACTAAGCCCATCTCGTCAATCCATGGGAGGACAATTGCCTGATGACCAAAATGGCTCGGCGCAAATCCGACACGATAGCGCTTCCAAGTGTGCGGTTCGATCCCTCGACGTTCTAAATATGCGGCACCTTTGGAGCCAAGTAACCGAGTTTCCGATTCTTCGATGATTCGTTGAGCATTGGACTGCCAGTCGGCCCTAGTCCAGGCGGGCATTTCAAGTTCCTTTGTTTGGCGGCTACGCGTAACGCCAGTTGCCGGTTGCTCTTCAGCGGCGCTTTTAGCCCCGAGAATCCGCGCCGCCTCAATTCGACTAACTTGTTCAACCCTATGGATCAGCTCAATCACGTCACCCTGGAATCCGCACTTTCTACACCCGCAACGTTCGCCGCCGTTATGAATGTAGAACCGATCATGTCCACCGCAGAGCGGACACGGACCGTGTCCGCTGCGGTCAAGCGGGGTGTATCCGAGCACCACATCCCGCAGATCATGCCGCGACTTTACGGCGTCCCAGTCAATCCTCACCGACGGCTCCAACGTGTCTACAAGCAAGGTATCTGGAGGGCCTATGAAGGGTTGCCATGTCGCGATAGAGGTTCAAACAAGCCAGGTGTGCAGGGCATGGAGGGTTTTGCATATACATAAGCCCATATATGTATGTATCTTTTTCAGCATCGATCTTTAGGAAAATACCCTTCATACCTTGCATTTTGAACCTAGCTT
>JAYUVF010000071.1:0-21474 GCA_043754215.1 Chthonomonas sp. | reverse complement strand
GAAAGAATTTCTTCAAGGGTGCCACCCGTCGCCTTTGTTGACCCCATTAAAAAAAGGTCTGGATCGGAGCTGATGGAATCAATGTCTCAAAGCCATATCCCTACACCGAAAGAGGATTTAGTGTTGGCACTCTTGCGGCTTGCTGGCCTTATCGCGCGTCCAAATGGTCCCCATGCTCTTCGTGCTGCCCAGGATAACCTGCGCAAAACACTTGGAGAAGTGGACGGTCTAGTCGGGACTACGCTGGACCAGTACAAGTATCAACGCGCGATCCAGACAGGTTTAAAACACGATCTCCATGACTTCAATGGCAACGCCTCAACTGCGCGCATGCTGGAAGAGGTCGCGAACAGCCTGGTTGACCCTTCCTCCGTGTCCTCATCGGTTATCAATCCTAACGCCGATACACTCTGGAAACTGACAAATCCAATTTTTTGGGCTTATTCCGTCTTAAAAGCGGTGTGGCTCGCTCTCCGGGGACTTACGGCGAGGCGAACCTTGGTCCGGGGCCTTGCTGTCATCCTATCCCCATTCGTGACCTACTGGGCCTTGACAAGGCTCTTTCCGGCTCTCGCAGCAAATTATGTGATCCAGTCTTCTCTTGCGGTCCCTGCCGTCATCGCAATCATATGGCCTTCACCTAAGGAAAAATAGCTGGTGATTCAGGGCGATGGTTGCACGGCCTGCGAGGTACGTAGGCCGCAGAATTGATCTCGCCTTACATCCAGTCTTAATGGTGGGAACTATTACTTGCGGTAAATTGTAGTCGTGTTCGAAGGAAAGAGGGGGCTGGACCCAACCGCGCATAAAGGGAAACCAATCTTTGCGCTCGCTCGGGATTACTTGATGCAGGGAAGCTGCAATTTGCCCTGGATCGGCGAGCAGCTCATGAAATGCAACTCTTGGACGGAGGATCAGGCCCGACACTGCATTCATGTTGAACTACTTTTGCTTACCGCGAATTCAGCCGCAATCTCTGTCGGTGCTCCACTCGATATAGACTCATGCTGGCAAGGTCAGCCGCCTTTAAATCCAACAGCCACGCCCCCATCTTGGGAAGAGCTCTCGGGCGACCGCGCCTACTTCCGATCACATTTTTGCCGTATGCACCGCGTTCTACTGCGGCAGCCTGGTGGCTCGGCCCTCGCATTTAAGGTCGCCAACGAGATGTTCATGTATGGAAGTGAACACAAACCGCCTGTGGCGTCCTGGAAGAGCGACGTACCATCGGGCTTCGTCTTTCATAGCTTGACCAGGGCCTCGTACGACTTGGCATTTGAGGTTCTGGCTGAGGCTCATCCCGAGCACGAAGAGTTACAGGAATGGATTAGCCTTGGCGCAGCTTTGCTTGATTTAGAAGATGTTGGTTGAGCTTCCCGCCTGTCTTCGCGCTTCTTCGAGACATCTCCGTCTTGCCAAAACGATGCCGAAGGAATTGCCAGTGATCTGTTAGGTGGTGGGAGTGACAACGTTAGACTCCGGAGCGTGAGGCTGGCGCCTGCAATGAACGACGGGTAACAAACTTTGAATGCGATGCCGAGAGCCGAAGTGGCGAGACGTGACCCGGCCCGCTTCCGCGCAAATATGGGCGGCTTTCCAACGCTCACCACCTCCATCCAACTCGGCCGAGCCCGCCTAGTGGGGAAAGCAGTGAGAAATGATGCCCTCTCGCAGGCGTGCCCCCGCCAATGATTCAGTGCATTTGAGCTCGCGGCAAGAGAAAGCTCACTTCATTAGAGCTTAATTTTCCTCTTAACAAATTCTTAAAGAAGGCCGATCATAGTGCTGCCTAGGAGATCCTGGGACTCGCGTGACACCGGCCTGTGGATCTCCGGCCTCGTGAGAGGCACTTGAGGTCCAAATGAAAAATTCCTTTACGCTCATAGAGCTCTTCGTCGTCATCGCTATTACTTCGGCGATCTTTCTAACTTTACACGCGTCTAAGCGGCGGAATGTCCATACGCATGACCGCCTCGCTAGGCCCATCTCCAGTGCCGTTCGGAGACGATTACGGAAGGCGCACCTTGGTCTCAGCGGCAACCCACTGTGGGTTCTACTTGTGAAGAAGGTGGGGGAATCATTGTTCTTCCTCGCTATTTTCGCTATTATCCTCGCCTCCAAGCTCCTAACATTTTGGATGGTCGAAACTATGACCTGGTTTTATCCCCATGACATTTTTTCTAGAATTTAAGGAGGGGTAGCGCATCGTGACGACGTGCCGGTATACTCCCACACCGTCACGCGGGTCCTAGATCCAAGTATTGAGAAGCGAGTTGCCGAAAGGCGGCTCGCTCTCTTTTTTGCCCTAGAGTACTCTCAGGAACTTGTCAACGCCTGTTTTAAGCCTCCGGGCCGGTGACGTCGGGCTGGTGGCCAGAGTGGAAAACCCGCCGTAGGCGGTCTGTGTGGCAAGGGTAGCGCGCACTGTCCGCCGACTTTCGGCGCGATACCCGTGCGTCTCGGCCAGCCATGCTCAATATCGTTGACATCCACCGCCCTCACCGACGAAGCAGTGTGAAGCGCGCTTTAAAACCGGGGTCCCGGTCCCAGGACTCGTTTCAAAAGAAATTATGTGCAAATCCAACGAATCCGTGAATGCGTCAAAGATAACGTTCAATTCTAGGTTCAAATTCGCCGATTTCCAGTCATGCCGACTCTAGAATCTGTAAAAACATACGACAACATCCGTGAATGTGACAAATGCCGCAGCCTACTCTCCCAACTCCCTTCGGACGAGGGAAGTTACTGTTCAAATGCCAAGAGTAAAATCGTCCGAAGAGACTGACCATGGAAATCGTGAATGAGTTCATTGCTGGAGTTCCGGCGGGGCGGCAAGAGGCGGTGCGCACCCTCGCCAACCTCATCATCGAAATCGCGCCGGAGTTGGAGCCGCATCTGAGGGAAGGCAAACTCGGGTTTGGCGTGTATCAATACAGCTACAAGAGCGGGCGGACCGGCGAGTGGTTCCGGGTCGGCATCGGGAACAACAAGGGCAACCTGGCCCTCTACTTCCCCGACAGCAACGAGACCGGCCACATCGCCCCCACCTACGCCGACCAACTGCCGAACGCGAAGGTGGGGCACAGTTGCATCACCTTTCGGCAACTCGCCGACCTCGACCTGGACGTCGTGCGCACGATGGTGCAACACGTGGCCGACATCTACCACGGGCGGGCTAAATAAACTCGCTTAAAGGCGAAAGGTGTGGCGTGATTAGCCCCAAGAGGAATCAGCGTTTGCTCCCGCAGGGGTAGACAAAACGCCTCCCAAGCGCGAATACATGTGCATCCACCACGAAAAGCTCATTTCAGAAAAAGACAACATCGGTAAGGATTCCGGTAACGCCCGCCATCAAAGCAAGAGCACCCCAAAAGCTTCATCATGTTCATCACCTTCATCACCTTCATCACTTAGCCCGATGCTCTAGCTCAGAACTTCCTTCTTCCACTCGCCCAGCAACGCAATCGCTTGGAGGGGGGTGAGGGTTTCGACGTCAAGGTTTTTGAGCGCTTTCACCACCTTCGGGTCTTCGATTTCGAACAGGGTGAGCTGCAGGTTCTTCACGCTCGGCTTGGGGACGCAGTCGGGCTCCGTCTGCTCGAACCCATCGAGAATCTCTTGCGCGCGGCTCAGAACGGAGCGGGGAACGCCCGCCTTTCGCGCCACGTGGATGCCGTAGGAGCGATCGGTGCCGCCGGGCAGAACCTTGTGGGTCCACACGATGTCGTCGCCGACCTCCTTCACGCTCACGCGGTAATTTACGACGCCCGGCAGCTCGTCGGCGAGGACGTTGAGCTGGTGATAGTGGGTCGCGAACATCGTTTTGCTGCCAATCTCCGCCAGCCGCTCCAGCATCGCCCAGGCAATCGCCAAGCCGTCGTAGGTGGACGTCCCACGGCCCACTTCATCAAGAATGACCAGCGACTGCCGGCTCGCGTGGTTGAGAATGTACGCGCTCTCCACCATCTCCACCATGAAAGTGGATTGGCCCAGCGCGATCTCGTCCTTCGCCCCGATGCGCGCGAAGATCCGGTCGCAAAGCGACATGCGGCAAACCTTGGCCGGCACAAACGACCCGATCTGGGCCATCAGCACGATGGTGGCGACCTGCCGCAGATAAGTGGATTTGCCGCTCATGTTCGGCCCGGTGAGCACCACCAGGCGCGTGTCCTCGTCGAACTGTGCGTCGTTGGGAACGAAATGGGGGGCGTTGGCTTCGACCACCGCATGTCGCCCCTGCTCGATCTCGAGCCGTTCGCCATCGGTGATTTCGGGCCGGCGGTAGTTGCGCGCGACGGCGACTTCGGCGAGCGAAGCGAGGGAATCCAATTCCGCGATCGCCTTCGCGGTCAAAAGCAAAGGAGCCGCGTGCTCGCTGACCCGCGTGCGCAATCGCCCGAAGATCTCGACCTCGAGCGCCTGCGCCTTCTCGCTGGCCCCGAGCACCGCGCTCTCATGCTCCTTCAGCGCGGCGGTGATGTATCGCTCGGCGTTGGCGGTGGTCTGCTTGCGAATGTAGTCAGCGGGGATTTTGTCTTGGTGGATCTTGCTGACCTCCAAGTAGTAGCCAAAAACGCTGTTGTATCCAACCTTCAGCGTGCCAATCCCGGTGCGCTCGCGCTCGGCCGCCTCGAGCTCGGCAATAAACTTGCGCCCGTCCCGGCCCAGACTGCGCAGCTTGTCGAGCTCAAGGTCATAGCCCTCCATGATCACCCCGGCATCGCGGACCGAGTGCGGCGGGTCGAGCACGATGGAATTTTGCAGAAGATCGCCGAGCTCGCGGTGGTCGCCCAGCATCGCCTTAAGCTCCGCGATTCGCCCTTGGCAGACTTTATTGAGCGGAGCCTCAAGATCAGGAAGCGCCGCAAGGGTCGTCCGAAGCGCGGCCAGGTCCCTCGGCCCGGCGAGGCCGGTGGCGCATCGGCTTACCAACCGCTCCAAATCGCTGAGCTTGCGCAGGCCGTCGCGCAGATCGGCCCGGTGCAACCCCGCCTTCACGAGGAGCTCCACGGCATCGTGCCGCTGCTGGATGACATGCGCATCGAGCAACGGCTGCTCCAGCCATCGCCGCAGGCACCGCGCTCCAAGAACGGTGACGGTCTGGTCCAAAACACTCAGCAACGTGAACCGCTTCGAGCCATCGCTGAGATTGGTGGTCAGCTCCAAGGATCGTCGAGTGGATGGGTCGAGCGCCATGAAGCTATCCACCGCGTAGCTGCTCAGCGATTCCACGTGCCCCAGCTCCAGGCCATTTTTCTCGGCGTATCCAAGCACCATCGCGGCGGCGATCCAAGCACTCGGCCGCTCATCAAGCCCGAAGCCGCTGAGGGAGGTCACCTTAAACTGCTGTTCCAACCGACGCGCCGCCCGAGGGGCGTCCAGCGCGTCCCACTCGGTCACCGCGATCCCAAGCGTCCCTTTCGCGACCGGAGCCATTTCGGTGACACTCTCGCTCAACAGGAGCTCGCTGGGCCGCAACCGAGCCAGTTCTTGCACGATCAAATCATGGATGGACTCGCCGTTTAGCTCGGTGACCAAGAACTCGCCGGTGGAGGGGTCAAGCGTCGCGAATCCGGCTGTGCCGCCCACCAGGCAGATCGCGGAAAGATAGTTGTTCGATCCCGCCGCGAGCATCGAATCCTCAAGCACTGTGCCCGGCGTCAACACTCGGGTGACGGCACGACGCACCAAGCCTTTGGCTTGTTTGGGGTCTTCCACTTGGTCGCAGAGCGCGACTTTGTGGCCAAGCTGGACTAGCTTGGCGAGGTACTTTTCGACCGAATGGAACGGAACGCCCGCCATCGGGATGCGCCCGTTTACCGCATCCTCGCGGCCAGTTAAAGTGATCTGAAGCGCGGCGGCGGCGGTCTCGGCGTCCTCGCCGTAAAACTCGTAGAAGTCTCCCACTCGCATCGCCATCAGCACACCAGGATGCGCATCTTTGGCATCGAAGTATTGCTGCAGCATGGGGGTCCGCGGCTTCATAGGGAATGGACATTGTACTGCCAACCCGATTCGACCGCGGACCTATGACTAGTTGCTACTGATCGGAGTGGCGATGTTGAGGCTAGGCGTGTATTCGACGCGAATCGTGGTGATGGCGTTGATGCCCGTTCGGATCGGGCCCTGAATCAACACTTGACCTGAGTTCGAATCGTAGGTGAAGCCGACCGGAATAGAACCCAGCGTGACCCGCGAGGCTCGGGTGTTCAGGGGAAGCTTGATGCGTACGTTGAAGTTCGCCGCGCCACCGGTGCGGTTCGTGATGTTGAGTTGATTGACTCGACCCAGTTCACGATAGGCGGCGTTGAAGCGTTGGGAACCCAAGCGCAGTCCGGCATAGGACATCTGACTCCAACCGCTGGGCAGTTTCGGTGCCAATAGCAACCGGTTGCTCGTCATATCGGCCTCGTAGTCGAGGAACGACATGACCGAGTCCATGTAGGTACTCATCGACTCCCAGGCATTGGGGAAGGCCGTCTGAAGGCGGAAGTTGGGATAGACCAACGAGGAGGACGGCGCAATCTGCTCCGCTCCGAACCCGAGTGGACCCACGAATGGGAACAGCAGATCGATCTTCTCGCGCATGAGGTCAATGTCGGCCTTGCCAACAGTGTAATCGGCGCGCTCCGCATGGAAGAGTCCAAACCAAAGGGTGGAAAGCCACCACGGGCCGCCGTTCCAATAGTTGTCTCCCCAATACCGGTTGATGAGGCCGCTGAACTCGCCGGTGTTGTTCACCAACGGGCGGAACTGGCCACTCGTGGGGTGGGGCTGAAAGCCGTTGATGCGATCGAGAACAGCGGTCGCCCGCGAGTCCACAGGGGAGTACACATTAAACGGATAGGTGATGCCGAGAAGGCTGATATCAACGTTCTCGCCGCCCCAAGCCAACCGGGCGTCAAGGCCCTGCTGGATATCGGCGGCGCGGGAGTTGTAATCTGCGGCCCGGGCGGACCAATTGATCGGGGCATTGCCCTGAAGTACCGAGAGACGATTCGCCAGCGTCGCGGCGTCCCAAAGCCCCCGGATCACGTTCGCGTTGGAGTAGTTGTGGAAGCCAAACTGGTCCTCCCAAATGTTCATGCTACTGACGAGCTTGAGCGCCTCGTCGTAATACAGCCGCGAGTCGAGGGCACTGTCGCTGCTGCTGGCAATCGCGGAATCATGGATGACGGTGGCGTTGTTGGTGAGGAGCGAATCATCGCCGGTGAGCCGGTACAGATACAAAAGTGCCCAGGGGAAGACGGCGGTTTCGTCCACCTGCGGGGCGCCCCAAACGATATAGCCATCAGTGGTGTACTTCTGATAGAAGAAGCCTTTGCCCCATGACTCGTTGCCACGGTAGGCGACGTCGCGCATCCATCGCACCATCTCGCGGGCTTCCGGGATGTGTCCAGCCCGGGCGAGGCTGATGAGTGCGTACATCATGTCCCGGGGCCACACGTACGGGTACGCCCCATTGTGCATCCCCGCGATCAGCGATCCGGAGTCGGTGTCGATGTGGAGGGCGGTGGCGAGTTTGCTCCGATTCCACAGCGCATCGTATCGGTCGTCGGGAAGGTCTACTGAGACGCCTTCTTGAAGCCAGTTCGCCCAATATGCATTCGTTTGAGCCTGGATTTGACTCATGTTGCCAGCGCGGAACCACTCCAGCACCGGTGCGATCTGCTGGTTGTAAACGTTCAGATCACCGGCTGGGCGAGTGAAGCCACCCGCTACAATCAGATTGAATTCGCGAGGAACGCCGGGCTGAAGCGTGACTTGGGTGCCGATCCATCCTTGCCCTTGATCACCACTGGTTTCGCGCCAGTTGTCGGTAGACCAAGTCCCCCCGCCACCTCCGGGAGTACCAACTTCCTTGAGGGCCGTGGCGAGATAAAGCGAGACATTCTTATCGAAGCCGCCAAACGTGGTCGGGTTGTATTCGTTGGGAGGCTGGATGTTGTTGCCGTTGGCACTGGCGAATCGCTGAGTGCGGTCGAAGGCGATCATCGCGTTGCGCGAAGTATCAATGTCCGCTCCGTCGTAGACGTCTCCCCCGTTGAGAGCCCAATCGCCGTAGGTGTAAAGGCTAACCGTCTTAGGCAGGGGCGCTTGGTTGGTCAGGATGATACGCTTGATGTGAAAACTGCGCTGGGGCTGCCCGTTGGTGCCGTTCGGGAAGGTCACCCCGATGGGCGCGAAATCAAATTGCTGGACCGTGATGCTCGTGCCGCTTTGGTTCAAGCTTTGCGCGGTCTGGAGAACGTTAGAGTTCGTGACGTAAGATTGGCTGATTGAGCTGTAGCTGATCCCGTTCGGGTTAGTAAGCCAATGGGTGAGGCCGTCTACCCGTAGGCCACAGGTCAACATGTTGAGATGCATTTGACCGCGATGATCTAGCGGAAGCCCAGGCGGGAAGGTGTCGTTTCCGCCGCTGTAGCCCTCGTTGCGAGTGCCCACGCCCTGCACGCCACCCGCGCCTGGATAGTAGATGTCATAGAGCGAGCCGTTTTGGTCAATCATCGCGTTGATGAAGCCATTGCCCGCTACGCCTTCCTCTTTCCAGAAGTACACGTCTGGGTAGCCAAGGCTGGGGGTGCCTGATCCGGCTCCTTTTCCTGGCCACGCGAGCTTGTTGGTGAAGCTGAAGATTGCGGGTGAGCCGGTGTTCGCGAAGACTTCATTGCCTTCGCTGGCTTGCCACGCCGAGGCGCGGTAACGGATGTTTTGACCGTACAGACGGGTGCTAGCGGGGAGCGTTCCTCGCCACCAGTCGTCGTTACCGCCCCCTCCCCGGGGTTCATTGCGAACAAAATTGATCTGCCCCGCTTGATTCGTGAGAACTTGCGTTGTCCCCGTGGGAACACCCAATGCTCCGGATGGCGATGAGCCGTCCGTGGTGTAGTAGAGGCTGACTCGGTCGTAGGTGAACGAGGGGCCGATCTTGACCCAAATCTGGGCGGCTTCCCCTTCACGAACCACCTCGGGTTCGCGCATCGTGACGCCACCCGGTTCACCGAAGACCTGGTTCGAGGCGTTGTGCGAAACAAGGCTTGGGGCGGCCCAAACCTGAGCCGCCAGTAATCCCGCACACCAAATCCAAATACCCCTCTTCATACGCACGCTTTCCCGCTAAGAATACGTATTCAGACTACACCAAACACCTATCCGATCACAAGCGTATTGGTGCTGGTTTTCACAAGTTACGCCCGGACGATGCTTGCAACGATCATCGGTCGAAGCGACGCCTGCCGCTGAATAATGGTCGTCACCGAATCCATCGCCTTCTTCTGAACGAGCTTGTCGTCGCCCAGGTTCTTGATATCCATCGCCTTGAGTACGTCTTCGCAGGTGGTTTGAGCTCTTGCAAGCGAGACATCGCTGCCTGAGTAACCGCGCGCTTCCAGCACGACATCCTCGACGCCCTTCTTGGTGATGAGAATTGAAACGAAGATGACGCCGTAATCGGCGAGTGTTTCCCTTTCTCGAACGGTGGGATATTCCACCAAATGGCCTCCACGGTCAATCCACTTGGTGGCGCCATCGGTTTCTTGCTCAGTCCACGCCTTTGTGGCGTCGAGAATCAGCTTAAATCCGTCCTGGAGCTTGAACATTCGGTGCTCTTCGTGCCCCATAGACTTTGCCATCTCGCAGTAGGTGTGCTGATGTCGCGGTTCCCCGTGAACAGGAGCTAGATAGAACGGGCGAGTCAAGTTAATCATCATCTTGAGCTCGTCTTGATAGGCGTGACCGCTGACGTGAATCTGAGGGGAGGCATCGTAAACTACGATTGCTCCAAGCCCAAACAGTCGGTTGACGGTGCGCCAAATTGCAGCTTCGTTGCCTGGGATAGGACGGGCAGAATAGAGGATCGTATCCCCTTCGCGGACCCTCATCCTCGAATACTCATCCTTCGACATTTGAACCAAAGCGCTTAGCGGTTCGCCTTGGCTACCCGTGGTGAGAATAATTACCTGATCCGGTGGAAGGTCGTCTGCTTGGTCAAGGCGGATTCGTACCCCTTTCGGAACGTTGATGTAGCCCAGCTTGGTGCAGATGTCGATGGTCTGCTCCATGCGCCGGCCCGCGGTCGCGACCTTTCTGCCGGTCTCGGCGGCGACGTCCATGGCCTGCTGCATCCGGTGGATATTGCTGGCGAACATGGTGATCAGGATGCGCCCCTTCGCTTGGCCGAAGGCTTGGCGGAAACCGTCGGTAGCAATCCGCTCGCTGGGGCCGAAGCCGGGCCGATCCACGTTGGTAGAGTCGCTCAGCAGGCACACCACTCCGAGATCGCCTAGTTCAGTCAGGCGTTTGATATCCGTGAGCTTGCCGTCAACCGGCGTAAAGTCGAATTTGAAGTCAGCGGTGAACAGCACGATGCCGTGCTCGGTGTGGATGCCGATGCAACACGTGTCCGGAATGGAGTGAGTGATGCGGACAAATTCAAACTTCAGGCCGCCCGCGGGAATGATGTCGCCCGGGCGAACTTGGACGAACTTGAGTTCTTTTGTATCCAGCCGTTCTTCGAGCTTCGGGCGGATCATCGCGTGAGTGAACTCGGTCGCGTAGATCGGGGCTTTGACGGTTCGCAAAAGGTGCGACAGTGCGCCGACGTGGTCCTCGTGAGCATGGGTAAGGACGATGCCTTTAAGCTTGTGCTTGTTCGCTTCAACGAAGGCGAAGTCGGGGATCACAACATCGACCCCGTGCATTTCCTCATTTGGGAACGAGATGCCGCAGTCAATCATAAGCATGTCGTCGCCCTGGATGAGGAGGGTGCAGTTGCGACCGATCTCCCCCGCGCCGCCGAGCGGCAAAATTTCAACTAAATTCACCCCGACAGGGTACCAGTTTGAGTTGCTTTAGTCCCTACGATTCATGAGCGACACGTAGTACAGGAGCATCAAAATGCTCTGAGCGGCGGCGGCGACGTAGGTCAGCGCGGCCGCATCGAGCACCTTCTTCGCGCCCACCAACTCATTACCAGACAGCAAATTCGAGCTTTGCAGAGTCTTCATTGCGCGGTTGCTGGCGTTGAACTCGACAGGGAGGGTGACCAGCGCAAAGATGGTCGCCAGGGCAAAAATGCCGAGGCCGATCAGTTGCAGGCCCGGGCTGTTGAACATCATGCCGCCGATGAAAACCATCGGGCCCAGCCATGAACTCGCCGTAACTGCCGGGACTATGGCCCCGCGGAGTTTGAGCGGACCGTAATTCTGAGCATCCTGCTCCGCATGACCGAGTTCGTGAGCAACAATCGCGACAGAGGCCACGGAGTCCACGACCGAGGATTCTGAAAGACGAATAACTTTTACACGCGGATCATAGTGGTCGGTGAGCTCGCCGGCAATCCGCTCCACGCCGACCCTGACGCCGCTGTGCGCCATGATCCACTCCGCTGCGTCAACGCCGTTCACACCCTTTTGAGTGCGAACCTGAGCATACTTAGCAAAGGTGGACTTGACCTTGAACTGGGCCCAAAGGGCGAACAGCAGACCGGGAATCGCGAAAACCCAATAAATCGGGTCAAACATCATCATCAGAATCTCTTACGTTCGCCAGCAGATCATTGTTCAAGAACTACGTTGTGATAGTTCCTTCGGCGGCCTCGACCGCGTTCATGAGCAGGCTGACTACCGTCATTGGTCCGACCCCGCCCGGGACCGGCGTGATCCAACTTGCCCGTTCCGCACAAGCTTCAAAGTCGCAGTCTCCCACGTCGTGGGCTTTGCCCTCGACCTTGTTGTAGCCCGCGTCCACCACTATCGCGCCCGGCTTGATCCAATCCCCCTTGACCATCTCCGGTCTTCCAACGGCTGCTACGATTACGTCCGCCTGCTGGCAGAGCGATTTTAGGTCTTGGGTCTTGCTATGGGCGATGGTGACCGTGGCATCCTTTTGCAAAAGCATCAAAGCCATCGGTTTGCCGAGAATGACACTGCGACCGATCACGACGGCGTGCTTGCCGGTGAGGTCCAGTTGGTAGTGCTCCAGAAGTCGAATGATTCCAAGGGGGGTAGCGCAGCGGTAACCCGGGAGTCCCGCGACGAGTCTTCCCAGTGAGGCGGGCGTGAGTCCGTCCGCGTCCTTTTCAGGACCCAACGCGAGCAGAGCCGCGTCCTCATCGAGGTGCTTTGGCAGCGGATGTTGGAGCAGAACGCCGTGCACCAGCGGGTCGGCGTTAAGCTCATCGATCTTGGCGATGAGGCCGGCCTGAGTGGTATCCGGTCCGGCTCCCCACTGCCCGCTTTGCATGCCCGCCTTCTCGGCCCAGGCACGTTTCATGTTGACGTAGGCGAGGCTGGCCGGGTCTTGGCTCGCGACGATAGCCTCAAGTCGCGGCACGATGCCTTGCTCGGCGAGTCGGGCCACGCGAACCTTGAGATCGGCACGCATTTGCGTGCTCAAAGCCTTGCCGTCAAGAATTTGTGCCGTCATGGGGGAGCCCCTATTTTGGCACTTGCTGACTAGTCCGTACGCAGGGTCCAGCCGTTGGATTGGAGCAGCGCATCATGCTCGGGCGAACCGGCTTGAATGATCTCTTCCGCAGGCTCTTCGCGCGGCGTCGAGACGGCCGGGGTGAGGAAGTTCTTGAACTTCGAGCTATCCCAGTTGGCTTTTGGGGTTTGCGGCAGGATCTTCCCCAAGACCGCATTGATGAACTTGGAACTGCTCTTGTCGCCAAATTCTGTCGCGATAACCACGGCCTCGTTAATGGTCACCTTGGGCGGCATCTCTTCGATGGCATAGAATTCGGCGGTCGCCATCCGCAGGATCGCTCGATCCACCTTCGCAATCCGGTTCAGGTCCCAACCAGAGGCAAGAAGCGGGGCGATTTGACCGTCGATCGCTTCTACATCTTCGAAGACCTTCCGCACGACTCGCTTGATGTAGCTCTTGAGCTCGTCAGTGAACTCTTCGCTGGCGATGCCGTCAGCAAGAGCGGTTTCTAGTTCGACGCCCTCAGTGTCCGCACAATAAATGGTTTGAAGCGCGACATGACGGGCCGCCTTGCGCAACTCAATGGGAGTCTTGACCTCGACTTCGACTTCTTCAGGTTCGACGGGCGTAAATTTCAGACGAGCACTTCCTCCAACATTCGGGGAACGAAGGCGGTGGAGAAATCACCGCTCACGAAATCGGAGTGGCGCACCAAGCGGCGAAGGAACGGGATGTTGGTCTGGATCCCCTCGACGTCAAACTCATCAAGCGCCACCATGAGGCGGCGGACGCACTCATCGCGGTCACGCCCGTACACGATCAGCTTCGCGATCATCGGATCGTAAAACGGAGAAATCGTGAAACCAGCGTAGACGTGAGTGTCCATGCGGACTCCGATGCCGCCCGGCGCATTCCATTTGGTGATCTTGCCGGTGCTTGGGGCGAAGTCTTGGTCGGGATCCTGTGCGGTGATCCGAGCCTCGATCGCATGACCATTTAGTTGAAGGTCGCTCTGCTTAAACGGAAGCTTTTCGCCCGAGGCGACCAGCAGTTGGAGCTGAACCAAGTCAAGACCAGTCACCAACTCGGTCACCGGATGCTCGACCTGAAGCCGGGTGTTCATTTCTAGGAAGTAGAACTTGTTGTCCTTATCCACCAAGAATTCGACCGTGCCCGCGTTGGTGTATCCCACACTCCCTGCAACTCTAACGGCGGCCTCACCCATCTCCTTGCGGAGCTTGGGGTCGATAGCCGCAAACGGAGCCTCTTCCACGATCTTTTGATGGCGCAGATTCTGCACGGAGCACTCTCGCTCGAACAGATACACGCCGTTGCCGTGCTCATCGAACAGGACTTGAATCTCTACGTGTCTTGGTTCGACCACGCACTTCTCAACGAGCATGTCGCCATTCCCGAAACTCGCCTGGGCCTCAGACTGGGCGATAGACCACATCTTCTGGAGCTCAGTGGCATCGTTGACGCGCCGAATTCCGCGTCCGCCACCGCCCGCGACCGCCTTGAGAAGGACTGGATAACCGATCTGCTCGGCAACCACCGTCGCTTCCTGGTCGTTTTCAATCGGTCCTGTGCTTCCGGGCACGACTGGGCAGTTCGACAAAATCGCGGCTTCCTTCGCCCGCGCTTTATCGCCCATGGAAATGATCGCGCTCGGAGGCGGACCGATGAACTTGACGCCCATCTGACCAAGCGCTTCGGCAAAATGGTCCCGTTCGCTGAAATAGCCGTATCCCGGATGCACCGCGTCGGCACCCGAAATCTCGACCGCCATCAAGACGTTAGCGAGGTTTAGGTACGAGTCGGTATTCGAGGCCTCACCCACGCAGATCGCGCGGTCGGCGAACTTGACGTGCAGGCTGTCTTTGTCCATGGCCGAATAGATCGCCACAGTTTCAATCCCAAGGAGCTTGCATCCTCGCATCACTCGAAGGGCGATTTCGCCCCGGTTGGCCACTAAAACGCGCTTAAACATCAGTATTTTTCGTGCCCCAGGTGCTTGCACTTCACCGTGCCATCGGTGGGTTCGTAGGTGTAAGGCTTCTTGTCGATTGGGCAGATCAGCAGTTCTTCGGGAAACTTGAGTTCGGTGAGGCTGGCGGGCGGCGTCTCGCTACTCGTCATCTGCACCATGATGCCCTGTCGAACTTGGCGAATATTCGACATGCACTTCTCATCTTTGCCGCGAGCGAGGGCTTGCCCAACGACCGTGTTGCCCACCTGGTCCTTGCGCTGATTGCCATCCACGACTAGGCCGGAGCAGCCTGTGAGCGACGTTGCAATCATTAGAGCTAAGAAACTTTTCATGCATTCACCTTTAGTCGGGCAATGACTTGACCGAATTCGACTGGATCGTTGTTCTTCACCAGAATCTCTAGGACCTCGCCACCTTTTTTCGTTGTGACGTCGTTCTTTATGCCCAGCGCGTTTATGACTCCGAGTACAGCGCCAGGTTCTAATGTAGAACGCACGGAAACTGGGGTCGTGGCCTCTTGGAAATAGCCAACGCACGGAGCTCTGACATCGAGTTCACAGTTGGCAGGCTGGCCTTCTGGGATTTCGGCGACGGCGAGCGACGGGACATCAGGTGATTCGAATTCGGAGTCGCTCAGTACTCCCCGGAAAGATTCTTCGCCGGATTTGATCCTGACAAAGCGGTAGCCGTTGCTCTGGGCGGTGGCTAAAGCGTGCCGGATGGAGTCAACGTCTAGGCTTGCCATTCCCAGGAGTGTACCAATTCCTGGGTCCTCCGTCAAAAATTTGATGCAAAAAAATGGTGGGCGTGCGTTTCGTTGTTTGGGAGGAGAGGTGCGCGCCCACCCAGAGGCTGTCTTCGTTGCTTTTGTTGGTTTGAGGATTTGCCTTTGCGGCTTCCTCTTGATTCTTCAAACACCTCTCGCGGGCAATCAGTTCCAACTTTGAGAATAATCTGCCCGCCCACCTTCCCCGTAACCTTCCTAGCTGGGAACCATGCAAGGCAGTGGAATGACTAGGGAGAACGTGACACTTCTCCATTCACCCCGGTTTCAAAAGCGGTGGCTTTCCTAATGCAGCGATCTCAGATCACGGTTGGGATGGCGCAAGTCCGCGTTGAGCAGGGGCCGGCCTTGTACGACTGCGTGGGGCTGGGAAGTTGCATTGCGATTGCGATGAACGATCCTGAAGCGGAGGTGTCGGGAATGGGGCACATCATGCTGCCGCAACATTTTGGGAACGGGGACCTTGAACGAGCGGGGAAATTTGCTGACTCTGGAATTGACCACATGGTGAAACAACTGGTCGAGCGAGGGGCCCTGCTGGAGAGGCTGCGCTGTGCTTACTCTGGGGGAGCGCAGGTGTTTCGGGTGACTGCGGGGCAGCCACACGCCCACTTAGCAATGGGCGAGCGGAACGCGGAGGCGGTGGCCAAGAAGCTGGGTGAACTGGGGATCCTGGTGGTGGCCACCGACGTCGGCGGGGCGAAAGCCCGCTCGGTGAGCTTTTGCTCATCTACCGGGGAATTCAGAGTGAGGTCACTCGTCGGAGGGGAGAAAATTCTATGCAACCTGCACTGAGAAATCCGGACGAGCGGCCCCGGCTGCCAATTCAAGCGATCTTGCGGCGTACGCCTGATCTGCCAGCGCTGCCGACCGCGGTGATGCGAGTCATCCAACTCACTGGCGGATCAGACGCAACGTCTCGTTCCGTCGCTGAGGCAATCGGGCTGGATCAGTCCCTGTCCAGCAAAGTCCTGCGGCTTGCCAATAGCTCATTCTATGGGCTGCCTCGTCAGGTCACCTCGCTCAACGATGCGGTGATTGTGCTCGGCTTCCGCACAGTTCGTCACATGGCGCTGATTGCGGGGACTTACCCGTGGATGAGCAAAGGGTTGAAGGGTTACGATTTGGCGCCTCGTCAACTCATGACGCATTCGATGGCGATCGCGGTCGGAGCGCAAATCTTTGCCCGAATGGGGCAGTTTGATGCGGATACTGCGTTTGTGGCCGGGCTTCTCGCCGACATCGGAAAGTTCGCCATCAGCAATTGCATTGAAGACAAAATCGGGCTGATGTCTCAATTGGCGGAGCACGCCAATATGACTTTTGAGGAGGTCGAACGCAAAGTTGTGGGTTACAGCCATTCAGAAATCGGCGCGCACATGGCCGAGAACTGGAATTTGCCCGCTGAATTGGTGGATGCGATCCGCTGTCATCACCAGCCTGGCGAGTCGCGACATCCTTGGCTCGCCCACGTGCTACATCTCGCGGACTTCGTAGCCATGACCACCGGTTGCGGACTTGGTGGAGACGGGTTGCAATATGAACTTTCGGTAGAGAGCCTAGATGTTTGCCGACTTTCTGCCGAAGATTTAGATCGGGTGACTCTCGAATTTGTCACCGCCTTTGAGCACGCTGAGTCTTTATTTGAAAAATTGATGTAGGCGGCTCACGACAGCCATGCCAACTCGAATCCTCATTACCGACGATGCCCTCTTTATGCGGGTGACTCTACGCCGTATCCTGACCGAGAATGGATACGAAATTGTGGGCGAAGCCGAGAACGGGGCCGACGCGATTGCAATGTATGCGCAGCTCAAGCCGGACTTGGTGACGATGGACATCACGATGCCGGAGATGGACGGCATTACCGCACTTCGGGCCATCCGGGAGCTTGACTGCGACGCGACGGTGCTCATGTGCACGGCGATGAGCCAGAAGAACCTAGTGATTGAAGCCATGGCGGCGGGGGCCAAGGATTTCCTTCTGAAACCCTACCATCGAGACCGCGTCCTCGAATCCGTCGCAAAATTTGCCGCATAAAGTCGATTAGGTCAACCGTTTGGGACGATGATCCGTTCTGATAGATAAGACTATGCCGCGCCAACAATTTCCAGGCATCACCGCCGAAGCTTTCGTGTCGGACGCCGATCGCCGAGCACTCGCTGCGCTCGAGAAAATCCCGCTACTGCCCGAGCTGATCCGCAAGTTCTACGACCTAGGCCTTGATCGTTGGATGTACGTTTACAACATGGGGCGTGCGGTTCGATGCGGACCCCGCCAGTACCCGACCCTGTACGAAATCCTCCGTGAGAGTTGTGCGGTTTTGGACATGCCAGAGCCGGAGCTCTACATCAGTAGCAATCCGTTCCCGAACGCCTTCGCGGGGGGCGTAGAGCGGCCTTACATCACATTGCGAAGCTCCATGGTGGACACCCTCAACGACGAAGAACTGTTCCACTTGGTCGGGCACGAGTTGGGTCACATCAAGGCGGGCCACATTTTGTACTTCTCGGTCGCCCAGGTTTTAGCTCCCTTGCTGGAAGCAATCGGACGTCGTACATTCGGACTCGGCGACGCGGTGAGTTACGCGATGGTCATCGCTTTCTATGAGTGGTCGAGACAGGCGGAGATAAGTGCAGATCGCGCGGGTCTACTGGTTGCCCAATCGCTCGGGACTTCGCTCGATGCCAACCTCAAGCTTTGCGCCGGCCCGAACCGCCTCTCCGATGAGATGAATCGCGACGCCTTCATGGATCAGGCTCGAATCTATCAAGAAATGCCGATGCAGGATGCCTTCGGCAAGATCATTTGGTTCCTGTTGATGAACTGGAGCAGCACCCACCCGATGTTCGTACACCGGGTTCAGGAGCTGGATCGATGGGTGTCTGGCGGCACCTACGACCGAATCCTCGCGGGCGACTATCCGGGCGCGAAGGCACCGGTGGGCTAATTGGCACCGAGCACCGAATTCCTAAACTCGCTGATTCCGGTCTTCGCTCCGCTCGGCACCATCACGTGGCGGAAGATGTTCGGCGGAGCTGGAGTGTATTGCGACGGGTTCATGTTCGCTCTAATCGCCGATGAGGCGATCTACCTCAAAGCGGATGACCAGAACCAAGATTGGTACGTAGAGCGGGGGAGCGAGCCGTTCATCTTTGATGATGGCCCTAAGCCGATGGCGATGCGATACTGGCTTGCCCCTTCGACAATCTTGACCGACGCCGCCACTGCTCTGGAGTGGGGCCAAGTGGGGCTCGGAGCCGCAAAACGGAAACCGGTCACCACGAAGAAGGCGAGGCTGAAACAAGGCGAGAGGTAACATTGCGGCTGTTCGAACGAGGCAACCAACGATGGCCGATCCAATTCTTATAGGCAAAGGGGACAACCCGGTTTTTCTACATCCCGGCAAGGCGAATCGCCATGGGATCATTGCTGGCGCGACGGGTACGGGGAAGACCGTTACCCTGCAAATGCTCGCGGAGAATTTCAGCCGCATGGGCGTTCCGGTCTTCATGGCTGATGTGAAGGGCGACCTCAGTGGGATTTCGCAGGTTGGCGGTGGCAACCCTAGGGTGGAGACTCGCCTAAACGAGTTAGGATTACCGCTCGAGTACGGTGGGAATCCAGTTGTCTTCTGGGATCTATTCGGCGAGCAGGGCCATCCGATCAGGGCCACTGTCAGCGAGATGGGGCCGTTGCTGTTGAGCCGAATGCTCGAGCTGAATGACACCCAAGAAGGCGTACTGAACGTCGCATTCCGTCTCGCCGACGAGGAAGGATTGATGCTCCTCGACCTAAAGGACCTGCGGGCCATTCTCAGCGAGATTTCCGATCGGGCCAAAGAACTTCAGCAGGTTTACGGCAACGTCAGTGCGGCTTCAGTCGGAGCGATCCAACGGCAGTTGCTGGTCTTGGAAGACCAAGGCGGGGACAAATTCTTTGGCGAGCCTGCGCTCGATCTCAAAGACTTTATGCGCACCGAGTACAGCGGTCGCGGCATCGTCAACATCCTGGCCGCGGACAAGCTGATGAGCAGCCCTCGGCTTTACTCGACCTTCCTGCTGTGGATGATGGCGGAGCTATTCGAAATCTTGCCGGAAATTGGCGACCCAGAAAAGCCCAAAATGGTGTTCTTTTTCGACGAAGCTCACCTTTTGTTCACGGATGCACCCAAGCCTTTGCTTGAAAAAGTCCAGCAAGTCGTGCGCTTGATTCGCTCGAAGGGAATCGGCGTTTATTTCATCACCCAGAACCCGGCGGACGTACCGGACGCTGTGCTCGGACAACTCGGAAACCGGGTTCAGCACGCCCTCAGGGCCTTCACTCCAAGCGAGATGAAGGGGATCAAGGCGGCGGCGGACAGCTTCCGCGAAAACCCAAGCTTTAAGACCGAGGACGCGATTACCGAGTTGGGCGTGGGTTGGGCGCTGGTTTCAATGCTCGACGAGAAAGGAGCGCCATCCATCGTGGAAAAGACGGCGGTGCGTCCACCGCTCAGCCGACTGGGGCCTGCCACTCCAGAAGAACGGACAACGATCAGAAACGGGTCCCCAGTCTCGGGCAAGTACGACACGACCGTAGACCGAGAATCAGCCTATGAAAAGCTTCAAGTGAAAGCGGCGGCTCAAGCAAAAGCCGAAGCGGAGGCAGAGGCAGCAGAGGAAGCCGAAAAGCTGGAGGCGAAGCAGGCCAAAGAAGCCGCTCGCGCTGGCGGCGGACGACGGGGCGACACCATCGTCGAATCGGTAATCAAGAGTACGCTTCGATCCGCTGGCACCCAAATCGGACGACAGATCATCCGTGGCGTTTTGGGCAACATCTTTAAGCGCTAACGCCTCCGTCAGACACAAAAAAGCCGGGCTACCCCATTAGGGCCCGGCTTTTTGGACTTACGGCTGCAAAGTCTTTGCGTACGCAGGAAGCTTGTCAAGCATTTCAGACTTGGTGGCCTCCGCCAGATTCTCTCGGGTGATCCAGACTCCAATATTGTAGTCGGGAAGCGGATCCACGGTGAGTCCCGCTCTCATTGCCTTGACCAACCGCTGAAGGGTGGCATAGCTGTGGGCCCGGGGACCGACCAACAGCGTAGCAAAGAAACCGTTTGCAGGCTTCGCAAGCTCATCCAGTGCGCCCAAACCGCCAATGCTGGCGCCGATCACGTTTTCGGCACCCATGCCCTTAGCGGTAGCAGCGTCTGCTGCGCCGAGAACGGAGCCGTCGTTCGCACCGAGGATGAGCCAGTTTGGCTTGCCTGCGCCAATCGCATTGGCTGCTTGCGACTGGGCTTCCGCGCGCGATGCAGATCGGAGGATCTTAATTTGAGTAGCGTCGTAGCCATTCGAGCGAAGGGTGTCGGAGATAGCTTGCCCGCGAGCGGCGAACTTGCCCCCGTCATCTTGAGTCATCACTAAAATCCCGGTTTCCGAAGCCTTCCAACCCCGCTTCGCGACTTCCTCGAGCGCGGATTGAACCAGGAAACTGCCCAGATCGCGATTCTCAATTCCGTAATAGGGAAGGTTCAAAAATTTCTTGGAGTCAACGTCACGCAATCGCTGATTGATCGTGACGATGCTGATTCCAAAGCTCTCCGCCTGGTCCCGAACGAAAATGCCTGCGGTCTCAGAGGGAGCTTGGATCATCGCGCCCGTGCACCTGGCTGCAGCTGCCGCCCCTAGGGCGGACTGAACGCTCTCTTCATCAGATCCTGAGATGGGAATCACGTGCAGGGTGACGTTCTCTGCCTTCGCGGCCATAGTGGCGTACTCAATCTGCAGTCTAGTCCAAGGATTTTCTGCATTAGGAACGATCATGGCGATGTCGCGCACCGTGACCGACTTCGTATTGTCCTTGTCGCCCGCCTTGAGCGTAGTTTGATACCGATTGCAACCCGTCAATGCGAGCGTGGCGAGTACCGCCATGAAAATTTTAGTTGAGAGTTGTTTCACGCGTCTTGGTTCCTTCCGTCGATTATGTCGCCAACATGCCGAAACGCACGGGCCGTGCCGAGAGTTCCATTCGAGCCTATTTCAGGCAATCCAGCTAGAATAGTTCTGTGGCGTTTCGACTCATATATTGTCGGCTGATTACTCCTAATATCGTATCCCACGGTACGGAGGGTCGTCAATGCTAAGTTTGGTCCCAATGCCCCGAAGCGTGATCGAGCATTCCGGCAGCTTTCTTTGGGATGCCAAAAATCAGATACGTCCCCACCATCTCCGAGGGTTAATTTCAGTTCAGCCAAGTTCACGATGGAGTCTAGAAGGAGGCCAGG
>JAYUVF010000070.1:0-2581 GCA_043754215.1 Chthonomonas sp. | reverse complement strand
TAAGTCGGACGTTACCGAACCTCTCCGCTTCTTGCAACCACCTCAGTTTGCGCTCGCGGCGCCAGAATTCCGGAACGCGATGAAAGCTCACGACGTGATTCTTGGGCTTCTTTCGCCGCACGGCAATAGTGATTCCAACGCCCACTTGGATGCCGAACACATTATGCGATGTTCCGCTTAGCTTCGGGTTTTGACGGACATTTCCGTGCAGATCAATGTGCATAATGCGAGTGAAGTCTCTGAGTAGTTGCCCACGCATGCCGTCGAATGGAGCTTGATCAACTGCGAAGCTGTTGTTGCTGACGAAGCAAACAATTCCATCCCGCCCGTTCAAGCGATCGGTCGCCCAACGAATGAATTTTACGTAGGGATCATACAGCTTATTCTTTAATGTTGCGGACGTATCTCGGGCGTAAGTCTCTCTGATTCGCGAGTCAACAAAGGCATACGCCCGATTCTTATTGTTATCGTTCTCATTAACCTGATTTGCGTTATAGGGGGGATTTCCGATGATCACGGTGATCGGTGCCTTCCGCTGCCGCTCGACCCGCTGGGTATTCTCTTCGTTGAGGAAAGCCATCGTCTTTTGCTGCTTCTCCACCAAATCCAGCGTATCCACAAAGCACAGCCCCTCGAACGACTCATACTCACCTGTCCGCTCGTAATACGCGTGCTCGATATTCAAAGCCGCGATGTAGTACGGCAGCAGCATCACTTCGTTGGCGAAGAGCTGCTGGCGGTACATCCGGGGCAGGTCTTTTTTGGGGATGCGGTTGATCAGGTTGACGATGAAGTTGCCGGTGCCCGTGCAGGGGTCGAGGATGTGGACCTCTTTGTCCCCCAGGCTTTTGCCGAATTCTTTCTCCAACACTTCGGCCACGCTAGCGCACATGAAATCGACGATTTCTTGCGGCGTGTAGACGATCCCGTGCGTGTCGGCGGCCTTAACCGAATAGCCCTGGAAAAACCGCTCGTAGACCGTGTTCAGGAAGTGCTGCTTTTCGCTGAAGTCCCCCAGGTTGGCGGCAGCCAGCTCAATGGCGACATAGAACTTGTCCAGCTTCTTCAGGAAATCCTTGCGGCTGAAGGCCTGCCCGGTAAGGGCGTCAATGACGTTTTCGACCTCCGCAGCGATGACGTTTTGCCGGGTGAAGTCGTCCTTGTCGAAAATGGTGCGAATGAGCCGCTCGGTGAGAAGGTGCTGAATCAGCATCTCATCGACTGCCTCGCGACGGATGTTTGGGTTGAGGGCGGACTGGCAGAGGGTAAAAAACTTCTCAAAAGCGGTTTGGAATGCGGGGTGCGACTCGTGTGACTTTTTCAGAATCTCCGCTAGCGCTCGGGCCAGGTCCGGAACCGCTTCCTTGAACTCGTCGACTGCCTTGTCGAAGCCCTGAATATCGGGTTCGGTGTGCGAAAAGAACGCGTTAAGTAGATCAGCAAGGGCCTGCGGGGTGGTCAGATCGGCCTTGAGTGCTTCCTGCCCATTCTGATAGAGGACTGCCCGCTGGGTGTCTTCAAAGATGATATTGGTGAGCGGGTATCCCTTGGCGATTTTCTTGCGAATCTCTGCTGCCAAGTCGTCGTCACTATCCTTTGCTTCCCAATACCCGCGGTGCAGGCTGTAGGCGTCGCGGACAGTCCCGTCCGGGATGACGCTCTTTCCGCCGCGCTTGACCGTTAACTTGGGAACGAGCATCCAGCCATGCGATCTGGCGGTGTCGGTCAAGAGACGTTGAAAACCGGTTTCCGTGGCCCCTTCGTGCTTCACCTTCTGATCGGCATACGCGGCCAGAGTCTCGTAATACGCCTTGATGGCCTTATGCGTGGGCTTAATGGAGCCAGGAACGGGCATGAGAGTGGTGCTTCTTGCAGGGAGAATCCGTCGTGCCCAAGGGCAACCGCGTCCATTGTACCGCGACCGTGGGGGGCATCAACTCGGCGTGGCGCGCTCTGGCGCAAATGGTCAATGCAGGAATTGGTGTCCCGCAAGTGAGTCACGGCAGTTCCGCCCGCTGCTCATACTCGCCTTGATCGTGGCGAATGAAGGTTGGATCGGGGATGCTCCCCGCCGTGGCGAGGACACGTCGTTTCCATTCTTCCTGAGATATGGGCGCGGTGGCGGGCTCGATCGTGCCGTTTACCTCCTGATTTGATTCGCCAGGATCAACGCGTAGTTGGCCCCGTTGGGGCCAAGAAAGGAAGAATCAATGATCCGAGTTCCCAGGGCTGCGGAGACTTGCCCTGGGCTGACATAGCGCGCCCACGTTGGGGCGAAGAAAATGCTCACGCCCACGCAAAGCCGTGGGCGTGCCACCCAAGGGTCGAATTCCGCCAACAAGTCCCGACCCTTTGCTTAGCCGCGGCCGACCAGCGGCATTTTGGTGGCCATAACGGTCAGAAAGAGGATGTTGGCCTCCAGCGGGAGGCGGGCCATGGCGAGGACAGCATCGGCGACGCACTGCACGTCCATCGTCGGCTCGGTCGTGATTTCGCCGCTGGCTTGTAACATGCCGGTTTTCATTTTGGCGGCCATCTCGGTTTCCGCGTTGCCGATGTCCACCTGCCCGCAGGCGATGTT
>JAYUVF010000069.1:0-18161 GCA_043754215.1 Chthonomonas sp. | reverse complement strand
CCCTCACCCTGCCCTCTCCCAGGGGGAGAGGGTTCTGGATTTCGGCTCTTGCTTTTCCCCAACTCATCGGGTATAACTTGTCGTTGCGCGCAGGCTTCGGTCGGTGCGAAGCGGCTTCGAGTCGCGATGGGGGCTGACCCGAGAGCAGAACTTAGGAGGTTCTGGACGCCGAAAGGTTGAGATCGGGCAACGGCAAAGGAACCCATCGTTGGCGCGTGAAGCTGCGATTCAGGTCCATTTGACTTGACGTTGGGCGGCGCTCTATGAGCGTTGGCTGATATCGGTTTGGGTGTGCCTGATATAAGGAGAAACTATAAGATTATGCTACCGGGAATCCTCGGAACCAAAGTGGGCATGACGCACGTCTACGACGCAGACGGGCGCATGGTCCCGGTTACGGTCGTTAAGGCCGGGCCGGTTTGGGTCACGCAAATCAAGACGGACGACACGGACGGCTACAGCGCCGTTCAAGTCGGGTTTGGCGAAGGTCGCGAAAAAGACCTCACGTTCCCGAAGTTCGGCCACTTGAAGAAAGCGGGACTCACTTTCAATGTTCGTAAGATGCGCGAGTTCCGAGTAAAGGACTCAAGCGGCTTCGCCACGGGTCAAGAAATCACCGCGGAGATATTCGCGGAGGGCCAAGAAATCACCGTCACCGGCACTAGCAAAGGTAAAGGTTTCGCGGGCGCTGTCAAGCGCCACCACTTCAAAGGCCAACACATGACCCACGGTTTCATGACTCACCGCCGACCAAACTCGAGCGGTGCGACCGGTCCTCAGCGCGTTTTTAAAGGCGTGAAGAAGCCGGGCCGTATGGGTGGTGACACCGTGACCCAAAAGGGACTCAAGATTGTAAAGGTTGACGCCGAGCGCAACCTACTTCTCATTGACGGTAGCGTTCCCGGCCCCAACGGCGGATTCGTGATCGTGAATAAGGTGGAGAGATAAACCATGGCAAACCTCGAGATTAAAGATCAAAAAGGGAAAGCTGTCGGAACGGCAGAGTTGGGCGCGATCGCCACATCCGAGCCCGTGATGCACCTGCTCCACAAAGCCGTCGTCACCGAAGAAGCCAACAGCCGACAAGGGACGCAAAAGACCAAGAGCCGCAGCGAAGTGAGCGGCGGTGGTCGCAAGCCTTATAAGCAAAAGAAGACCGGTAACGCCCGACAGGGTTCGACCCGATCTCCGCAGTGGGCGCACGGTGCCATGGCTCTTGCCATCATGCCGCGCGACTACACCAAGGGCTTCAATAAGAAGGAGCGACGAGCCGCGATCATGGGTGCCCTCAGTGCACAAGTGACCGCAGGCAAGGTCACCGTGGTGGACAAAGTTCAGTTCACCGTTTCGAAGACTAAGGACGCGATCAAGCTTCTTTCCGCCCTTGGAGTTGCCGACGCACGACGAATTCTCGTCATCACCGGTAGCTTCGACGAAACCACCTACAAGTGTTTCCGCAACTTGCCTAACGTTGAAGTTCGAACCGGCCCTAGCCAAAACGAAGGCGCCAAGACCAACACGTTCAGCACCCGAGATATTCTCGTTGCCCACAAAATTGTCATCGCCAAGGACGCTCTCGACCAAATCGAAGCGGTCTGGGGTGCCAAAGAGAAGGCAGTTAAGGTGGCAAAGGCCCCGAAGGCAGAGAAAGCTCCTGCCGTGAAGGAAGCCAAGCCAAAGGCTAAGAAGGCCGACGCTCCGGCGGCGACCGAAGAAAAGCCCAAGCGCGCTTCCAAGAAGAAGACCGAAGAAGGTGAAAAATAATGTCGCGTAGTGCATACACGATCATCGTCCGCCCGCACATCACCGAAAAATCGGTGGCTCTGAGCTACGGTAACGAATTCATCGCTGACGATAAGAACTTGCGCAAGTACACGTTCGTCGTCGCGAAGGATGCCAACAAGCTCGAGATCAAGGCAGCATTGGAGTCAATCTACAACACTGGCAAGAAGCCAAAGGAAGATAAGATTGAAGTCATTGATGTTCAAACCGTTTCGGTGCGAGGCAAAATGCGGCGCGTCGGTCAGCGAAAGCCGGGTCAACGACCCAGCTGGAAGAAGGCCGTCATCACCCTGGCCCCCGGCCAGAAGCTGGAGGATTACGGAGTCTAAGCCATGCCAGTACGAAGATTAAAACCAACCTCGCCCGGCCGACGCCATATGGTGGCTTCGACCTACGCCGAGATTACAAAGAAGAAGCCGGAGAAGAGCCTTACGGTTGGCATCCACAAGAGTGGTGGTGTCAACAGTTACGGCCGACGAACGAGCTTCAACAAGTCCGGTGGTAACAAGCGACGCTATCGCATCATCGACTTCAAGCGACTGAAAGACGGGATGGACGCTACGGTCATCGGTATCGAATACGATCCGAACCGAACGTGCCGCATCGCGCTGCTTCAATACGAAGATGGCGAGAAGCGATACATCTTGGCTCCGAAGGGTCTCGTGGACGGAACGGTCATTCGCTCAGGCGAAGGTGCCGACATTCTCCCGGGACACTGTCTCGAACTGCGGTTCATCACCCTTGGTAGCTTGGTGCACAACATCGAGTTCCAGCCCGGTAAGGGCGGCCAAATGGTGCGAAGTGCTGGCGCAGCCGCCCAGCTGATGGCGAAGGAAGGCACGTATGTGACCTTACGATTGCCCAGCGGCGAAATGCGACGCGTCCACTACACTTGCCGTGCAACGGTCGGTGAAGTCGGTAACGCCGAGCACGAAAACGAACAGATTGGTAAAGCCGGTAAGAACCGAGGACTGGGGCGAAGGCCGCACGTTCGCGGTGTCGTCAAGAGTCCGCGCGACCATCCACACGGTGGTGGTGAAGCCAAATCGCCGGTTGGCCGAAAGAAGGGTCCTGTTGACCGATGGGGCAACAAGGCTCGCGGACAGAAAACGCGCTCTAACAAGCGCACTGACAAGTTCATTGTTCGACGGAGGAACAAGAGCTAGGTGCACTAACCCCGGGTAGCGAATACCTGGGGATACCACCTAAAGAGAATGAAAGGCCGAAAGGCTGAACCAAACGCAAACTAGAACCATGGCACGCAGTCTTAAAAAAGGATTCTTTGTGGACGATCATCTCACTGAGAAGATCGATGCAATGAACGCGAGTGGCGAGAAAAAGCTCATCAAAACTTGGAGCCGCCGCTCGACGATCACGCCCGATATGATCGGTCACACACTAGCCGTCCACGATGGTCGAAAGCATGTCCCTGTCTTCGTGACAGAAAACATGATCGGCCATAAACTTGGGGAGTTCGCCCCGACCCGCACCTACAAGGGTCACGGCGGAACTTTGCCCGATCGGGGGACACGACTGCGCTAAGGATTTAGCGCGCGTTTCGGGGAGCTCTTGACGAACTCTTCGACACAAGCGGATTACAACGATGGAAGTACGAGCTGTCGCAAAATACGTAAGAGTGCAACCGCGAAAGGTGCGAATTGTCGCTGACTTGGTCAACGGCAAGACGGCTGAATTCGCGGCTGCTCGGTTGCGATTCCACCCTAGCAAAGGGGCACGATCCCTTCGCAATGTTTTGATTAGCGCCATGGCAAACGCCGCCGAGAACAACGGCGTCGCTGCACAAGCCCTGCGCATTCGCTCAATCGCCGTGGACGAAGGTCCGCGCATCAAGCGAATGACCCAGAAGGCTATGGGGCGAGGTGCACGCATCCTCAAGAAGACGAGTCACATCACCGTGATTCTGGAAGACTATGAGCCGAAGCCGGACCAAAAGCCGCACGGCACCAAGGCTAAGCCACGACCTAAGTTTGAAGCACCGAAGAAGGCGAAAGCCGCCAAGGCTGCTCCGGTCGAGGACACCAAAGTAGAAGAAGTGGTTGAAGAGACCCCCGCTGAAGTCGCCGTCGAAGAGACTGTGCCCGAAGCCCCGGAGACCACAGAAGCGAGTGCGGAGGAAAACAAGGACTAATGGGTCAAAAGATTCATCCAATCGGTTTTCGAATCGGCGTTATCCGAGCTGCAGACAGCAACTGGTACGCGGACAAGAAGACTTATAGTAAGTATTTGGAGTCGGACGCCAAAATTCGACGCGACATCCGACGCCGGTTTGGTCTTGGCATTATTAGCCGAGTCGAGATCGAGCGAGCCGCGATTCGAATTAAGGTCAACATCTTTACCAGCCGACCGGGCGCCATTATTGGCCGCGGCGGAAAGGGTATCGATGAGCTAACCCAGGATCTGAACCGAATGGTCCGCCGGGAAGATTCGAGCCTTGTGGTCCAGGTCAACGTGACCGAAGTGCGACAGCCCGAACTTGACGCCCAACTCGTGGCCGAGAACATCGCGATCCAACTGGAGAAGCGAGTCTCGCACCGACGAGCCATGCGACAAGCCATGACCCGCGTGGTTCGACTTAACGGTCGAGGCATCAAGGTTCTGGTCAGCGGCCGACTGAACGGTTCGGAAATCGCCCGGTCGGAAGGCGACAAGCAAGGAAAGGTGCCTCTGCACACCCTTCGCGCAGATATTGATTACGGAGTGGCCACCGCGATGACCGTGTACGGTTGTATCGGCATCAAGGTTTGGCTGTACAAGGGCGAGGTTTTGCCAGAGCGACAGCGACAACAGGAAGCTGCAGCTCGACGACGCGAAACGGAGCCGCGAAAGCAAGAGGAGGTGATCGCTGATGTTAATGCCTAAGCGCATGAAGTATAGAAAGCAACACCGCGGACGCATGCGCGGCCTTGCGACTCGTGGAAACACGATATCGTTTGGCGAATTCGCGTTGGTAGCGATGGAACCGGCCTGGATCACCAGCCGACAAATCGAAGCCGCCCGTATCGCGATGACCCGACACATTCGACGTGGCGGTAAAGTCTGGATTCGATTGTTCCCAGACAAGCCGTTCACCAAGAAGCCTCTTGAACAGCGAATGGGTAAGGGTAAGGCTGGCGTTGAAGGCTACGTTTGCGTAGTCAAGCCAGGCCGCATCATGTTTGAAATGGCCGGACCGGCAGAAGAAGTGGCGAAGGAAGCAATGCGACTAGCCATGCACAAGATGCCGATCCGATGTAAGTTCGTCGTCAAGGAAAAGACCGCCGGCGCTGAGGATCTCACCAAAGCCGCCGGAGTGGACATGGACGGCGGCGCGACCGTTGAAGTGACAGATACCGATGTGATCGGAGAAGTCGTGGAGACTACGGAAGAATAAGCGATGAAGGAAATCAAAGCAGCTGACCTGCGCGACAAGACGGTGCCCGAGCTCGAAGAGATGGTAGAGCAGGAACGAGCAAGCCTGTATAAGGCTCGCCGCGACCTCGTGTTCCGCCAGATCACCGATACCGCCAGCCTGAGCGCGCGACGACATAACATCGCACGCATCCTGACGGTTATCACCGAGAAGCAACGAGGTGCAGGTAACTAATGGCCAAAAAGAAAGAAGAAGCCGCCGCGGTTGAAGCAGTCGAGCGAGGCAATCGGAAGACTCGAACTGGCGTCGTCGCCTCCGCGAAAATGGAGAAGACGTGCGTCGTCAAGATTGTTCGCCGAGTGCAGCATCCGCTGTACGGCAAGACCATGTTGAAAACCGAGAAGTTCAAGGCTCACGTCGAAGAATCTGAACTCGGTGGAAAGGTGGACGAAGGCGACTCAGTAGAAATCACCGAAACACGCCCGCTTAGTAAAGACAAGCACTGGCGCGTAACGCGGATTATCGAAAAGGTTAAGTAATCGTTTTGGCCCTTCGGGGCCGGACCCCGTACTGCTCACGAAGGGCGGTTCGGTCTCGCAGTTGCACACGAGCAGATGCTCCTCTGTGCGAAGATTTGAAAGAAGGACTTAGGAGAAACACGACATGATTCAGCAATTTTCTAGGCTGAAAGTGGCGGATAACAGTGGCGCGCGCGAAGTAATGTGCATCCGCGTGCTGAAGGGATCCCAACCACGGTACGGTGGCGTCGGCGACGTAATTGTTGCTGCCGTCAAATCGGCCACGCCCAATATGCCGATTAAGAAGGGGGACGTGATCAAAGCGGTCATCGTCCGCTCGAAGAAACCCATTCGCCGAACAGACGGAAGCACTTTGCGCTTCGACGAGAACGCGTGTGTGGTCATTAACCCCGTGAACATGGAGCCGCGCGGCACGCGCATCTTTGGCCCCGTGGCGCGAGAACTGCGCGATTCGAACTTTATGAAGATCGTTTCGTTGGCTCCGGAGGTCCTTTAATGCCTACTAAAGCAGAATTGAAACTCCAGGCTCAGAACATCAAGCTGAAGATCCGGAAGGGTGACACCGTCATGATCATTAGCGGTAAGGACAAGGGCCAAGTTGGCACCGTTGCCGCGATCAGCCCGAAGGAGAGCCGAGCGATCGTCGTTCAAGAGAGCACCGAGACCCCCGGTCAGATGGTGGCTTTGAACGCGATGATCAAGCATTTTAAGGCGAAGCGACAGGGCGAAAAGTCCGCGCGAATCAAGCTTCCGGCCCCGATCCACATCAGCAATCTGATGGTAGTGGATCCGGAAACCAAGAAGCCGACTCGCATCGGTCGCCGCAAGGAAGGCGAGAATGTGGTTCGCTACGCGAAGGCGAGCGGCAAGACCATCATTGATGGCGCAGACGCTGACTTGCTCGCACGACGCGAACAGGAGAAGAAGTAATCCATGGCACGTAAGACCCAAGAAATGGCGGCACCAACCTCGCTGCCAAAGCCCAGGCTGAAACAGCAGTACGCCGACAAGGCCCTGCCGAAGCTTATGGAGCAATTCAAGTACAAGTCGCCGATGGAGGCGCCAAAGCTCGACAAGATTGTCGTGAACATGGCCGTCAAAGCAACCGACGACAAGCATCTTGAGAACTGTATTCGCGACATGCAACTCATCACCGGCCAGAAGCCAGTGGTGACAACTGCTCGAAAGGCCGTTTCGAACTTCAAGCTTCGAGAAGGCATGAAGATCGGGTGTAAGGTTACGCTACGAGGCGATCGAGCCTACCACTGGTTGGACAAGCTCGCTACCGTGGTGCTCCCGCGAATTCGTGACTTTCAAGGTTTGAATCCGAACAGCTTCGATGGTCGTGGCAACTACGCCATGGGCCTGAAGGAGCAACTCGTGTTCCCGGAAATCCCCTACGACTCGTTCGACCGCATCCGCGGTATGGACGTGATCATCTGCACCACCGCCAATTCGGACGAAGAGGCGCGCGTGTTTTTGAAAGAAATGGGCCTTCCGCTTCGCGAGAAGTAAGAGTCGATTGTGTATCTCCGAGAGGAGCCCAAACGGGCTCCTCTTTTTTGTTCTAGTAGACTCTCTTCATGTCCCACCCCATTTATCTCGTCGATGCCTTCGCGGATCGGGCGTTTAGCGGAAACCCCGCGGGTGTGGTCGTGCTGGATGAAGCGGGCGATCCGGCTTGGATGCAGAACGTGGCGATGGAGATGAACCAGGCCGAGACGGCTTTTGTCTGGCCCCAGGGTCACAACTGGCGGTTGGCTTGGTACACGCCGACAACCGAGGTGGACCTTTGCGGACACGCCACGCTTGCGAGCGCCGAGGTGCTGTTTCAGCGATTTAACGCTGGCTCTTTGGTATTCGAGACTCTGTCTGGCCCCATCGAATGTGCTCGCAAAGGCGAGGAGTGGTCGATGAATTTTCCGGCCGAAGCTGGCGCGGAGCACGCGGAAAGAGGCGACAAGTGGAACCTGATCTGCCAGATACTCGGTCAGGAACCGATGTGGTTTGGAAGAAATCGAATGGACTGGCTGGCCCTAGTCGAAGAGGAGCAGGTGCGCTCGTTCCAAGCCGACCCCGTCCTGATCTCGAAGCTCGGAATGCGCGGGCTGATTCTGACCGCTCAGGACAAGCGAGGCCAGGACTATGACTTCATCAGCCGCTTCTTTGCGCCGCAGTCCGGGGTTCCCGAAGATCCCGTCACCGGTAGCGCACACTGCTTCCTCGGGCCGTTCTGGTCGGAACGGCTGTTGAAGACATCACTTTATGGGTTCCAGGCCAGTAAGCGCGGCGGTTATGTGCGTGTGGATATCGCGGCGGGCCGTTGCCAATTGGCGGGGAAGGCAACCATCGTATTGGAAGGCGTTTTCAAAGCCTAGCCTCGCAGTCAGGGAGTTCTCACTGCAACTCAGGAAGCGTTCACTTGCACTCCGGGAGCTCTCACGGCGACTCGGAATCGTTCACGCGCACTCAGGAAGCTCTCACGGCGACTCGGAATCGTTCACGCGCACTCAGGAAGCTCTCACGGCGACTCGGAATCGTTCACACGCACTCAGGAAGGTCTCACGGCGACTCGGAACCGTTCACGCGCGCTCAGGGAGCTCTCACGGCGACTCGGAATCGTTCACACGCAGTCAGGGAGCACCAATAGTGACAGTGGACGATGCATGAGAAGGCAACTCATAACCTGAGGCATAAAGAGGCCCCCGGTCAAAGTTGACCGGGGGCGTTGGCAACGACTCCGCCCTTAGGGGACGATGACGTTGACGTTTCGAGTGATGTTCAGACCGTTGGCCGTCCCAACCGAAGTGCCTTGGCCAGTACCGACCCAGAACAACGTCACGCTCATGCTTGTGTTGTATCCGCCGCTGGCGGTTGGGAAGGTCAGGTTGTAGGTGCGGTTAGGAGCTGACGGGAACGTCAGCTGTCCACCCGGCGAGCTGACGATGGATCCCGTCTTGCCGGTGACCGTTGTTTCGCTCGTGACGTCGTGACCGAAGCCGTCCAGGAAGGAGACTGTCAGCACTTCGCTGCTACCCGCCGTTCCAGTGAGACCGCCCGCGCCCGGAGTGCGGGTGACGAGAACCTTGGATGGAGGGCCGTAGACCTGGGTGGTCAACGTGTTGGAGTCGGTTCCGTTAAACGATGCGACCGTGGTGAACGAACCGGAGTTGTCTCCCGCAAGCACTTGGATCGAAGAACCAGTGGCGCTGCCCGAAATGGTCGGTATGGCGACCGATCGCGGGGAAACGTTGTCTGGGTCACCGACGGAACCAGCGGAGTTCGGAGTGAGCGTCCACGTGTAGGTTCCAACCGGAGCGGCGATGTTCTGGGTGTCGATATCCGTTGCGCCAGTTACTCGGAAGGAACTGGAGTTGTTCGGGTTGGTCTGGCTCGCGGTTCCGGCGTCGAGTCGGCTCGAACCTTGGGTAACCAGGGCGGAGAGCGGACGGGTCACCGTGATGACCTTGGTGGCGAGGACCGTCGAACCAATCATTACGTCCAGCTTACAACCGGTGCCGTACTTGATGTTCAGCGAGTTGAACGCGCTGTTTCCGGCTGCGGGTGATGGCGTGAAGAACGCAACGGACCCGATACCACCTCCGGTGGTGATCGTACTATCGGCGCTTGTGCAAGGACCGGTTGCTGGCGCTGGCCAGTCGTTGCCTGGGAAGACTGCGGGCGTGCCGACTTCTCGAGCGTCGCGAACTTGGAAGTTCACGGTCTGACCGCTGACTGGGATGCCTCGTCCGTTGTTCACAATGAAGTCAACGTTTACCGTGCCGGCGGGCAATCCGCGATCGGGTCGCGGTGCTCCGTCAGGCCAAATAACGCTGGCAGGATCGGCGGGAGCCGAGAACACAGCAGAGAAGTTCCCTGCGGTGCCAAAGCTGTAGAAGCTCGTGTAGTGGACCGCCATTCCTGGAGCCTGCGGGGATGTGAACGTTAGTTCAACCTCTGCGCCGTCGGTTCCGCCGCCAACCACCTGTATGAGGCTACCGGAGGGGATGACCGCGGCTGCGGTGGGACCATCCGGACTCGAATCGGCCACGCTAAAAGTGGTGCCGGGAATCAAAACGCCGTTCGCGTCGTGTAGGAGCACAGCGACTTCGTATTGATCGCCAGCGGAGGCGCTTGCCACCAAACCGGAGTCGCCCGTTGCGTTGCCAATCACGTCAGCAGGGGCACCGAAGCGATTCTGCTCGTCGCCGCCGTAAAGCGCGCTAGGATCCTTAATCAAAACGCGCATCGAGGACGCAGCGCCAACCGTGTAGCTGGGAGAGTTGAGGGAAATCGGATAAACGGTGTTGTCCGTGCCGCCGCCGATGTCAAAAGATGTCGTCGCAGGAGCCGTCTTGCTTTCGCCGTTCAGCTGCATACCGCTGAAGCTAAGGGAGAACGATGGGTCGCCGCTGCTTCGCGAGGTCACTCGGGCGATCACCACGTTGCTCGTGGCCATGTTGAAGTTCTCCGAGTCCGAATCGCGAGTAATCGTGCCATCGGCGACACTCATCGTGACGGTTCCAGCCGTCGGCGCCGCGTAACCCGAGGGAACGACGGAGCTGGTTGAGACGATAACGGCGGGAGTCGCCTGCGGGGTGTTATTCGCCCGCACGTAGACGTAGCCAACTGCGATACGAGTGGCTGTGTTGAGATTGTTGTTACTGCTACCGCCGCAACCGACCAAAGCCGATCCTGCGACAACCGCAACGCTTCCTAAAAATAATGTTCTGCGCATTGATATTCCTCCATGAAGCAACCAGGCGAGAATGACCTCGTCCGAACCTCAAAAGACACAAGTAAATTATACAGGAGAATCCCCATATTCTTTAGGGCAATTTCTACCCAATTGTGATATTTGAGGACTTCCTAGACAATGTAGTGACGGTGATTCCGCTGCGTTCGCCGCGCTAGGAGCAAAATTTATATGCCTTTCTTAGATTTTCCCGCTAAGACTTGAGTTTGTCAAAGTAGATCTTTCGGAACTTGGCGACCTTGGGGGCGACGATAGCGGAGCAATACCCGGCGTTCATGCCCATCTTCTGGAGAGGGCCAGCGGATTCGAACTTCTTCAGGTAGTTCTGGTGGTAGTCCTCGGCGGGGAAGAACTCGGTGAGCGGCTCAAGGGTGGTGACGACGGGGCTGGGGTAGAGTTGCTCCTCCCGAACTTCGTTTAAAATCCGCTCCATCTGACCCTTCTCTGCCTCATCGCGGTAGAAAAGCACACTGCGGTATTGGGTGCCGTAATCGCTGCCTTGCTGATTCGGGGTCGTAGGATCGTGAGTCACCATATGGATGCGGAGGAGGTCTTCCGCGCTGATGATTTCGGGTTCGAAATGAACGCGAATGACCTCGGCATGGCCCGTGGCACCCGTGCAGATGTCTTTGTAGGTTGGATTGTGGGTCTGGCCACCGGCGTATCCGCTTTCGGCGCGTATCACCCCCTTCAGCTCATTGAACATGGCCTCCGTGCACCAAAAGCACCCGCCACCAAAGACAATAGATTCCTGACGCACGTCAGGAATCTACGTCATTTCCATGCCAGTTGGTGCACTGGTCAGAGGCTAAGCTTACTGGTCCGTGCCGCCGAAGTTCGCGATGACAAGATCAATGTCCGCTGCGTCCACTTCGCCTGACCCGTCGCAGTCTTCCTGAACAGCGGCGCCGGTGGCGCCGAAGTTCGCGATCACGGCATCAATGTCTGCCGCGTCCACTTCGCCCGAATTGTCCACGTCGCCGTTCTGGCAGGTGAATTCGAGGTTGTAGACTCCCACATTCTGAACATCAACGTTGCTTAGAGTCTTGCTAAGCCAGCCGCTGGGTTTAACCTTGATGTCATACGTGCCAGCGCCAGGTGCTACCGCAGTGATGTCCTTCCATGCACTCAGACTCACCGTGACTGTGGTGGGAGAGCCGCCGCCCGTAGGAGTAAATGTTACGGCACACGAGATGTTGGTGGCTGGCCGACCTGCGTAGGTCATGTCGAGAAGGTTCACCTTTCCGAGCACCGACAGCGGCGCGAAATGCCGAACAAGGACATTGTCCACCCACCAGTCATCGTCCCCGCGTGGAGCACTCGTGGGCACGCCAAGCAAGGTGCGGCTTGCCGTGGCCGTGGAGCCAGCAATATAGCTGCTGAAGTCTAACTCACCGATGAAGTTGTAATCGGTGAGCGGTAGTGTGGTTGTGAGGCGATTGCTGGAGGCGTCGGTGAGATATTGACCATTGAGAATGCCGAATATTGCACCGGTATCAATCTCGTGAATGAGAGCGACATCGCCCCAAGTTTGGTTGGCGAGTGTTTGCGAGGCCTTCACCGCAGGCAGGGCCGTTCGAGGCTTCAAGAAAATCTCTCCAGCGTCGTTAAAGCCAAGGCCACATCCACGCGTGTTGGGGTTTGAGGTCAGGGTGGTGGTTCCCGCGTTATCGCCCCATGTTTCGATAGCCCATGCGATGCGACCAAGGGGTTTGTCCACGTATCGGGTCTTGGCCTGGACCAAGAGTGTGCCGCCAACGACGCCACCTGGGAAAATCGTTGCCGCCGGGGTGCCCGTTCGGAAAGCGTATTGGAACGGTCGGGCTGCAGAGAAGGTCGCGGCGGCAGTGGTGCCAGCAGCGGCGACAGCGACGGCGCCATCAAACTGAGCGGATTGGACACCCGCAAAAAACTGGTTTGTGCGGACGAAATATGCGCCACCAGCCGTCCAACCATCCTGTCCGAGCGTCCCCGTGTAGAACACGCCGTTGCCGTTAAACGTGGTGGAATAGGTGGGATCCTCAAATTGGAGGAAAACAGGGAAAGGGTTGGTTGCCTGAGCACCAGCAAATGCTGCGCTGGTGACGACGCCGACGGCAAGGAGAGATCGAATCAACGTTGAATGCTTGCTCATGAAACTCACACTGCTGCGGAAGGTCCGCAACTCGCCCCTATAGAGTACACCGCTGGCCTGTATGATTGAAAATAATCTAGTAAGAATACAAGGGCTTGTAGAGGCTGTGACCTCTCGGGGAGTTACACTCATCGCGGTCTCGAAGGGAGTCAGCATAGATTTGATTCAGGTCGCCTACAACGCAGGGCAGCGTGACTTCGGCGAAAGCCGATTGCAGGAGGCGCTGCCGAAGATCGAGGCCCTGCCGAGCGACATCGTCTGGCACTTTATTGGCCATCTTCAAAGCAACAAGGTCAAGGCAGTGGCGAAGCACTTCGACGTGATCCACACCTTGTACAGCGAGAGCCAGCTTCGGGAACTGGCGAAGATCGACGGGGAAGTGGATGCGTTGATCGAGGTCAACATCGGGGAAGAGGCACAAAAGTCGGGAATTTTGCCGGAGTCGCTTGACAGATTCATAGAAAGTGTCTTAGAATGCAATCACGTCCGATTAAAAGGGCTAATGACCGTCGGTCCTGCGCATCCAAATGCAGAGGACATGCGTCCATACTTCCAGCGGCTTCGAAAGATGTCGGAAAAATTGGGAGAAGGCGCGTGGCTGAGCATGGGCATGAGCAATGACTTTGAGGTGGCGATCCAAGAGGGATCAAGCCACGTCCGAGTTGGATCAGCGATCTTTGGTACGCGGACTTAACAAAATTGCCACGGAGGGTACATACAAGCAATCATGGAAGATCAAATGGAGCTTCAGGACGAACAGCAGTCCGGACTTTTTTCTCGCGTCAAGGGTTGGTTCCAACGCGAAGAAGAATACGTTGACGAGGAGTCTCACGACACCCCAACTAGCGCACGCTCAACCTACCGAGTCCACACGCGCGGTCAATATCAGATCACAGTGCGCCGCATGGTCCAGTCATTTCAGGACGCCGTCGCCGCGGCCGATGGTCTCAAGCGGGGCGATCAGCAAGTTCTAAATCTCTCGAGTTGCGATGCCTCGCTGCGCGAGAAGATCAAGGACTTCATGTGCGGCGTGAACTACAGCCAAGAAGGTAGCTGGGAAGAACTCGGCGAGAATGTCTTCTTGCTCGCTCCGCCCAATGCGATGGTTGAGGTTGCTCCCGCGACCCCACGCATGCAAGCGCAGAAGAATTAGCGCTCGTCGCTCGTCGTTCGTCGCTCGTCGTTCGTCGCTCGTCGCTCGTCGCTCGTCGTTCGTCGCTCGTCGCTCGTCGCTCGTCGTTCGTCGCTCGTCGCTCGTCGCTAGCGAGCGGCGAATGACGCAACGCCTTTTACCATCTACTCCTCACATCAACTGGCCGTTCTGAGTTACTCAGGCGGCCTTTTACAGGTTAGCGCTCTGGATCATCGCGACTGGGATGTAGAGTTCATCCTCGACGGCGCTGATCATGACCTCTGCCGACACCCACTCACTTCCCACCTTCATTTGGTTGCAGGCCAAGGGGAATATGATGTCGCGTTGAGACGTGCGGAGCATGAAGCGACCGGCGTTGCGATTGACAATGAGCTGATACCCTTCGCGCTGCGCGAACTCACTAGCGCGAACGTGAAGGCGACCCGCCAAATTCTTCAGCCCATTGTAGCTGCGTCCGCTCACGGACACGCTTTGCGTGGTTGCGCCTCGCAACTCCGCATTTGCGCTCATCCATCTCACCGCCCCTTCTAGTTTGGAAAACAACTCCGGATTCTTCGGCTCGCCGAACCGCGCTGCACCATTTCTGCGGACGGATGGACCGTACCAAGAAACACGGACAAATGACTGAAACCCGGGAACCTGCGCGGAAAAATTCCCGCCGCTCCCGTGGGCGGTCGCGCAGTTGTCGACGCCAATTGGATACCCGCTTAATGCAACTTCGGACTCCCACGGACCCGTGACCAAGCCCATCGTCTTGCGCAGGAATGTTCTCGGGTTGATGGCACGCAGGGGGGGGGAGATCTTGCTGTCCGCAACTTGATCTGGATACCCGTAGCTAAGTCGACCGCCTTCGGAATCTGTGATCCCATGCTCACGCCGCTGAAAGCCAAGATCGGCAAGAATTGTGAGGGACACCCCGGGCGGGGGCAGTGCGTGTCCCATTGACGCGAGCATAGAGCATGCAAGAATTGTTGATGCGAGTTTGTCGTTCATGAATCTGTTGTCGCCAATGTCCATACTGAGCCTTTGCGCTGCCTTTTACAGGTTGGCGCTTTGGATCATCGCGACCGGGATATAGGGTTCATCCTCGACGGCGCTGATCATGACCTCTGCCGAAACCCACTCACTTCCGACCTTCATTTGGTTGCAGGCCAAGGGGAAAATGATGTCGCGTTGAGAGGTGCGGAGCATGAAGCGGCCCGCATTGCGATTGATGATGAGCTGATACCCTTCGCGCTGAGCGAACTCCCTAGCGGCAACGTGAAGGCGACCCGCCAGATTTCTTAAGCCGCTGTAGGCACGTCCGCTCACCGACACGCTCTGTGTCGTTGCCCCTCGCAGCTCGGCATTCGCGCTCATCCATCTCACCGCCCCTTCTAGTTTGGGAAACAACTCCGGATTCTTCGGCTCCCCAAACCTCGCTGCGCCATTTCTGCGGACAGAGAGTCCCTCCCAGTCAAGCTCAACATACGATTGGAAGCCGGGGACGCGACCGGTAAAGTGTCCGCCTCTTCCGTCCGCGATCGCCCAGTTGTCCACGCCAATGGGATAACCACTTGATGCAACATCTGGCTCAACCCTCCGATTGAACGTGCCCATTTGTCGAAAGAACGTCCTTGGATTGTAGGAACGCAACGGTGGAGGCTTCTTTTGATCCATCAAATCTACAAAGTCCGGATACGAGTAGCTCAATCGGCCCCCATCGGCGTCTCTCATTCCAGATTCACCGCGTTGAAAGCCAAGGTCCGCAAGCATCGTGCGGGCCACTTCGGGCAGCGGCATCGCCGCTCCCGATGAATTCAGCATCCAGCAAAATAGAATTAGGGTCGAAAATTTGCAATACATGAGTTAGTCCTGCACAATGATAAAGGGATAGTCAAAAGCTATCGTGAAGTCTGAGGCGTCGTGATACCAATCGGGCGGGATCGCCGGATCCGGGATGAGGACGTCAAACTTGTGTTCCGCGTGATAACTGAAAGTATCCAAATTTGGCTCGTAATCCCTGTAGCATTGCCCGGTGGGGGGTTGAGGTACGCCATTGGGAAAGCTTTGGAAGGAAGCTCTGATATAACCATTGGGGCTGCCATCCCAATCGTAGGCGGGATTCATCCACAGGTTATCGGGCAGGTCGTTCAGGTACCCGAGGGCCGCATCGGATACCAGGGGACCGTTCCGAATGAACTGGCAGTGACTCGTGAACACGACCTGAATGTATAGGCCGGACTGGGTGCTGTCCGAGCCAATGGGGCAAAATGAATTGGTAACGTACCCATAACCGGCTTCAACCTCCGTTTCCAACATGCTCCCGGAAACGCCCAACGAGTGGATACCGAGATTAAGGAAGCCGTTAATGTCGAAGCAGTTACCTCCAACCATCTCTGGCACGGGCGTAATGCTGAGCCCGAAAATTCGCGCGCGCTTAGCCTCAAGGAGCTTCTCAAGCCGATAGGTGACTTCACCTGTTTGGAGCCGGCGGAGGTATACGCTAGGCACATTCTTCGTGCCCAAGTTATAGGCGAAAATGCCCCCATAATACAGGCCTTTGGTTGTATTCTCGACGACCTCCGCTTCGCTATCTGAACCCATCGCCCAGGCGCAGGTGTAGCCGAGAAGATCCACCCAAGGGACGGACTGAGAGGCCGTCGGTGCGCTGTATGTTACAAACGTTTGGTTCAAAGTCCCACCGGCACTCCACGCGACCATCGGTCCTCCCGGAACTTGGGCGCCAAAATTGCCTTCGACGTGAGCTGTAAAGCTGATGTGCCCATTTGAAACGTGGGCGGGAAGACTCGAAAACGTGACCGAACAGGTTCCCTCACCCCCGGCCGGAATCTGCAGCGAGACGCTCGGTGCGGTCATCGAATGGGTAGTGGGCGTGTAGCCTCCCATCACTTGAATGGACATTGCATCTTCGACGAACGAAGCAGAGTCAATATAGAGTGTGCCGGAGTAGGCAGTGTTGGGCTCATTGTTGCGGAACTTCAGTACGACGGTGACGGAACTCCCTTTTGTGTAGACGACCGCTAAGGCGTGGTCCTCGTCGTTCGGCACCGTTTCATCCGAACCGTATTCACCTGAGTGGCCAGTTTCCGCCTCGTGGTAGGTGATCCGGTCAGTCGCCACGTGATTGCCTTGGAAATCGTGGTCGATCAGGGTGAGAGTCGGGGACCCCAGGGCCACGGATGCCAAAAGCAGCGCGACGCAAGCAAAGGCAAATCGAACACTCCAGACTCTCATATTCATACTATAGATGTACTTTTCGCAAATCAGTGCACTTTTTATGTTAACGGTTTCCGATATTGGTTGCGCCACTTCATAATGGAACCCATGAGCGGATTCTCGACTTACTCGGGCAGGATCGCGGTGCTGAACCAGGACAATGTGGATACCGACCGCATTATCCCCGCGAGGTTCCTCAGCATGGTCACCAAGTCGGGCTACGGCGAGTTGGCGTTCAAGGATGTCCGAGGGCCGGAGTTTCCGCTTGATCAGCCGGAGGCGATGGGCGCAAGTATCCTTGTCGTTGGCATCAATTTTGGATGCGGATCCAGTCGTGAGCATGCAGTTTGGGCGATTCAGCAGGCGGGGTTCAAGGTGGTCATCGCCAAAAAGACCGCCGAGATGCCCGGTTACAGCGATATCTTCCGCGGCAACGCAGGGAACTGCGGCCTTGCGCTGATTGAGCTCAATCCGACCGACCACGACGCGCTCGCCAGCCTGGGCAGCGGCGCAGAAGTGACAGTCGACCTGCCAAATCAGTGCGTGAAGTGGCCCGGGCACGAAGTGTTTTTTGAAATTTCCCCCGCCGCGAAGCACCAACTTATGGAAGGGCTCGACCTCGTGGGCCTCACCCTCCGCCACGAAAACGAAATCACCGCCTACGAACAAACGTCTATTGCCTACGTCCCATCGGTCACGTCCTAAAATCATGAAATTCGGATTCTTTGCCAGTTGCCTCGCCGCCGCTTTGCTCGCCTCCGCGTGCGGAAACACCGCGTCGGCCTCAACCGAGGTCATCCCGCCGGTTGAAACCGAAAAGAAGGTCGCGCCAGCGGCACCGGTGGTAAAAATTGACCCGCCAGCCCAAGCACCGGCGCGAAAAGTCAACCCAAGGCGGCTTTACCAGCTCGACGAGCTGCAAGTCGTGAAGATAAAGATCGGAACGCACACGTTCGATGCGTGGGTGATGGACACCGATGCGAAGCGCTCCGAAGGGATGATGTTCCTCAAGAACGAAGATTTCAAGGACAGCGAGTGCATGATCTTCGTCTTCCCGCGCGAGCAGGAATTGGGCTTCTGGATGCGCAATACGCTGGTCGATCTTGACATCGCCTACGTGAACACTAAGAAGTTTATCGTGCGAGCGGTAACGATGAAGTCGCTGGACGAGACGTCGGTGCCGAGCCGTGGGCAGAGCATCTACGCCA
>JAYUVF010000068.1:0-22174 GCA_043754215.1 Chthonomonas sp. | reverse complement strand
GTCCCCCGTATAAGAACCTGATGAGGTCCCGAGTCGTGCCTATCAAAAAAGGGTAAGTCCATCCGCTCTTACGTCTTCTTTAGATCTTCGTGCAGTCTTTTGATGAAGGCGGCCTACTACTCGGAGTCAAGCTCTTTAGATGGAACTAAACGGAAAACGCGCCGAAGATCATCGGTCCATATGGATTCGTACCACCGACACCCCTGATTTCAGCCGGACCGTCTTTAAGCCCGCTTATGAGGTTATCATTGTTGGAGGCGGAATCGCGGGCATCTCCCTGGCCTACGAGCTGCGGAAAATGGGCAAGGGCGTGCTCCTTATTGAGGCGTTGGAAGTTTTGCAAGGAGTGACCGGATACACCACCGGAAAACTGACTGCGCAGCACGGATTGATCTACTCAAAGCTCGTCTCGCAGGCCGGGGTGGATCATGCGAGCCGATACTATGAGGCGCAAAGTTGGGCGGTTCGAGAGGTCGTGCGACGAGCACAGGAGTGGGGAGTGGACTGTGACATCGTCGAGGCCAGCGCCAACATTTTTTCCACCGTGGAAGAGTTCGACTCCTCGATGGAAATCGAAGCGGACACCTACGCGCAACTCGATATCCCGGGCGCGCTATCGCACGAACTGAAGGTTCCTTTTGCTACTCGCAGAGTGTTAACCATGCTCCACCAGCGGCACTTCCACCCACGCAAATTTCTGCTCGAGATGCTGACTCAATCGCTTGCCGCAGGGGTAGACGTGATGTCGCGCAACAGAGTCCACAAAATTGAGGAGGAGGACGGCACCTGCTTCGTTGAAACGGATGCCGGGCGTATCAAAGCCGGCTTTGTGGCGGTCACCTCGCACTATCCGGTGCACGATTCAGGGTTATTTGTGGCCAAGTTGGCGCCCACTAGGTCCTACGCGGCCGCATTCAAGATGGATGAGGGGGCTGTGGAGCAGATGTACATTAGCCATTCTGAGGAGCCTCTCCGGAGCTGGAGACCCGGGATGATTGATGGTCAACCCGTCCTAATCGTGGGTTCAACCCATCACAAGGTGGGGGAGACCCCTGCAGTCGGAGACGCCTACGCCGAATTAGAACTGTGGGCGCAAACCATGCTACCCGTGGGCGAACGAATAGCCGCGTGGTCCACCCAAGACCTTTGGACCCCTGATCACGTCCCTTTCATCGGGGCATCGCCGGGCCGAGGCCGCATCGGCATCGCCACTGGATTTGGCGGATGGGGAATGACCAACGGAATCGTTGCTGGAAAAATCCTCGCCGATCTGTTTCACGAAACTCCCAACGAGTGGGCACCCGTCTTTGATCCAAAGCGTATGAATTTCGAAATGGTGGTTCCGATGGTCAAAGAGAACTTCGCTACTGCCAAGCATTTGATCGGCGACAAACTAGCCTCTGTTCCAGATATCGATCCGGAGAGGCTAGCCCCTGGGCACGGACAGGTTGGCCAATATCAAGGAAAGCGTTGCGCGGTGTCAAAGGCCCAGGACGGAACGCTGATGTCTCTTGACCCATCTTGCACTCACATGGGGTGTCAGGTTAGTTGGAACGCATTGGAGCAGACTTGGGACTGTCCCTGCCATGGTTCACGATTCGGTGCTGATGGTCGGGTCATTCACGGTCCAGCCACACTCCCTCTTAAAAACATACTCGATCAGTAACCTTCTTATACTATTTTTATGTCACTCGCCGTAAAGTTTTCGTGAGTCCATGACAACCAAGTTTGACAAGTTACTTTGGAGTCAGCCTAAGTGGCTGCACTACGGGGTGGCAGTGGCATTGGCTCTGGCATTCCTCCTTTTCCGTCAATCGTTGCACGGATTCCTAGGAGATCGATCCGCATTTGGTCTATCGCTCATTCCTGTGGCGATTGCAGCCTACATGGGCGGATTTGGGCCCGGGATGGTCTGCGCGGTGATCGGCATGACGGCCTCAACCATTCTCTTCGCCTCGCCCAACTACTCGTTTAGTTTCGCCGACCCCTACGTCTCGGTGCAACTCGCGATCATTTCCGCAGTCTCCCTTTTTATCTCCCTTACTGCTGGTCGGCTGCGTAAGAGTGCTTTTCGCAATTCCCGTCTAGTCGAGCAAATTGATGCGGATCGGCAGCAGATGGATGAGGTCCTCACCAGCGTCACCGATGCGTTCTTCTGCGTTGATCCAGAGTGGAATCTTATTCAATTTAATCCTGCTTTCTCCGAGCTTGTGCGCGATACGCACGGTGTCGCTCTCGGTCGCCCGCTGTGGGAGATGTTTCCGGCTAGGGAGGCCACGCCAGTGTTTCAAATGCTTCACCGGGTGATGAAGCATCGGGTAGCTGAGGTGTTGGAAGCCCCTCGTCCAGGGTCTGAGGATTGGTATCAGCTGCGCGCCTTCCCAACCCGATTCGGTCTCTCCGTCTTTATTCAGGACATCACTGAGCGGAAGATGTTTGACCGCCGCCGTGAGAAAATGCTGGCGGATGAGAGAGTCGCCCGCAGCGCTTCGGAAGAGGCGGGCCGGATGAAGGAGGAGTTTTTAGCCATTCTTTCTCACGAACTTCGCACTCCGATGACCTCACTTCTAGGCTGGGCAAATCTCCTGAATCGCGAAACCGTGTCTCCAGAGCGACTTAAGGAGGGGTTGCTCAGCATCGAGGCGAGTGCCAAAACTCAGGCAAAGATGGTCGAAGAGCTACTGGATCTCAGCCGCATCAATGCTGGAAAGCTGCGCATCGAGATGGAGTTCTTGACACTGTCGGATCTTGTTGAAGACGCCGTACGCACCCATCGCCCTGCGGCCGCTGCCAAGAACATTTCGGTCAGGGTTCAGGACGACTCGGATGGCGCAATGGTGCGTGGCGACAGCGGCAGACTGCATCAAGTTTTCGCCAACCTGATCTCGAACGCAATAAAGTTCACCCCAAAGGGTGGGCACGTAGAGGTTTGTTGTTATCAAGAAGGCTCAACAATGTGCTTCACCGTGAAAGACAACGGCGAGGGTATCGCGCCGGAGTTCTTGCCACACATTTTTGAGCGCTTTCGGCAAGCAAATTCAACTTACGCGAGGCGCTTTGGTGGCTTAGGGCTAGGCCTTTCAATTGCAAAGCAACTTATCGAGCTTCAAGGAGGCACGATCGAGGCAAAGAGTGACGGCGTTGGGAAGGGCAGCGAATTTCAAGTCTGTATCCCGGTGGTCCCTCTCAAAGAGCAAAAGCTAGCCATGTCCTCCATCGGCCCATCTATCTTTGATCTCAAGGGGTCCAGGGTGCTGGTCGTCGAAGACGACCCCTCGACGAGAATGCTTTTGCGCCGCCTGATCGAGGAACACAATGGGCTGGTTCGCACCGCTGAGGACGCTCAAGAAGGAATGGATGCAATCCCGCTGTTTCGTCCAAATGTCATCCTAAGCGACGTCGGCTTGCCCAATATGGACGGTTGTGCGTTCATGTGCATGGTACGTAAGCGCGAAGATCGCTACAAGAACGTGCCCTCGGTGGCGCTTACCGCGTTCGCGCGGGACGAAGACCGGGCAATGGCAACAGACGCCGGCTTCAACGCGTTTATGACAAAGCCGGTGAACTCATCACTCTTGATGAAGACATTAGTAGATCTCGCTCTGACACCGTTTTAGTCCGCAACGGCAGGTGCAATGAATCGAGTCCCTTGGCAATTCACGCAAGGAACAGAGAGCTGATGCCCATCAATTTGCACCTGGCCACAGATGGTGCAGACATGAGAGGTTGAGAAGCTGGCCAAAGCGTCGGCCTCCAACTGTGTGTAGTTTTCCGGCGGCGGAACAAGAGGCAACCCGGGGATGCTTTCCCCCCTGGGGAACTTATAAACGCTCAATCCGCCGGAAGTCTCCAGTTGAGCGACCTGGACGTCCCCCATTTGGCGAATGCCCGCGAGACGCAGTAGCATGAATATCTCGTCGGAGGCGAGGTGCTCCCTACGAACCGCTTCAATCCTGAGTACGCCGTTCGAGACCACGCAACGAGAGGAAGTCTCGGCGGCCTTATCAAACTGGGGTAGCCTGCTCTTCAACACGCCCAGAAGTGTGTGAAGCACCGTCAGGACCACTACGACCACCATGCCGTGCAACAGGGGAACCTCCGGCTGCATCATGGGATCGCCTACGCTGGAACCGAGTGCGATAATGACAATAAGCTCAAAAGGGGAAAGGTGCCCAAGAATCCGCTTACCAAGAAGCCGAATCATCACCAGGGCAAAAAGGTAAAGCACGGCGGTGCGAAAACCTATTTCGAGCAAGAACATTGGAGGCTCGCTGCCGATAAATATCCTTTGCCAGTCGAACGGTTTGACCTCCTTCATAATAGATGAAACAGGGCACCCCAACCTATAAGGTGAGAGGTGCCCCGAGAGGAACGGTCGGGCCTAATTGGGCCTTACGACGAGTTCATTGATCAGTTTCTGATCGCTCTTGTTTTCCGCCATGATCTTAGCGGCCATTTGCTCGGCCATTTTCTTGACCTCTTCCGAGATCACCGTGCCCTTGAGCCGGACGCCATTGTCCGTCGAGTCCACATCGATCATGTTGCCATTATCGTTAAGGATTGGATTGGCTACGATCGCCGACTTGATCATCGGAGTCAGCGTCGCCGCTGCGCCGACGTCGCCAGCAGCTTCCTTCATATTTTCGTTAGCGGCCGCAGCGCTCTCTGCCGCCGCCGCGCTATTTTCTTGGGAGTCTTTCTCCATGCCCTTTGCGGTGTCGTTACAACCGGTCGTGGCATAGAGGCATAGGGATAATGCCGTCATCGGCAAGAACGCCTTGAGTATGTTTAGTTTCATTGGTTTTCTCTTGGTTGACAAATCTTGTTACTTGGACCTGACCGTTTCCTTGCTGCTCGTTCCACCCTCAGCGGCGAGTGCGGCGTCATTGATCATGGTTTCCGCAAGCTGACCAAGTGCCTCGTCGGCGTCATACTCCTCGTCCAAAGTCATCTGCAACATCTCAGCTTGCTCTTCATGGCCCAGAAGCCGGGCAAAGGTTCGCGCTGTGCCGTAGCCGGAAATCTCGTAGTGCTCAACCTTTTGGCATCCGCCAATGAGAGCAGCATCGAGCACTTTCGGATCAGTAACATCCTTAATCAGCTCATCGGTCTCTTTTACTAGACCTTCCATTGCCTTGCATGTATGGCCCCCAGCCTCTTCGCCAAGCTCCTTAAGCATGTTAACGAGCCGCTTCTGTTGCTCCTTCGTCTCAGCAAGGTGGTCTTTCAACGACTGTTTGAGCTCCTTTGCTGTGGCGGCTTCGGCCACCTTGGGAAGGGCCTCAATGAGTTGGGACTCAGCACTGTAAAGATCCTGGAGACTCTCTACGTACAACGCGGACATATCTTTGACTTTCATGGTTTTCTTCCTTAGGGGGCTGAATACCCTCCCGGTTCAAAAACGAATTGAACCGGGTTAGGTGAGATAAGAAAGGGATCGATTTCGTTTGAAAATCGTATGATCAGGCGGTCGCGGCAGTGTTGGCGTACACCAGAGACTCAGACTGTTCACGATGCTTCTTCAACTTGAGGTTGAGCCGAACAGTGTTCACGATGTCGCGATATCGAGTCTTAATCCGTCGAGGAGTGCTATCCAGCCGACGGGCAACCTCGGCGATGCTGATGTTCTCCACCGCGATCATGTGCAACAGGTTTCGTTCCGTGGAAGAGAGCTGCAAAATCGCATCGTAGAGTGCTGGATCCATATTGCCAAGCACAAACTCTTCTTCTGGATTGGGCGAACAGTCCGGGCACTGCTCCAGGAAGTCACTCACGCCCAAGGTCTCTGGAGAAACCATCTGCACCCGTCGGTTGGCCCGGCGCAACGAATCGATGTACTGATTCTTAGCGATCTTCATTACCCAGGTGTCAAAGGAGGCGCGCGTATCGAAAGAATCTAGGAAAACGTAGGCTCGCACCAGAGTTTCTTGTGTTATATCTTCAGCGTCGCTAGCGTTTCGGCAAAGAGATCGGGAGTACGCCCTGACCTTTCGATAAGTCTCGCGAAACAGCGAGTCGGTTGCATATTTGTCCATCATTCTCATTTCAGTTCTCCGCAGTACGGCGATAGAATGAGTGTACGGGGTCGGACGTAAGAGAAAAAGAGGACGCTGGCAGGGCAAGTATAAGAAATATACGTAGGTTAAATTGCTAGTCGGTAACCTACACGATGCTCCGTGAGAAGAATCCTTGGTGAATCTTCGTTAGGTTCGAGCTTCTTGCGCAGGTATCCCATGTAAACACGCAGGTATTGCGCATCTTCGCTGTACTCGATGCCCCAGACTTCCGTGAGCAACTGCCGGTGGGTGACCACCTTGCCCGCGTGCTTCACCAGCGTGACCAGCAGCTTATATTCCAGGGGAGTGAACTTGATCGGCTCGTCATTGAGCCAGACGCGTCTCGCGGCATAATCAAGGCGCAGCGAGCCGCTTTCAAACACGGGCTCGTCGGCATCTCGGAGGTCAAGATGACGGGCCGCGACTCTTAAGCGGGCGGAAAGCTCTGGGACGGAAAACGGCTTGGTAATGTAATCGTCTGCTCCCGCGTCAAGTGCGGCCACTTTCGAATCATCATCGTCGCGTCCCGACATGATGATGATGGGCACGCGCGACCACTCGCGGATGGTCCTGACGACCTGAACGCCATCCCCATCGGGGAGTCCGAGGTCTAGAATGATCAGATCGGGGCGTTTCTCGACGGCCGCGGTGAGGCCTTCTTGAGCTGTGTGTGCTTCGCTCAGGCGAAAATTAGTCTCTTTAAGGTAGCTGCGCAAAAGAGCACAGACGGCTGAATCATCCTCGATCAGCAAGAGCTTATATTCAGCGGCTTGAATGGACATGCAAATTAGAACGGGAGATGACAAGTTCGCCAAGTCATCCCTTTAAGATTACCGTAGCAATGTCTAGTTTATCGCCTTTGAGCCGCTGTGGAACCAAAGCAAGCCCAATTATTATGACTTTCTTATTTGAAACAGCAATTTGTTCCGTAGCGTCCTAGTCTTCCGGAGGTTCAGATTGAACGGAGAGCCTGATAAAGATACACCATCGCCTCCGTGTCACGTTTGCAGTAAGCTAGAAGGTCGCGTCTCAACGTCTGTCGGGTTTCCGGATCGCAGCCCGAATCAATAATTTGTTCGAACGCCAACATCGCCGCGGCTCCGTTGCCAATGCCCAGTCCTGCATAGCTTAAGCTTGGAACCAGGACAGGCAGCACTTTTTTGATTGACGTTCGGCCCTCAAAGCCGGGATGGCTCACTTTCGATTTAATGATCGCCTCAAGGTCGACTTTTTTAGCCTCAAATTGGTTCGAGCATTCTTGCGCGTGCGGAATGCCCTGCTCAGCGAGTTTCTTGAGCTGGGTACTCTCAAACGCGCTGTAGTGCACGACCGAAGCGGCGCGCTGCAAAACTGGCAATAGGGTGGCGCAAAACTCGATCCGGGGATCTTCTTGGCCCTCCGCCAAGAACTCTTCATGGTGCCATTGTCCCGGCGTTTCTGTCTCCGAGTCCATCGTGTGGGCAGACCACTGGAAGACGAGTTGTTGAAACGGTCTCGTCCCTGCGTAGACCGGAATCGTCGGCGCGAAAGATTCGAAATCAAGAAACAAAGCCGGAAACCGGATACGATCAAGCGCCTCCGACAGTCCGGGGAGAACCGCTTGCTCGCCCGAAATCACCATTCGCCAATATCGTGCCTGGTTATCGGTGAGCAGGGAATCATCCGGAATTTCTGAAACACCCCGGATTCCGAACTCAATCATCTTCTGTTCCTTTGATTTGTGGAGACTTGGGATGGTAAAGATTGTGGGTTCGGGAATGTCGGTGTGGCATTCCCCGAAGTACGGGCACCGTTCTGGCCTATGGCAGTGCCGACCCCAGTTCGCGGGGGGAGCCGAATCCAGTTGGAAGACGACCGCCGCAACCTCCGTCCATGCCGCAATCTGCGCCACCCATGTGCTCTGATGGTGATTGACTGCCTCGAGCCGAAAGAGTTTCTCGACGTTTAAGTGAACGCCGTCGTAAACGTAGTCGCCGTTGATGAGGCCGATGCTAATGTTGGAGATGTCTACCCCCGCACGCCGCAGCACCTGCGCCTGGAAAAACACGTCTGCAAGGTGAAAGTCCTTAACCTCTTTCGAGGACTTGAACTCGATGAGGTGCCACTGGTCCCCTTCCCGCCGCAAGACGTCAACCCGCGTCTTCATGCCGTCCACCGTGAAGCTGGCTTCGAAAAGCGTGTTTGCCCCACTCAAAAGGGCCGCGTGAGTTGCTGCTTCGCTCGCCTCGCCGAAGGGAAGCAGGACTCCGCCTGGAAACAGCTCCCGCGCCATCTCACCAAGGCGAGATCCCAACTTCATGCGTTCGCGAGCGCTTGCATCAGGCGCGACCGGATGGTGCTTGGCATACCAAGCCAGCCGCGGACAAAATCCGGCGTTGATCACGTCGCGCTTGATGATCATCTGTGAACCCTACTATGGCAGGGCGTGTAGCCCTGCCGCTCCATTCCGTCTAGACTAAGAGCATGGAGTACGGCGTGCTGGCGGCGGGAGTTGTGAACGGAAAAGTCACCCGGCTCACTGAGGATCAAGCGTCCGCGCAGATCGCAGCTCCCAAAGAGACCATCTGGGTCCACGTCAACGTCGCCCCAAACACCGACCTCCCAGCTTGGCTAAAAGCGAGCCTAGCCCAATGCCCGCTGACGCTGCATGATTGGTCTTACAGCCACACGCGCGCCGGTGTGGAGCAACGAAACGGCACACTAGCCTTTTTGTGCGTGATTCCTAAGCCCGCTGAGGAAGTCGAGTATTTGCTTTTGGGGGTGTTTGTGGCGCCAAATCGGATCATCACGATGACGCGCCACGACTGTCGGTCGATAGAGGAGTTGTTTCATTCGTGGCAGGATGACCAGGAAGACATGGGCACCGAGGTCGCGGGGGTGCTGCATGGCATCCTCGACGCGGTGGTGGATGACTACTTTCCGGTGCTCGATGCACTCCATGCCCGAGCCGAGGTGCTAGAAGACAAAGTGTATGAAATGGACCGCCATGACCCCATCGCCCCCCTAGCCCTTAAGCGCGAATTCCTCACGGTCAGAAAGCAGATTAGTCCGCTGCGCGACACCCTCAATGGACTCATCCGATTCGGTGCGCCGCTGATTCCACCCACACGCTTGCCTGAATTCAACGACGTACTCAATCACGCCCTTCGCATCAGCGAGAACGCAGATCTGGGACGGGACATCGTCTCGAGCATCATGGATGCCCAACTCGGGGTTGTCAGCGCACGTCTGAACGAAGTCATGCGAACCTTAACCGTTATTTCGACCCTGCTAATGGTCTGCTCTCTAATCTCCGGAATCTACGGAATGAACTTCAAGTACATGCCAGAGCTAGAGTGGCTATATGGGTATCCCTTCGCGATCATGCTTATGGTGGTAGCGTGCGGAATCGTGGTCCTGCTCTTTAAGAGCCGAAAGTGGTTTTAGACTGGCCCACGTACAAAAAGCACAGCAGATTTAACTTTGCTCAGCACGCTGCGGACTAGCTTAAGTGCGTCGTCGTTGCCAGAGTCCTCCGACGGGAGACCAACCAAGACGTGGGTCGCCGGGACTTCCTCGATCGCCGCTAAGATCGCCGAGGCGATGTCGCGCCCTCGCTCCAGCAACACTGCATGGTCCACGCCGTCCACTTTCAAGATCTTGTCCGCGGCAGCTAACGCCGCCAGCGCCTTTTCTTCTTCCTCAGGCAGGGGTGCCTGAAGAGGCAGGTCACGAGGCACGATCAGGGGGAACAGCACCCGTACACTCCCGTTCAGCCCAGTCGCCAGTTCGTTTGCGGTATTCAAAACGACCGGGTCGCACGGAGTACCCATGACTGTGACCAAAATCTGAATGCTGCTTGCTTTGCCTTTCTTCTTTTTGACCGGTTCGTCATTACCATCACCGAGAAGATCAAGCGAGCGGCGGGCCTCTTCGACTGTCGCCACGATCGGTAACTGAGATCGGACGTCGGGGACTTGCTTCAACACCTCCATGACTTGGGCCGGAACGGCCGCAACGATAACACGCGCGTCGTGGGTCACCAGGAATTGCATGACGGAGTGAAATGTATCCGCACCTTGTGAAGTGCACTCAATGAGCCCGGAGCAGTCAATAACCACGCCCGTCGGGTGTCGCTTTAGGGTCAAGGAGATCGCCGTATGGAGGGTTTCCCATTGATTGGAGCGCATGGCGCCGGAAAGGATGATAACGTCTTCGTAAGATTCGACAATCATTTTAGGAAGTACCTTACGTTGGTGATGACCACGTTCTTACGCGCCCCGAGCGCCAGTTTCAGTGAGATCGCCACGTTGTTGTGCAGGAAGCGATGGTACCAGCGGCGAGGCACGGCCTCTGGGACAATGACGGTCACAAACTGGTCTGGCGACTCGGCAATGGTTTGGTCAATATAGTCGGTCACCGGGAGGACGAGCGACCGGAAAGGCGATTCGAGAATCACCAAGGGAATCTCTTCGCCAAATTTCACCCAATCGGCCTTCACCCGATCCACCCCTTTGGGGTCGAGAGTGACGTGAATGGCCCGCACATCTTCGCTCAGCGACTGGGCGTAGGCAATGGCCTGCAGAATTCCCTTGTGTAGCCTTGGGACAAGTAGCAACACCGTCATCTTGACCTTTGGCACGTCATCTGTAGGCTCGACCTCAAGTTCCTTCGCCAAATAATCGTAGTGGCGTCGAATACCGTTAAAGGTCATGATGAGAGCCGCCAATGCGATAAGCACGAGCCAAGCCCCATCTTTCCATTTGCTGACCAACAACACCATCGCCAGACACGCGGTAATAATCGCCCCGAAGAAGCTCACCCACGGCTTCCAGCCGCCCAGTTTGAGCTTACGAGCTCGAGCAAACATCCCGGCCTGGCTCATCGTGAACGAGACGAAAACACCCACCGCGTACAGAGGAATCAGGAGGTGGGTGTCCCCATTAAACTTGATGAGCAAGGCCATGGCGGCTAGGCTCAGGAATATGATGCCGTTTTGAAAGACCAGACGGTCTCCAAGCGAGGCGAGTTGTCGAGGCAAGAAACCATCCCGGGCAATGAAGGAGCAGAGCCGGGGAAAGTCGGCGTACGCGGTATTTGCCGCGAGGATTAGGATCAGAGTCGTCGCAATCTGCAGTGCGTTGAAGTAGAACACCCCAAAGCCCGTCTGGAGAGGGAACACCTGCTGGCAAATCTGGGCGAGTACCGTTTGGTATCCCCCGGCGTGGAGTTCCATCGGAATGATGTGAAATTTGTTCCCGATGAATGATGCGCCGACGAACATGGCCGCAAGGAGCGTCGCCATGATCATCAACGTGGCGGACGCATTGCGCGCCGTGGGCTCCTTGAAGGCGCCGGCTCCATCGGAAATTGCCTCAATCCCAGTGAGCGCTGCGCAACCCGACGAGAACGCTTTGAACGCGACTGTAATAAAGGCGACCGTTGTCCAGAACTGGTCCGGCACCGTCTTCTCCGCTTGCAGTATCGCTTCGGACGCTGGGGGCGTGGGCAAGAACACCCCGTAGATGATCATGCCCAGCATCAGCAAGACGAAACTGTAGGTGGGGATCGCAAACATCGCCCCCGACTCCTTTGCTCCGCGCAAGTTAGCGACCGTGAGAAGTGTGATCGCGCTTAACCCCATCGGCACGACGTACGCCGAAGTCTGGGGAACCAAAGAAACGATGGCGAGTACACCCGCGGACACCGACACCGAGACCGTTAGGATATAGTCCGTCATCAAGGCGGCCCCCGCCAGTTGGCCATATCCCCTGCCGAGGTTGTCCCGCGAGACGATGTACGATCCACCACCCTGTGGATAAGCGTGGATGGTCTGGTAGTAGCTGAACGCAACCAAGTAGATCAAACCGCAGATCACGATCGCGACTTCAAATGTGAAGTGCAAATAGGCGAGACTGGCGACCATGAACACGCGCATGATCTCCTCGGTCGCATAGGCGGTGGAGCTGAGCGCATCGCTTGCAAAAATCGGAAGCGCGACCCGTTTGGGAAGCTTCTCATGGTGGGCGTGCTTCGTGGCGATGGGCCGCCCCACGAGTAAACGCTTAGTTCGCGCAAGAAAATTCATGACAGCTATGAATCGAGCCGATCCACCAATTGGAAATCGCTCGACCAAATCAAGTGAACGCCGGGTTTCCCGTGAAGCCCGAGTGCTCGCCTTGGATTATGACAGCAGGCGCGGATGGCGGCTTCAGGGCCGAAGTCCTCGGCGAGGTTCTGGAACGCATCCTTTAAAGTGATCGCACTGCCAGCGAGAGCTCCGTTCGATGCGAGCCGGATCTGATTATCCCCAACGAGACAATCCAGTCCCCACATGTTGAGCGCAGTTCCCGAGGGCAACCCGGAGGCCATCGTCGAATCGCTAACCGCGATCAAGTGATCTGGCAATTTCAAGCCCACCAAAATCCCCGCCGCTTCACGTACCACGTGGTGCCGATCGTAAATCAACTCGGCCGACATCTCTGGCTCACTGAGAATGAATCCCACCGTCCCCGCCTCCCGATGATGCAAAGGGCGCATGGCGTTGAACGTGTGAGTGGCGTGCCGCGCTCCGTGTTCAAATCCCCGCTGCGCCTCCGCAAAAGATGCATCCGTGTGACCAAAACTGCAAATGACTCCGCGCGCAGATAGCCGCTCGATGAGTTGCAGATTCCCTGGACGCTCCGGTGCCAACGTGATGACTCGAAGCCGAGGATCGTTCAAGATAACATCCCACTCGCTGGGCCCATCGGGCGCGTCGATGATGACAGACGGAGGCTGAGCCCCCGGATACTTCGGGCTCAAGAATGGCCCTTCAAGATGAAAACCCGGAATCATAGGGTGATCCGGCAAATAGGCCAGTGTCCGCTGGATGCCTTGAGCCGAAGCGGTCACCGTGGTCGGTAACCAATACTCGTAGCCCACCTCCGCGAGCTTGTCGCACAGGCCCCGGACCTCCGCTTCCGAAGCGCTCATGAAGTCCACCCCAAACGCTCCGTGGATGTGCAAATCAACAAAGCCCGGGGTCAGGTAGCCGTCGCTTCCTAACTCGGTCGGTGTCCAGTTGTCACCGTCAATGGAGTAGTTTCCGTAGCCGTTCGGACCGAGCGCGGTGAATGTGCCCCTCATGGCTTGCGGGCATACCCGATTCCGTCGCGCAGAATGAGGCCCTCCATCTCCAGCATCGTCAATTCGCCCAGCACATCCCCGGCGTCAAGATCGGTTTTGGCCACAATCATTTCGCTCGAAAGTGGATCGTCGCCGAGAATTGCTAAAATGCGACGCTGCGGCTCAGACAGGTGGTCCAGCGAACTCATCGCCTCGGGCGCGGCCTCGATGCCCATGGACTCCAAAATCTGGTCCGGATGGTCCACTAACATCGCTCCGTCCCGAATGAGCGCGTGAGACCCCCTGAAATTTGGATTGCTGATGTTCGCCGGAACGACGAACACAAGCCGATTGAGCTCATTGGCCGCCCCAGCGGTTCGTAAAGCACCGCTCGTCTCTGGCGCCTCAATCACGAGCACGGCGTCTGCCAGCGCCGCCATCAGTTCGTTACGCATCAAAAAACGGTATCGATCCGGCTTCACGCCGCACGCGAACTGGCTGATCAGGCAGCCGTTCCCGGTGATGTGATCAAAGAGGCTCCGATGTTGATGGGGGTAGGCCACGTCCACTCCGGTAGCCAGCACGGCCCCCGTCTTGCCCCCGACGGCCAGCGCTCCTTGATGGGCCGCGTGGTCAATTCCGTAGGCTCCGCCAGATAGGATCGTAATTCCAGAGGCCGCAAGCCGCTCCGCAAACTTTTGGGCCGCCGCCTTGCCGTAGGTACTTGCCGCCCGGGTCCCAACAATCGCTATTGAAGGGCTTGACAAGCAATCCGTGTCGCCGCGAACGAAAAGAGCGGGGGAGGTTCGACCCGACTCAGCCAAAGTTTCGGGATAGTCCTTTCGTTCAAGAACCCGAGCCCCAGATTCAAGTGCGCGCTCCAAAGCGACTGGATCGACGCGGAGCATCCGCTCCTTTTCTCCCGAAGTGAGATGTGGGCTACCCCGCAGTACCGCGATGGGATCAAGCTTAGACTCTCCTATGTCACGCAAAACGAGGTCGGCCCTGACCGGCGCGACCTCGCTTGCGAGCAGTAGCTGCCAAAAGTTTGGCGACGTCACCGGGCTAACCTCCGGTGCCTTGTCCCCTGCCTCCGCCACCGCCGGTGCCCACGCCACCGCCGCCGCCTGATCCGCCAGCAGCGGTCTTGAGAGCTGGGAGCGTGTTGTCAATCGAAACCTTGAACTGAGCTTTAGCAATATTGCCCAGCCAGTCCGCAGCCGTGACCGTCAGCGTCTTTGCACCGTCCCGAAGTCCCGGATTGTCTGAGCCGTTGATGATCACGGCAAGCTGACCGTCTCGGGTCAACACGTGTTTCATCACTTGCCCGTCAATCTCGACCTTCACCGTGTCCATTCGGACTCCGGTGCCGAGGTCTTCGATATCCCAAAGGAAGAAGGGTGCCTGCTCGCCGGCGCCAACCGAAGTGCGTCCGGACATTTCGTAGCCGTTTACGGGGAACACGAACTTCACCATGGGAGCCGTCAAATCAACACCCGTCTTGGCATCGAAGGCGAGGATCTGACCGTCGCGCCCGGGGAGTAGCAGAGTGTCTCCCATGATTCGAACCGGGTGAGCGGCCGTCATGAGATTCGGAGGAGTTTTGCCCGCAGCATCAGGAACCGGCTTGGTCGCCGGTCGAAGGATGTAATTCCACAGCACGCTTCCATCAGCAGGCTCAATGAGTTGCATCGAGCCATTCGTGGTGTTCACCGCGATCTTGCCGCCAACAATGGACGGAGCATTAACCGCGACCGACTCCAGATCAACTGGTTTGTGAAGCTGTCGGCCTTGTTTGGAGAATGTCCTCACGCTGCCCGCCTCGGTGACTACAGAAATGGTGTTCGGGGTCACTGCCGGTGCAAAAACTGCCTGCTCTCCCACCGTAATGCGAACCCGCTGTCCGCCATTCTGTCGCGCCATGCCCAGTACGTAGTCGCCGCTGATCACATAAACCAAATCCTCGAAAATGACTGGAGTTACGTCTGGGCTTAGTTGAGTGAACTGAACCTTCCACTTCTGAACGCCCCGATTCGTGTCTATTGCAATCAGTTCGAAGGAGCCAGTAGCAACGTAAACGTCGTTTCCTTCTGCTGCGATTTGACCGTACATCCCGTTGGTGATTGCGAGTGGCTTAGTCCAGGCCGGTGTACCGTCCGATGCCTTCAACGCGACGAGCGTATCATCGCCCATTGGCAAGATCACGAGGTTGCCAGCGATGACTGGGTTGCCCGCCAAGCCGCCTTCCATGTTGTATTCCCACAGGGACTTGCCGGTCGCGGCGTCGAGCGCGTAGACGGTTCGGTTATCCGCAGCCGCAATCACGAGGTTGCCCATGAGCAACGCACCGCGATTAAAATTGCCTTGAATGGGATCGGCGACGGGGTAGCGCCAGACCTGGTTACCGGTGGACTTATCGAGCGCGTAAACGCGCCGACCAACGGCTGCGAAGAGCGTGTCGCCCATCGCAGACATCACCCCCGGGACCACCGAGGTGGACTGCTGCCATTTCCAGCTCAAAGGCACCGGTCCGGTGACTTGCGCCATTGCACTGCCAGAGAGAGCGGCCACACCAGCCGCCAAGAGCCATCGCTTCATTTGAACCATCGTGGAGAGTTTCCTTCAACCGAACGTGCCGCCAGTATATCCCTGCGGCCCACTTCTTTTGACGTATGCTATGGACGCGCGAGTTTGGTTTGTGGTATCACTATCCCTTCAAACGGTTGGGCTTATAGCTCAGTTGGTTAGAGCGCACCCCTGATAAGGGTGAGGTCACTAGTTCGAATCTAGTTAGGCCCACCAACCTTTTTGAGCCTCCTTCAAGTCGAAGGGGGCAATTTTATGTCGGCCCCTCCCAAAAATCCGCAAATCGGCGAAAGGAGGTCATTGGGCGACCAACGGTTCTCAAATTCTTTTTCCCAGTGCCAGGCCCTTATTTCCAAAATTCCTTCTTTCGATATTAAATCGGCCCTCGCCACGATGTCGTTGCCAAACAGGATCGGCAGCACGTAATAGCCCCATCGCCGCTTTGCCTCCGGCACGTAAACTTCCCACACGTAATCGAAGTCCCAGATGTGGCGGACCAGTTTGCGGTCCCACATGAGAGGGTCTAGTGGTCCCAAAACATGCGGTTTCGCCTCCATTTCCCCCATCTCCAGGAGCTCGGGTACCGCATGCATCTTTTGCCCATCCACGTTGACTTCCCGCACTTTTCCCTCTGCGACCAAATCACGGATCACCGCATGGCGCTTTGGCGCTGGGATGGAAAACGCCCAAATCTCGTACGGCGCCGACGGCCTCAAGAGTCCCACTGCGCGGTGCCGATCCAAGATAATCTCGCGCAGCATCTCCTCTTCAGTGAGTTCGGCGGATTCAAGGTGGCTCTGAGGTAGCACGCGTTCGGTCAGGTCATAAACGTGACGCCCACTGCGCCTCGCCGAGGTCATGATCTGCCCGGTGTGCCATAGCGCGCGAAGAATCTGCTTCGTCACACTGGGGCCAAACCAAGAGCCTTTCCAATCTTCCCGATGGTGTTGAAAGTCGAATTGCCCCGGCTCCAACGGCCCGCGCTTCCGAAGCTCATTCAAGACCGCCGCTACCCCTTCCGGAAACTCTTCCCAAATTCGGTTGAACTGGAGACGCTGGGTGTCCCGAATCAATCTCCGCGAGGGCCAGAGCTCCATCGGCATCAAGCACGCCTGTTTGTCCCATCCGTCATAAAGCAGCCGGTCTTGGTACGCCAACCGCTCCCAATCCCCGATCCGGTAACCCGGCACCCGGGCCTGAAGTACCAACTCATGGTTGCAAGCCACTGGTCTAAGCGGATCGAACTGAATACTCCGATGCCTAGCAAACACCCCTCTGATGGTGGTGGGCCTCAGGTGGTACGCGACCATCTTCCCTCGCGCCTCGCTCGCGGTCATCTCATTCGTATCGTGCCGCATCGCCTCATACAAGCTTACAACACCTCTGGGGAGGGGGGCCTTTAGGCCGCCTTTGGAGCAAGGCCTTCAGGCCGGAGAACCTGAGCCGGGCCGATGTACCAAATGTACTTTCACTTTTCCGAAAGTACTTCGGGAAACTTGAATTAATGAAAGCGACGATCATCAAAGCCATGTTGGTCGCAACACGGTGCGTCAACCCACCCAACTTTTTTGTCCCGTTGCCGCGTCGTAGCCGTGGTGCCACCACAATGATCGCCCTAAACTCTATCGCCCTCACAGCGCTACTCACTCTCTTGCAACCATCACCTGCATCTGACCCGGCTAATGGATTTGACTTTTGGGTCGGCAATTGGTCCTGCGCCGGGGACTCATTCGACGCGGCAGGCAAGGCCACGAAAACCGAGGCTACCAACAGCATCGCCAAAATCCTCGACTCCAAGGTGATCGAAGAAAGCTTTACGATGGGCACATTTGTGGGCACGAGCCACTCGGTCTACGACCCCGCGGCAAAGCTCTGGCGACAGACGTGGGTGGACAATCAAGGGAGCTACATCGCCCTGACGGGGAAATTCGCGAACGGGAAGATGATTTTGCAGACAATTCCCAACCCCCTGGAACCAAAAAGCTCCAACCGGATGGTCTTTAAGAATATCCAGAAGGACTCCTTCGACTGGAATTGGGAGTCAAGCGCGGACGCGGGCAAGACCTGGAAACTCGCCTGGCACCTGCACTACGCGCGTGTGAAGTGATGTGCAGGTGGCCAGACGTAGTCAACGCGAAGATCGCGCCGGCCTAAAGAAACGTTTCCAAAGAAGCGAGCCAGGTTTGACCTTGAGGTCGAGAAGCCCCTCTATCTTGAGTTTAAGCCTTGGCATTCGCTCCCATTGAATGGGCTCAGTCAGATGCGAGAGGGAGCGGGCTAGTTTGAGGAATGCCCGCAAGCCTCCGAGTTTTGTGCTCAGCACGATCTCGTCGCCCCCCGCCTCGATCAGATAAGGCCAACCGTCCGCAGTTCCCTGCAAGCGGCCGACCACGATTAGTTTGGGTTCTGGTTTAAGTCTCGCGTGCGAATTTTGACTTGACCCGTAACTCGCCACTCCGCGTGCTGAGCTTGCGCTCCGGTTCCACTTGGAACGCTTAATCGCAGGTCGGAGAACTCGTATTCGATCTCGGCGTTGCGGCCGGTGAGCTTGTCGTAGAGGCCAATCGCGAGGTCTGGCCAGTTGTTTGTATGCTTAATATCTTCCACACCCATGACTACGGTTCTGACCAAGGGAAGTTCCTTTTCCGAGGGGCTGGGGTCGGGTACCCGCTCCATAATACGCGCGACCTTGTCCATTTTCACTCCCTTTTCGTTCCCGTGGGCAAAGCCACGCATTTTTACATAAGACGAGTATTTATACTAGGCACTGCGAAACGTTTCGGTGATACAGTAATTTTGATAGGACTTAAACGTTCCTTCAAGAGAAATCATATGAATAAATCACATCTCGCCATTTCCGCGCTCACGCTCATGGTCGCCTTGCCCAGCCTAAGCCAAGCTGTTGAGTTAACCACCAATGGCGGCTTCGAGACCGGAACGTTTGCCGGGTGGACGCAGTTCGCCACCGGCCCCAACCAAACGATCACCAACGTGAGCCCTTCTTCGGGTGTCTTTGCCGCGGAAATTTTCAACACGGTCGCCGCGTCGAACTCGCTGATGAAGCAAGCGAACATTGGTGTCGGAATTGTCACCGCGGGCCAAACCGTGAACATCAGCTTTGATGCGAAGGGTTCGTTCGCTAATGGCGGCGTCGCCTTCGCCGAGTTCTTCTCGGAGATCGCCGGCGGCGGCGTTTCGAGCTCCCAAATCCTGGGAGGCGCGCCGCTTAATCTGAACGCAAACACCTGGACGACGTTTAACTACACGGTCACCGCAGGTGCGAATGTCAGCGGTGGCGTCACGCTCCAACTTGGCGCGACCACGGGTGCTGCCCCTGGTAGCTTTGCTCATGTGTTCTACGACAATGCCTCCGTCACGGTCGTGCCAGAGCCAGCCACCATGACCGCCCTCGGCGTAGGTGCCCTCGCCCTGATGCGACGACGAAAGAACAAGTCGTAAGCATTACGGCGTAAAGAATCCCGGACCGAGATTCTCGGTCCGGGATTCTTTCTGCCTACTGAATGCTACATCGGACTCTAGTCTCCGGTCGAACCGAAGTTGGCGATTACGATATCAATGTCGGCCGCATCCACTTCGCCCGAGCCGTCCATGTCCGTGAGCAGCTCCGCGCTGCCAAAGTCCGCGATGACCAGGTCAATATCCGCGGCATCGACTTCTCCAGAGCCATCTGGATCGCCGTTCGTGAGCGCGACATTAACCCCCGTAATCGGTGTTCCGGTCAGGCTATAGGGTCCAGAACGTTTGGCTAAGAAGTGCGGGCTGACAACGCGCACAAACGTTGCTCCGCTTTGGGGAGTGCTGACGGTATAGCGACCATTGTCATCCAGCGAGGTAACCTTGGAGTCCACCAAATTCAGGCCCGCATCCAGAAACTCGACCGTCACGGGAACACCCGTTAGAGGTGCAATCCACTCCCGGAGCGTAACCCTCCCGCTGACTAAAGTCGCGGCGTAATCGCCGACCAAGGTGAAGGCAATGTTCCCGGTCATATCGGTGAACATCGCGGCGCCAGTGCTGAATCGGAAATAAGATCCGTTGCCCTGGGTTGACGTTGCCATTCCCCAGTCAGGGATCAGCGGCTGGTAGCCTTCAACGCGGAGCCAGTACGCCTTGTTGCCTAGGAGCACTAGAGGGACCGGTAGCGTGAAGGAATGGTCCTTCATTCCGTAAGGAGCAGCTACCGGATTGCAAAGACTATTGGTCTCAATTTTGTAGATGTATGGCGCGTCGTTTTCTCCAGGGTTTCCGCAGATTGGCCAGTTCCCGCCCGGATATCCCTCAAAGACGGCAATCGAGAAGTTGATGACCTGTCCCCACTGTGCGTTGTAGGTATATCCGCCTCGCCATCGCACTTCGGTAATGTGCGCGCTTGCCGGGAGAATGAAATCGTCGTAGGCGTACATGTCGCCGTCGCTACCGTTTTCCCAAACCCATGCCGACGGAATAATGGTCGGAGAAGCCGCAGGCGGCCGGGAGAAAAGGACCTCGCCGTAAGCATAAGTAGCGATCGAAAAGCACATCGACAATAAGAACGTTAACTTCATAAGTCACCTCGCGAGGTTCGCTCTTAGTGTATTGAAGGGTGAGCCCTTATATGATGATACCAGTGGCTAGCTTTACGCACAAGAGATATATATTTCATGTTTATGGGTTCATCAATATGGAGCGCGAAGCTACTCTTCGCATTCTTGGATCCCCGAGTCGCACTCGGGCTCCAACCGCAGTTTCGTCCCATTCGGCCGGTCGTTATTTCCGGAGGATAAATCCTCCGGCTCCAAAGGCGGCCTGAAGGCCCCCCTCCGGCGCGGCGTTTCTTAGAGCGGTAGCGACATGCCTTCGACCCGGGAGACCTTCAGGTCGCCCGTTAGCCGAAAGCCCATGATCGTGATCGCCATGCCCGGTTTCAGGTCGCGGTTCAGCAGCTTAAATTCGAACGCCGGGCTGGTCAGGTCGGAGCCGATAATTAGGTCGCGCGTGGCGGCGACCTCCTTCATATAAGGCGCGCGCCACTTGACCTTCTCGCCCGAAGGGGTCGTGTCTGGATTGATGATCGCCTCTTGGCTACCGTCAAACTTTCTCACGAGCGCCCGGTCGGTCGCCAACCAGTTCCGAATCTCGTAGTCGCGCGAACCCCATCGGGCGAGCCCCTTCAGTCCGATTAACTCCGTATTGCCGTCAGTGCGCAGGGCAATTCGGTCCGAAAACGGATCGGTCGCCACCGCTTCAATAGGCCCACCAAGCCCCGTGAGTCGAGACACCTCAATGACTCCGTCGCCGGAATAAGTTGACATTTCTCCGATTGGGCTCAGAACAGATATGCGCCCATCGCGACGAACAAACGTGAACCCAGATCCCAGTGTCCGAGCTGGAGGAGGCAACTCAGTGCCAGTTTCACCCAGCGTATATTCCGTCATCTCATTCATCACGTTCATCAGTAAGGCGGTACCGTCTCGCAAAAAACCGACGCACCGATGCCCCGGGATGAACCGCCGAGTCCAAACCTGATTGCGCTCAAACTGCACCAGCAAGACCCCCGGATCGCCGTCCCGGGTCGCGCTTCCGGAGATCATGAATGTCGGGTCGGCCATGGCCGCCAAGGCTAAGAAAGATGTGATCATAAGCGCTGATGTATTTTGACTTTCACTAATGTTTCGTGCTAACGTGCGGGAGTCAAGACTCGCTTCGCCAGCCCAACGACGCCTTCGCCATGGATTTCGCCGCTGGCGATGAGAGTACTGCGCCTAGTAACGGAAAAGCTCTATGAAACGCTCCCTTTCCTTAATCACCGCCGTCTTGGCCTCGATCGCCATGGCTTCGCAAACTGCCGACCTGCCCAAGGAACTCAAAACGCTCGACTACTTTGCCGGGAGGTGGGCCACGGAATCCACCACCAAAGACGGCCCATCCTGCGCTTACACTGGCGAATGGGTGCTGGGCAAGCGGCACCTGCGGATGGAGGTGAACGGCACTCTCATGGGCATGAAATTCGAGGGCATGATGTTGCTGACGTTTGACGAATCACGCGGCAAATACGCCTCCACCTGGGCCGATAGCCTCGGCGGCATGGTCGCCACCGGCTACGGCGATTGGAAAGGCGACACCCTGACCACCACCACGGAAATGTTGGAGATGGGTGGGCAGAAGATGAGAATTCGTGCGACCCTCACCAAGAAGTCCCCCGAGAAGTGGGTGTACGACGTGTCGGGCGGCGATGGCGACAAGTGGCAATCGTTCATGAACCTGATGTACGTGAAGCAGAAATAAGTCGCGTGGTGCCAAGCGCCAGGTGGCGATTGGCACCGTCCACATTATCTCCCTAGTCCTGCGCCCTTCTGCGTAACGCTGTCACATGCTCTCGGGGAGGACCATTTGCTACTCGGAAGGGCCATTACGCACTCAGAGACCTTCATTTGCGACTCGGAAAG
>JAYUVF010000067.1:0-16030 GCA_043754215.1 Chthonomonas sp. | reverse complement strand
CGCCAGGTCCGCGATCTTCGCTACGAAGCTTTCCTTCTGGACAGTGCGCGGAATGATCCTGGACGGGTTCGATTCCAATTTACTAGGACGAAGTCCTGGAACGGAGCCCCCTTCGGTCGAGTCCTGAAGGGACGGCATAGCAACGCCGCGCGAAGGCTACGTCGTCCCGTTGGGACTGGACGAGGGGTGACCGGGATACCAGGACTGCGTCCTTCGCTAAGATATGCCACCCCTTTGGGGTTCTGTGGGGGAGGACGACCCTGACCGCAAATCAGTCGGTAAAATCGGCGCAATTGGTGCAACTTCTATGGGATTGTTTTCCCAAGTGGTACAAAGATTTAACCTCCGCCTCGGGAGCGGCAGACGAACTGGGGACCAGCAACTAGTCGCCTACGGCACCAAAGTTCTCGACACTGATATCGATGTCCGCTGCGTCCACTTCACCGCTTCCGTTTAAGTCTGCTGTATCGAGCCAATTGGCCGAGGTCACCGTCGTTCCCAAACGGCTGATCACGACATCTATGTCCGCTGCGTCTACTTCACCGGATCCATCGACGTCTCCATTCGTGAACGTCAGCGATCCCAAGTCGGCTAGATCACCGGATTGAATAAAGTGTTTCTTTCTCACCAAAAATCTCGGAGCCTTAACCGAAAGCAGGTATTCGCCCAATGGCGGTCTTGGCACCTGTGTGAGGTTGCCAGAAACGAACACTGCGGTTCCCGTACTGAGCTCGTTGCCTTGCAATGAAGTGACTTGGTACTGAACGCGGATCGGAGGTTCACCGTTTAACCAATCTCTGAAAGTCAACTCCAGGGTCAATGGCGGGGCAACTTCGTGAGAGAAAACATCTTTGAAGGCTCTGGATTTTGGCAATGAAGTCAAATTGGATGAGGAGGATTCAAAAGCAACAAATCGTCCATCTCCCGAAATAGCACAGGTTCCAGAGCGTTATCATTGCCTTGTTCACCCATAAAATTTACATTGCATGCATACGTCATGTTCAAGTAAAGGTCTCTTACCAACATGCCCCATGGGCCGGTCTGATAGGGAAACATTCCCCCTGCGTAAGAGTAAAAAGCCACAAACCGACCATCCGCCGACATGTCGGGTGAGCCAAAATCGCCAGTTTCGACCCTCTGCAGGGTAGAGAGCGACACAACCTTGGTCGTCTGTCTCTCCAAATCACGCACGAACACGTAATAGCGGAGATATGGGTTACTGATAAAATTCCAAGCATTGGAATGGAATGCAACGTATCGGCCAGTGCTTGACATGGAGGGCTGACCCGAGCCTCCTAGCGCTTGCTCTCCACTTGAGCTGAGATTTGCCCGAACGGTGGTTCCCAAGGACAGGTCTCTAACAAAAACATCGCGTTCATTGTTAGTGTCATTTGGCACAAGATTATTCGCCCACGAACAAAAAGCGACAAACCGCCCGTCGTCTGAGATATCTACTGGGCTCTGAATCCCCCCGTTACCCACGGTTCCGTTCGTGCCCAAGCTAGCACACCTGGTCACCCCAAGGAAGAGGTCGCGCACGAAGACGTCAGCGGCCTGATTGGTGTCTCCCGATACTAGATCATCCGCAGTCGAGCGAAACGCAACGTAGCGACCGTCGGCAGAGATGGCTGGCGAATCCGAATTGTAACGTCCCGGCACGCCATTCATAGAAACGCTGAGTAGAGTAGTCGTACCAGCCTGCGTATCACGCACGAAAATGTCTGTATTTGAGTCATTTGCCACCCAGTTGCTTGAAGATGATTCAAACGCAACGTAACGACCGTCACCGGAGATTGATGGGCTTCGTGATGGTCCATTGCCCACGACGCCCTGGGATGAAAGGCTGATCCAAGAACGAAAACCGGTCAAAGAGTCATGCACGAAGACGTCAGCGAAGTTATTAGTATCACCGAGAACAATGTTGTTGGCCTCAGAAGTAAATGCGACAAAGCGACCGTTAAAGTTGATGCTCGCATCGAGCGAGTCGTCATTTGCGTGAGACGAAACTTGGGGGTTAGAAATCAGTGTCGTTTCAAGGCTAGACCGATCGCGCACGAATACGTCCGTAGCGCGATTTCGATCTTCAAGTGACAGGTTTGTCGAATCAGATGGGAAGGTAGCGTATCGCCCGTCGCCCGAGAGTGATACCGAAAGGGAATCTTGGTTTCCTTCTTGCCCAGTTGAATTTTGGCTAATCAGCGAGGTCGAGTTTAATATCAAATCGCGCAAATATGCATCTTGGTACGCATTTTGGTTTTGCGAAACAACGCCGCTTCCCCATGAAGTGAAGCCGACATAGCGCCCGTCTTCGGAGATAGTTGCCATCAGGCAGCCACCGCCGATCTGGGAACCGGCTGAAGTGAGACTTACCCTACGGGTAGTCCCGAGGGTCACGTCGCGCACAAATGCATCCAAATAGCTGTTGTTGTCACCTGAAACCAAGTTAGAAGCACGCGACGTAAAACAAATTAAACGACCATCACCTGAAATCGACGAGAGATCGGAATGATTTGACGCCTGTGCTCCGCTGCTGGAAACGCTCACCCTTACCGTTGTTGCCTGGGTTAGATCACGTAGGAAAACGTCGTTTCGGTTATTGGTGTCGCCGGGAACAAGGTTGTACGCTTCAGCTGTGAAGGAAACATAGCGACCGTCAGAAGAAATGCTGGGATAATAACTGCCTGCGTAGCCTTCCTCTCCAGAGCTTGATAGGCTTGCCCTGACCGTAGTTCCCAAGATCATATCGGTGACAAATATGTCAAAGTGGCCGTTGGTGTCGCCTACCACGAGGTTACTTACCTGGCTGTGGAAAGCTACATAGCGACCGTTGGACGAAATGGAGGGCGCTTGTGACCAGCCCGGCAAGGATGGGACACCAGGCGGGGAGGACCCGATGCGCGTCGTGATGCCCAAGAGCATGTCTCGAACAAAAATGCGCGGGGCTGTCATACCTGGATCGGCGGTGAGAGTGTCACTCTCCGATTGAAACGCCACAAATCTTCCATCTCCCGAGATCGATGGTGCGATTGAGTCCTTATTGCCTTCCCGTCCCTGAGTCGAAACGCTCGCTCGGACTGTTTCCCTCGTAAGGCGGTTGTACACGAAAATATCTTTAACTCCGTTTTGATCGCCGAAAACCAAGTCGGGGGCAACGGATTCAAAAGCGACGAATTGGCCATTGGCACTAATCTTGGGGTTGGAGGATGCACCGTTAGCGCCAAAACCCGGCAGTCCGACGCTCACGGGTACGGTTTCCCCAGGGGCGGCATCAATGGTCAACGGAACCGATGCCCCAAGAAGGACGCAGCACGCTATTGCGAGTGTTGGCCTCAGTCGGTTGAGCTGATCGAGGATGTCTAGACTGTGCATTTCAAACTTCCTACTGTGCTTCCTTTTTCGCAAGACGGGGCACAAATTGTATACGCCCAAGTCAGTCTACAGCAACTTTGTTGAAAAGTGACCCATCGAACCTGAAGAAAAGATGTACTGTTAGGGAACGACCAAGTAAAAAAATCTGCTCCTGGCCAGGAAAGATACCGAACTACCATATCTTGATGAAGCTCAGGCGATCCGAGCTTGAACGAACTCACAAGTGGCTGTTATCTGGGGATGCCGTCGCGATACCCCTGCTTCTCGGTCAGGCACTTCAGCTCCGCGCCGAATTGACAATCTCTACTCGCAGCAGCGAAAGGGTGTGCGATTCTCAAAACCCCATAACCTCCCCTTCCAAAGGATCCATCATTCCCAAAAAACAAGGAACATGCAAATCCGACGAATCCGTGAATGCGTCAAACTTAACGGCCCGATTTAGGTTCAAAAGCTGGTCCCGGGCATCTCCCCAACCGATCGCATCCGTAACACAAACGTACCGCATCCGTGAATGTGACAAAACCGGCAGTGCCGATTTCGAAGCGCTCCCAGCCTTCGCAAATTGCCCATCAGCCAAAATGCCCTGTCCCTCAATGTCCCTCCACGTCCCTCCAACTCCCTTAAAAAAAGAGTGGGCCCCGGGATGGCGACCGGGACCCTTTAGAGGAGAGGTAGTGAATTACTGTTGGAGAAGCTGGAGGACGCTTTGGGGGGCTTGGTTGGCTTGGGCGAGCATGGCCATGCCGCTCTGCTGCAGGATTTGCAGCCGCGTGTAGTTGGTCATTTCCTGAGCCATGTCGGCGTCTCGGATTTGGCTTTCGGAGGCGGCCAGGTTTTCCTTCGCTACGCCCAACGAGCGGATCGTGGACTGGAGGAAGTTGACTTGGAACGCGCCGATGTCGCCTCGCCACTGGGCGAGCTGGGTCACCGCCGCGTCAATGATCTTGATCGCGTCTTGGGATCCGGCTTGGGTGGTGACATCGAGCATCGAAAGGTCCTTGCCCGGCACGATGCCAGTGCCGAGCCGATTGGCGTAGACGTTCGGCAGGTTGAAGGCCACGGCCTGATTCGCGCCCGCTCCGATGTGGAACTGGACAGCGCCCGCGGTCAGCACACCGATCTGAGTCGAGGCAGCCGTGTTGTTGCCTTGCTCGGTGAGCAAGATCACATTGCCCCAGTTGTCGGTGAGGCGCAAGCCGCTGGTGCCGGTTCCCTGCCCGCCGGTGAAGATGGCAGTTTGGAGGCCGTTTGAGGTTTGGACACTGACGTTGAAGACGGCGTTGACGCCGGCGTCCGTGGCGCTAGCGGCATTGTGCAGCACTTGGTTAGGATCGAAGAAGTTGACCTGCGAGCCGGAACCGAAGTCGGTGGAAGAAAGGGTGATTGAGACCGGGCCAGAACCCGTCGTCTGGGCCATGACGCCGGTGGTGCCGGTCATGGAGTTGATCTTGGTCACGAGGGACTGAACGGATTCGCTACCGTCAGTCGAGAAGCTGAAACCGTTGATGACGAACGAGCCAGAAGCGGTGACGATGGCGTTGGCGCTGGCGAAACTTCCGCCCAGGGTGACCAATGCTCGCTCGGCTTGAGTCACACGGGCCATGGTGACGGGGCCAGTCGCGGCGGCTTCGCCGTTGAAGGTTCCGCCGATGAAAATGCTGCCGACCGCGGCGCTGTTGGTGACGTTGGCCTGGGCACCTGCGGTGCCGTCAATGAGCTTCTTGGTGCCCCATTGGGTCTGCTCGGCGATTCGGTTAATACTCTGAATCGCGTTGCGAAGCTGGGATTGGTTAGCCTGAAGCATGTTCGAGTCGATCACGGCGGTGTTGGCCGAGTGAACGGCGATCGCTCGCATGTTTCGAATCAAACTTTGAACTTCTTCCAGGGCCGCTTCCGCAGTCTTGGTCATATTGACCGCGTCCTGAGCGTTTCGGGTGGCTTGATCGATACCGAGAATCTGGGTACGCAGATTTTCGCTGATGATCAAACCCGCCGGATCGTCCGACGCATTGTTGATGCGCAGGCCGGTGCTCAGACGGTTGATCTGGTTGCCCATTTGATCCGTCGTGTTCTTAAGGCTTCGCAAAGCCCCAAGTGCGTTGATGTTCGTGTTAATTCGAAGGCTCAATTTTCGCTCTCCATCGCTGTCTGCGGGGCCTCAAAAACTATTTTTGATTTCTCGCAGATTCCTGTGGTGGATTCTCGGCAATATGTGGAACAACTTTAGGTTGGCACTCTGAAAAGTTCAAATGTGATCCTAACTTTGCTTTTCTGGAGGCACAAAACAGGGCGACTGGATTTCTCCAGCCGCCCTGATTTACTGACGATTAGGCTTTAGAATCGTCGATTCGAGGTTTCGTACTCGGCGATTTCGTACATGCGGTTGCGGTTTTCGCGAAGGGTGAACTTCATGAAGACGGTGCGGTTCTGTCGCCAGGCGTCTTGGTAGACGTGCTGAACGCTCATCCGAGTGAGTCCGCGACCCGTCTCGACCCTCGTGACCCAGAATTCCCGAGTTCGGGTACTGGAGACGAGGTCGGCCATCATGTCATAGAAGTCTTCGCTTCGGATCCGGTAGTTGCGATGCCCTTGATCCTTGATCAGAATCCATGCGCGGCGTGGAACGAGGTCACCCAGTCGGTTGAGGTCGCGATCTAGGAACGCGGCTTCGAGGTCGTTGATCGCTTCGTAGAGCGGATAGTTCCGATCTCGGCGATCGCCTCGGTAGCCATCGTCGAATCGGAAGTCATCCCAATCGTCGTAGCGGATGTAATCGTCGGTGTACTGAATCCGGCTGGTGTGGATGTAGCCCGGCAGGTTGGTGTAGTAGTACCAAGGGCTGATGCAGCTGGAATTATTGTAGTTGTGGCTGTAGTACGGGTACCAGAAGTCGCAGTCGTTCCAGCCGTTGTTGTACTGATAGTAACCGTCTCGGTAGCCGCCATTGCGCACTCGGTCCTCGTTCCGAGCCTGGTCGCGGATGCTTCCCTGCCCGTTGCCGAAGCCTTGGTTCTGGCCTCGCGACGGGATGGAGTCGACCACGATTGGAGTTCGGGTGTTGCCGAGCTGGTTGTTTCGGGTGTCCTGCGTGTTTCGACCGCTTCGGCCCGTGCGCGTGGATTGTACTTGGGTCGGTGAGTTGCCGCGGGTGCCGCTTTCGACGCGCTGACCGCCACTAGGTTGGGTTGGGGTTCGGCTCGGCTTGACGCCGCCGGTTTGACCGCCGCCGCTATTGTTACCGCCGCCACCGCCGCCGACTGTGGAACCGCCGCCGCCACCACCGCCATTGCCCTTCCCTCCGCCGAGGAGATCGTCGGCCATTGCGGAGCCGCCGAGCATGAGCGCGGCGACGAAAAGACTGAGAGTTCGGAATTTCATTACTGCTTCTATATCCTTACACTAAAAACGTCTGATTTGCAAGAGAGTTACAGCAGATTGGGGCCATTTTCAGCCACCATTTAGGCTATGTCAAAGCAACGCATCGCCGTCGTCCCCGGAGACGGCATCGGACCCGAAATTACGGACGTCACTATCGCAATTTTGGAGGCTGCCGGACTAGAAGCAGAGTGGGTGTATTTTGAGGCCGGACTGGGATGCGTCGAGAAGGGACTTCCCCCGGTGCCTCAGGCCACCATCGATGGGATACGCGAAATCGGTGTCGCGCTCAAGGGGCCGACCACCACGCCGACGGGCGGCGGTCACACCAGCGCCAACGTCACGCTCCGCAAGGCGCTCGATCTGTTTGCCAATGTCCGACCAGCGCGAGTGTTACCGGGAGTGAAGACGGTTTTTGGAGACCGAAATCTTGATTTAATCATCGTTCGTGAGAACACCGAGGATCTCTATGCGGGCGTGGAGTTCATGCCGCAGCCAGATACGGCGCTGGCGATCAAGGTGATCACTCGCCAAGGGAGCGAGCGGCTGTGCCGCTACGGCCTGAAAATGGCGGTGGAGCAGGGCCGGAAGCGGGCTACCGCCGTGCACAAAGCCAATATCATGAAGCTAGCCGACGGGCTGTTCCTGGATACCTTTTACGAGGTGGCGAAGGAGTTTCCTGAGATCAAGTGCGACGACATTATCGTGGACAACTGCTGTATGCAGCTTGTGACGAGGCCGGAGCAATTTGACGTCCTGGTGACGGAAAACCTTTACGGAGACATCATCAGTGACCTCTGCGCGGGTCTCGTGGGTGGATTAGGGCTGGCTCCGGGTGCGAATATTGGGGTGGATTGTGCGGTGTTTGAAGCGGTGCACGGTTCTGCGCCGGACATCGCCGGGAAGGGTGTGGCGAATCCGACGGCGCTGCTACTAAGTTCGGTGATGATGCTTCGGCATTTGGGGCACCATGACATCGCGGATAAGATTTCGGCGTCGGTGATGCGCGTTTGTAGCGACGGCAAGTGCCTCACCATTGACCTGGGCGGCAAGGCCAGTACCAATGAGTACAAGGTCGAAGTCATCAGTCAGATAGCTGGATGAAGATTAGCGAGACGCTTCTGTTTGTCGAGGACCTTGACCGGGGCATCCAGTTCATGGAGCGCACTGGGTTGGTCCTTCAAAACCGGCAGGATTGGGGCTGGGCGCTGTTCTTGGACCCGGTAACCGGGCACAAGGTCGGAATGCTGTTGCGTTCGGCTTGGGAGGAAGAATCGGAGCATTACCTGCCACCCAGACTTTCCTTTGAGTCCGATGATTTGGATGCGGACGTCGAGATGCTTCGCGAAGCCGGGGCGACGGTCGGCGATATCTCTGGCGACGCAGACTCCACCCGTTCTTGCACTTTCATTGACCAAGACGGCATCGCCTACTTCCTGTGGCAGTCAAACGAATGATAGTTGCCGCATATTCCTGGGAGGTTGAGCATCTCAAGAGCGAGAGTCAGTTTTGGGCGAAGTTGGAGCAGGTGTGCGAAGAAGCTCATGCGCTGGGAGTTCAGCATCTCGTTCTGCCTGAGTCCATCATCTTGGAAATGGCGGGGTTGTTTCCGGATCTACGGGGTCAAGAACTCATCGCAAGGCTCGCCGAGTTCGAAGAGGAGTTTGTTCAACGGGCCGTTTCGAACGCCGAACGCACGGAGTTGTCACTGGTAGCGGGCTCTCACTTTGCCAGCTGCGATGGTCTGATCTACAACGTGAGCATGCACTTCGCCGAGGGGAGAATCACGGTTCAGCGAAAGAACGTGATGACCCAATTTGAGTCGGTGGAATGGCTCGTCGAGGGATATCAGGGACTTACGCTGTCGCACTACCAGGTGGATTGCGCCACGCTCATCTGCTATGACTCGGAGTTCCCGGAGGCCGGACGGTCGCTGGCGGAAGCGGGCGCTCTTCTGATCAATGTCCCGGCCTACACCGAAACTCAGCGTGGGTTTCAGCGGGTTCGGTGGTGCGCGAACGCCCGCGCGATCGAGAATCAGGTGTACGTGATTCACGCCTCCCTTTTGGGGGCCCTCGGCCGCGAGCCGGTTCCGAAGACGTACGGCTCCAGCGCGGTGCTCTGCCCCAGTGTGCTGCCCTTCCCCGCCCGGGCGGTGTTAGCGGAGACGGAACTCAATGAACCTGGATTTGCCGTAGCGGAGCTAGATTTTGAAGCGCTGCTGGGGAGTCGGGAGCAGGATGACGTGCGGAACTGGCATGACCGCCACGCGAGCGACTGGCGGATTGAACCCGCGCCATAATGGGGGTCTAGTGCCAACTTGGGGGGTCGTTAATCAGAAAGGGGGCGTGGGTAAGACCACGACGGCGGTCAATCTTGCCGCTGGGCTGGCTGCGCGCGGCCTGAAGGTACTGCTGATTGACGCGGATCCTCAGGGGAACGCCACAAGCGGACTCGGGGTGGATAAGTCTCAGATCAAGACAACGCTGCTCGATGTGTTTCAGAGGTTCATCGATGCTCCGGATGGGGCGCTCATTCCGCAGGCGGCGATTTTGGCGGTTCAAGAGAATTTGCACCTCATTCCCGCGACGCTGGACTTGGCGGGGGCCGAGCCGGTGCTGTTGAATGCGGTCGGCAAAGAGCTGATTCTTCGCGACGCGCTGGAGTCGGTGGAGGGTCAGTACGACTGGATCGTGATCGATGCGCCGCCTTCCTTGGGCATTCTGACAATCAATATCTTGGCGGCGAGCGACGCGGTTCTGGTTCCGATGCAATGCGAGTTTTATGCGCTTGAGGGGCTGAGCCAATTGATGAAGACGATTGATGTGGTTCGGCGGCGCATCAACCCGCGGCTTCAGATCGCCAAGGTGCTGTTGACGATGTACGATCCGCGCAACAAACTCACTCAGCAGGTCGCGGATGAAGTCACTTCGTTCTTCGGAGAGAAGGTGAGCAAGATTGCCATTCCGCGGAATGTCCGGCTCAGCGAGGCTCCGGGCTTCGGAACTCCGGCGGTGTCCCTATTCCCCGATTCGAAGGGCGCAGAGGCCTACATGCGGTTTGTGGACGAAGTGATGGCCTAGGGCCTGCGCCGCTGAGGTTGACATTCCCAGAACGGGTGGGTTATCCTAAGGGGGTTATGATTTATTGACTCCGCCCGAACCGATTTGCGCGCACTGCCGTCGGTTCCTCACCCTTTTTCTTCTCCAGCTTGCCGAGCCACAAAACACTCTTGGCGGAGTCTCGCTTCGGCCACGCTGGTGAATCTGACACGTCTTCGGGCATTGGCCCTCTGTCGCGCCTTTGCGAGCTTTTGATTCATGAAATCCCAACCCATATCCCCCAAAGAAAGCGAGCCTAACAGTACCGGCGCGCTGATCCGTCTTGTCGCCGATCTTCTGGAGAACGGCGACTACGGGCAGCGCGTGCTTGAAGTCGATGCCGAGAACGTGCGCGTGCTTGAGCTCAACGGGGCGCTGAGCGCCACCGTGCCGATCTCAGATATCCATAACGCTAGGAATGAGCCGGTGGTCGGCGGCGGACGCTTGGAGATCACCACCAAGAAGGGCGAGAAGCTGGCTTTGATCAGCTACACGCATACGATCGCGGCACGGTTTAGCGAGGCCGCCCGTGGCATTGAGCAGCTTTCAAAGGGCGAAGAGCTGCTGATCAGTCTAAAGCCGCAGAGGACGCACTGCGAGAAGTGTAAGCGGCTGTTGCCGGAGATTGACGGCGTTTGTCCGGCCTGCGTTGATCGCGGCAAGACCCTATGGCGCATCGCGCAGTTCATGGTTCCCTACAAGGTCTGGGCGCTAACGCTGGCAGGACTCGCTTTTTTGACCACAACCCTTAACTTGTTGCCGCCGATCATCCAGGGCAAGCTGATCGACGAGGTCATGCAGAAGCACAAGGACATCCACCTCCTTTACCAAATGGTCGGCGGTTGGGTGATCATCGCGATTTGTGCCTCGTGCGTGAGCATCACGCGTGACCGGATTGTGGCGAAGCTGGCCGGACATATTGCGGCGGATTTGCGGTCTACCGTTTACCGCGCGATTGAGTTTTTGCAACTCACTTACTTCGATAAGAAGCAGGTCGGGGCGATCACTTCGCGTGTGACTACAGACACCGACCGGGTGTGGAACTTCTTGGTCGAAGGTATTCCCTACTTCTTGCTTAACGGTTTAATGCTGCTCGGCGTGAGCGCGTTTCTGTTCTGGACCAACTGGTTCTTGGCACTATGCATCCTCGCTCCAATCCCCATCATCATCACGATCGCGATCCGCTTTTGGCGACCGATGGCGCAGATGTTTTACAAGGTCGGGCAGAAGTGGGCGCGGTTCTACATTCACCTTAACGAGAGCCTGAACGGCATCCGCGTAGTGAAGGCGTTTGCGAACGAAGATAGCGAGTTTGCCAAGTTCACCAAGCGCAATGTCGAGTTGCGCGAGGCTGGTGTAAGCGCCGACGCGAGATGGTTTACGATCTTCGGCGGCATGATCTTCCTGTCGTCTTTGGGGACGATCATTTGCTGGCTGGTTGGTGGGGCGATGGTGGTTCGGCGCGAGCTGACTTTGGGCGAGTTCTACAGAATCCACGCTTACTTGGCGCTCGTCTACGGGCCGATCCAATGGTTCGCGGCGATCAATAACTGGTTCAGTCGGGCGATGGCGGGCGCGGATCGAATCTTCGAGGTCATCGACATGGAGAAGGAATCTTATCGCCATGACGATGGGCAGAAGGTCGACATCGTGGGCGAGGTGACCTTCGAGAATGTGCGATTTGGCTACGATAAGTCGAATCCGGTTCTGAAGGACATCAACTTCACGGCGAAGCCGGGCGAGATGATCGGACTGGTGGGCAAGTCGGGTGCCGGCAAGTCGACAACGATCAACTTGATCGCGCGGTTTTATGAGCCGGACTCGGGTTCGATCAAGATCGACGGCATCGACTATCGGGAAATGGAGCTGCAGTGCTTGCGGCGGCAGATCGGCATCGTGCTGCAGGAGCCGTTTTTGTTCAACGGCACGATCGCCGAGAACATCGCCTACGGCAAGCCGGGGGCGGACATGCTCGAAATTATCGAAGCGGCTCGGGCGGCCAACGCACACAACTTCATCATGATGAAGCCGGACGGTTACGACCAGATGGTGGGTGAGCGAGGGGCGAAGTTGAGCGGCGGAGAGAGGCAGCGGGTGTCGATCGCTCGAGCGATTCTGCACGACCCTCGCATTTTGATCCTGGACGAGGCGACGAGTAGCGTGGACGTGGAAACTGAGAAGCAGATTCAAGAGGCCATTGGCCGACTGGTTGCCGGTCGGACCACGTTTGCGATTGCGCACCGGCTATCTACGCTCCGCAACGCTGATCGACTGGTGGTGCTAGAGCGGGGCAAGATCGTCGAAGTCGGCACCCACGAGGAACTGATGGAGAAGAAGGGCGTCTTCCACGGCCTCGTAAAGACCCAGTCGGAGATTCAGGAGATTATTGGATTTGATTTGGCGCAGGCGGAGGCGGTGGCTAAGGGCTAAAGCCGGAGGGACGTTGAGGGATATCGTGGGATGGGGAGGGACATTGATGGAGCTCCCTATCCGCTGGTTTCACCAGGTTCGCCTCACCTCCCTCCATTTCCCTCCACTTCCCTCCCCATCCCTCAACGACAACACCGATGACTACCCCAACCCCAACTAACATCAAATTCTTCCACCAGCCGCGTGATGTGATGCGAATGACGGTGAACGACGAGTACAGCTTTGTTCAGGTCGAGCCGCGATGGGCGGCGCCGCTTTCGCATGCCAAGTCGTTTCTTGGGCTCATGAACTCCAAGGGCGAGGAGGTGTTTTTGTTGCCGAGTCTTGACGAGCTGGGGCCGGAGAATCGAGAGGTTATCGATTTGGAGCTTTCGCGTCGGTATCTCACGAGCACGGTCCACAAGATTCTCAGTGCGAAGGTTGAATTTGGCGCGACGTATTGGACGGTGGTCACGGAGCGCGGGGAGCGCGATTTCGTGGTGCAGAGTCTGCAAGAGAACGCGCAGTGGATGGGCGAGCGGCATTTGCTGCTGGTGGACATCGACGCCAATCGCTTTGAGATCCCGGACCTCGACTTGCTGGACCCCAAGAGTCGGCACTTTATTGACTCGATTTTGTAGCGTCTTAACCTCATCTTTGCATTTGCAGGCCTAAGATGAGTGCGTGATATTGCCGTTACTCGTTCTCAACGCCATGCCGCAGAGCATTCAGACTGCCGATTTGATCAGGGAGTCTTGGTCAGCTCCGATTGTGGTCGCCCATCGCGGAGGCGCAGCCTACAAGCCCGAGAATACGCTCGAAGCGTACTCGCACGCGATGTCGCTCGGGTCAAGAATCGGCGAGACGGATATTCATCTCAGCCAAGACGGAGAGATGGTGGTCATGCACGACCCTACTCTGAACCGGACGACGGACCTGGAGGGACGAGTGGATGCGACGCTGTGGAGCGTGATGAAGGAGGCGGGCATTCCTCACCTGAGCGATCTCACCGCTTTGACGAAATCCAGGATGAACTTGGTGATCGAGATCAAAGACGGGGCTGGGATCGAGGAGAAGCTGGTCCGACATTTGAAAGATCAGAAGCTAACCAAGGAGACCATCGTGTTCTCATTTGCAGGGGAGCGGGTCCAGAAGGTGAAGGAGCTCGATGGCAAGCAGTACACGGTGTGGCTCTCGGCGGCGAAGCCAAACCTGGAAACGTTTTGGACGGTCGTTGACAGCTACAAAGTGGATGCGTTTGGCGTTCAGTACCGGAACTGCTCTCCCGAGCTGGTGGCAGCGGCGAAGAGTCGAAAAATTCCGATCTTTGTGTGGACGGTTCCGCCGGGGGTTGAGGTGGATCGCCTAAACAAGCTTGGCGTGAACTTCATTATCACGGATCATCCGAAGGATGTTCAAGACCAACTGAGCCAGAAATAAAAAAAGCCCTCCTCAGTTTTGAGGAGGGCTTTTTTGTTTACTTGGGTCGACCCTCGTCGTCGAGTTCTTCTTTACCGATGTCCTTAACGCGGTTGCGGCGCTTAACGGTGCCGTAGGATTGGGCAGGGCCGCCTTCGGCCACCATGGCGGACTGATTGGCTCGGATCCGAGCCTGATCCTGGAGGGCCTCAGCGATGAGGGAGTGCTCGGGCCCCTTGCGCTTGATCACCGCCTTGTCCCAAAGCCAGAGGATTGGGGTTGCGTTGAAGATGGAACTGTAGGTTCCAGACACGATTCCGAACAGCATCGCGGCGCAGAAGAACTTAAGGTCCGGCGTGGGCGTGCCGATCACGAGCAAGATGATGAGCGTCACGATGACGGTCATAGACGTGTTCAGCGAACGGGCCACGGACCGAGTAATGGACCGGTTGCACAGATTCTCGAACGACTCCCCTGGAATGGGGCGCTTGAGGTTTTCGCGGATTCGGTCGAAGATGACGATGGTGTCGTGGACCGAGAATCCAATCACGGTGAGCATCGCGGTGATGGACAGCGCGCTGATCTCCCAGTGGAACAAGTAACCGACCATGGCCGCAAGGCCGACCACGACCAAGATGTCGTGGATCAGCGCACCAATCGCAGAGAGGCCGAATTTAAGCCCATTCTTGAAGCCACCGAGCGATATGCCGAACCGGAAGGCAAGGTAGAGCACGATCAGCGCGGAGCTGACGAGGACACCCTGAATCGCGGTTTGCTTGGTTGCGTCGGCGACGGAGGGGCCGATAGTGGTGAAGCTGGAGGGCTCCTTACCAACGCCTGATGCCGTGCCAATTCGAGCTCTTAGGTCACTCGTTGCAACCGTGCCTGGTGGCGATGGAATGGTCGCGTAAATTTGCCGCATCCCGTCGGACGTGGTGCCGTATTTGACGATGCTGCCCGGGAAGCCACCGGCCTCTAGATTTTTGGCTACTTGCTCAGCTGTAATCGTGGCCGATTTGTCCATCTGGAAGACGGCTTCGGCGCCACCAGTGAACTCGACGTTCTGCTTGAGGCCCCCCATCATAAAGAACGGGATACCAACGACGATGGTCGCCAAGGAGATGAGCATCCACAGCTTGGTGCGCTTGATAATTTGCAGAGGCGCCGAGTCGGCGGTTTCTTCAAACTTCTCACCGAACCAGTTGCGGCCGAGGCCGTACAGCTTCGGGTTGTTTCCAGGACCGACGGTGACGAGGAACACGAGCAGGGACCGTGTGATGATCACGGCAGTGAACAACGAGATCGCCACACCCACGATGAGGGTGGTGGCGAAGCCCTTCACCGGCCCGGTTCCGAGGAACGTGAGGACCAGCGAGGTCAAAATCGTACACATGTTCGAGTCGAGAATCGCGGGGAATGCTCGCTTGAAGCCCAGCTCCACGCTGGTCAGCAGGCTACGCCCGTCCTTCATCTCTTCCTTCATCCGCTCAAACACGAGGATGTTCGCGTCCACCGCCATACCAACCGACAGGATGAAACCGGCGATCGATGCGAGCGAGAAGGTCGCGTTGATCATCTTGAGCACGGTGAGTGTGAACAAGACGTAGAGCAGAAGCGCAATGAGCGCAACGGCGCCCGGGAACAGGTAGTAAACCAACAGGAACAGAGTGATGAAGCCGAAACTGTAGGCACCAGCGACGACCATCTGGTTCAAGGCTTGCTTGCCGATGGTGGGGTCCACGGTCATGGAGCTCGTCTGCTCAAGATCGACGGGGAGAGCACCGGAGTTTAGCAACGAGACTAGGCTTCGAACGTAAGTGGGTTCGAACTGTCCGTTGATCACTGCCTGATCGCTTAGATAGGCCACCTCTCGCGAGAGGGGGGCGATGGAAATGACGCGTCCGTCCAGGACGAAGGCAAGTTGCTCTTCGAGGCCAGCGACACCGCGTGACCAGGTTTCCATCTTCTTCGCGCCATCAGCGCTGAAGAAGAACTCGGGCTGGGTGTTGCCGTTTTGTAACACCTGAATTTGCGCTCGGGCGAGATCGGCTCCTTCCAGGATGCTCGTCCATCCGGCGATCATTTGGGCGTATTCGGGGTCGCCGGGTTTGATCGTCTTCTTGTCCGTCTTGCGGACGAAGGTCACATAAGGCTCGCCGTTCGGGCTTGTCTCGGTGCCGGTGTCTTCGTACTCACGGAAGTTGCGCTGGTTGGTGTCGACGTTCGTCGCGTGGTAAGCGTAAAGCTTCGCGGTGGAACCGAGCACTTTCTGGGCGGTTTTGATATCGGTGAAGCCAGGAACTTCCACGATAAAACCGGTTTCGCCCTTGGGTTGCACGTTGGCTTCGACCACGCCA
>JAYUVF010000066.1:0-2762 GCA_043754215.1 Chthonomonas sp. | reverse complement strand
GCGGCTCACTGCGACGCTGCGCGAGCAGCAGGCCGAAGCCGCGAAGCTGGACGCCCCGATCGCCGCTGACCTGAAGGAGCTTGGGTATGGTGGGTGAGTTCACCCAGCCCTTTCCTGCGTCATGGCAAGTCTGTCGGCTCGATGAAGTGGCAACAGTTATCGATTCATTGCACAAGACGCCGACCTACACAGAAACTGGCCGTCCAATGGTTCGAGTTACGGATGTGCGAGGTGGATTTCTCGATGTATCGAAGACACTCCGCGTGACCGAAGATGTGTTTCAAGAATTTACCCGGCGGTATGCACCCAAACGAGGTGACATTGTTTTCAGCCGGGTCGGCTCATATGGCAACGCCAGCTTTGCGAATACGGATATCCCGTTCTGCCTCGGGCAAAACACAGCGCTTCTCTCGCCTCGAATCAACGGGCGATTTCTGCATCTGTTTCTTCAGTCCACCCACGCCCGGTGGCAGATCGAGCAGGTAGCTGTTGGTTCGACTCAGAAAACGATTAGCCTAAAGAGCATCAGCGCGCTGACGATTCCCATTCCGCCAGCTGAAGAACTTGAAGCCATCGCCCACATCCTCGGCACGCTGGACGACAAGATCGAGTTGAACCGGCGGATGAACCAGACGCTGGAGGCGATGGCGCGGGCGCTCTTCAAGTCGTGGTTCGTGGACTTCGACCCCGTCCGCGCCAAGCATACCCTGAGCAAAGTCGAAGGGGCCGAAGGCCGTCCTTTGGCAAGCTCAGGACAGGCTTTCCCAGGCCTGCCCAAGCCCCTCGCCGACCCGTTCCCGGATTCCTTCGAGGACTCGGAACGGGGAGAGATTCCGAAGGGGTGGGAGGTGAAGAAACTCGGTGACCTGCTGAAACTGGCTTACGGAAAGGCGCTCAAAGCTGAGGACCGACGGGATGGCAACGTGCCGGTCTATGGCTCAAACGGTCAGGTTGGTTGGCACGACCAACGACTTGTGACTGGTCCGGGAATCGTCGTTGGTAGAAAGGGTAATCCCGGGATCGCAACATGGGTTCCAACCGACTTTTTCCCCATTGACACTACGTTCTACGTCGTGCCTAAGTCGAATTGCCGGAGCCTTGAATTTCTGTTTCACGTCCTCCGAACCCATGATCTTGCCTCGCTCGGGGCAGATTCGGCGGTGCCGGGGCTGAATCGAAACCTTGCGTACATGAGTGACCAACTGCTTCCGCCTGCTCGGCTCTTGGAGCAGTTTGAGTGCCTCACAAGCGGACTTTCGCGTCGGGTGAATTGCGGGAACGAAGAAACCCGTGCTCTGGCCGCCGTACGCAACTCGCTTCTACCGAAGCTCATTTCCGGCGAGGTCCGCGTGAACGCCGCAGAGCTAATTTCGGTCGCCGTAATGTGAGTAAGGGTGGAAAAGTATTCGAGCTTACCGCCAACGTAGAGCGCTACCTGGCCGCGTTGTCGAAGCTTTATGAGCAGGATGGAAGGCGGCATCTTCGGGAAATCATCGTCAACGCGCACATACGAGTCCACGAAGAGTGGAGCTATGACAGTTGGAACGGCGGCGTATGGGGTCATGCGTTGTATTTGATTGTCCCTGTGTCAATCTTTCTGCGTTCTGCCAAACAAAAAGACGAAGTGCGGACAGAAATTAGGGAGGATATTAATAAGCTTCATAACGTCAGGGACGAATTCATCGAGGAAGTGTTCGTCGAGATGGACATTCCCGAAGGCGCAGACTGGCGACAAGACTCCGAGCTATTGCTCGCCGGTAAGCGCAACGTTTCTAACGAGTCAATCAAACGGATTTGGGCCGGTGATGGTTTCCGACTCTTTCTGAGCCATAAGGTATCGGCAAAGCGGGAAACTGCGGAATTGAAGGAGCGCCTCGCATTGTTCGGCTTCTCAGCCTTCGTGGCACACGAGGACATCCATCCCACCAAGGCGTGGCAAGATGAAATCGAGAATGCGCTTGCTAGCATGGATGGTTTCGTTGCTTTAATGACCCAAGATTTTCACGATAGCGAGTGGACAGATCAGGAAGTTGGGTACGCACTCGCTCGCGGCGTCCCGTTACTTACGGTTCGACTTGGGCAAGATCCGTATGGATTCATAGGCAAGTTTCAGGCGGTGTCCAGCGAATGGCAAAACGCCGCAGCGAACATAGCAAGGGTTCTGATTCGGCACGACCGAGTTTTGAGCGCATATATTCATGCGCTCCGGCAATGCCCAAATTGGGACAGCGCAAACACCCTAGCGAAAGCTCTACCCGGGATAGAAAAGCTCACTACGAGGCAAATTGATGAGTTGGTCGCCGCTTACAACGAAACCAGCGAACTTCGCGGAGGTTGGGGGTTCACCGGCACTCGCCCCGGAATATTTGGACCCGGACTGGTCCATTACTTGAATATTCATGGGAATCGTAAGTTCCAGTTTGTCGACGGCGTGATTAAAGTTGTCCGATGAGCTTAAGTGAGTCCATCGTCGAAAAAGCTCCCCTCGCCCGGCTCGAAACACTCGGCTACGCCGTGTTGCGCGGCCCCGACATCGCGACCGGCTGGCCCGGCGCTGAGCGCAGCGATCCGAACTACCGAGACGTAGTGCTAGAGGGGCGACTTCCATGCCCAGCTCCGGAGAGTTGCGAATAATGGACGGCAAACGGTTCGTCAAAGCGACCGCCTGATCGTGGACGCTCGCGTCAAGGAGTTTCAGTGCATCATGCCGATCGCGAATGTGTCATCGGTTATGAAGCACGGCATCTTGTCGCACGAGCAGG
>JAYUVF010000065.1:0-12785 GCA_043754215.1 Chthonomonas sp. | reverse complement strand
CCCCATCGCCGGGGGCGATGGGGCACTTTTCCTCCGATGATTGGGAACGCTTAGGCCGCTAGGCTCAGCTCGACCAACCCTTCGCCGCCGTAGATGGAGGCTTGGGCGGACGGGGCGGTGGTGACGTCGCCGCGCTGGGCGCGCACTCGGTAGAGTTTGGGAACGCCCGGAAGCGCGCCGCCGTCTTCAAAGCGCAGCTTGGTGGTGCTACCCAGCCAGGCCCACGGTGCGCCGTTCACGCTTTGTTCGAGCACATAGGTGGTGCCGCTTCGGTTGCCGTTCGACTTGTATCGTAAGAGACAGGTCCCATCGGCGTTGGGTGCCGCGCTGAGTTCAGTCGGCGGATTCAGCACGCTACTCGGCGCGGACACGGGCACGATGCCCATCGAAGCGAGGATCGCGGGTGTGGCCTCCGTGTTGTTGATGACGCGCTGCGCCCAAAGGCGAATCTCGGTGGTCGAGCTTCGGCGGGCGTTGTCTTTGGTCGTCACCGCGTTGGCGGCCACGGTTTTCGCGTTCTCGGCGGCCAGCAGGGCCGTGTTGAAATCAGTTTGCGCTGCGATCACCTCGTCTAGTGCGGAAGCGTCGAAATTAAGAGCCCCGAAATTGGCGGCGAAGCCCGTGCGAAATTGGGTGAACTTGGCGTTGGCCCCGGCATCGGAGCCAGGAATGACGAACTTAAATTTTTGAGTCATGGTTTGTTTCCTCGGGTCAAAAGGGTTGTTCCATGGATCAAAAGAAAATTCCAACAACGGTATTGGAAAAAATCTTGCCGTAAAAATTTCTTCCAGTACCGATCTTGGAAAATCCAATACCGATCTTGGAAGTTCCAATATCGATCTTGGCAAATCCAATACCGGCATTCAGACTTTCAAGAGGGGCGTTGGGATTTCCAACGAGGGTGCTGGACGTTAGCTTGCGCTGGGTTTGCGCCTTCGTCGCCGCAAGAGAAGCGCCCCCGCGCTCAGGGCCGCCCAGGTGCCGGGCTCGGGCGCCAAAACGACCGAGATGGACTTGGGCGTGGTGACCTGAGAGAGAACGAGGCCTGACCCGGCTGCGTTGAAGGAGCCATTTCCGTTGGTTCCTTGCGCATAAAGCTGCGCGACGGCCGCCCCGCCTGCGTTGGTCCCCAGGCCCCAAGCGGTGTTGTTATGACCCCAGGCGGCATCCTGGCCCGCAGAGATGGAGCCAGCTGAGTTGCCTATGGAAATGCCGTTAGTTTGAGTGTTGACCCAATCCAATAATCCGTCATCGCTCATCACCAGGAGCTGATTTGCGCGGATATCGCCGCCTCTCGATCCCACCAGGGACGTCGAGGACAGGGCCGTTTCGGTCGCGTTGGTCAGTTGGTTCCACCGGACCATGGTGCCGAAGGTGCGCCCGACCGCATAAGCATCGCCCGTGCTGTCTACGCCCACGGCGGTGTAGGTCTCGGTTCCGCTGAAGAGGGCTGTGGCATTGCTGCTGCTACGGGGGTTGGGGATGTGGCTGGCTCCGACGGTGCTCGCACCGCTGAAGGTTCGAATGAGTCCGCCAGCGGGGGTGGACTCCACTTCGCCAAAGTTGAATAACGCCTGGTTGAGGGTGAGGAGCGCGCCGGTGTTGTAGTTGAATTCATACAGTCCGGTGCTCGTCGCTACCCACAGCGTGCTGGTGACGGAGTCAATGGTAGTGGCGATCACGCCTTGAAGATACTGCTGACCAAACTGACCCAGATAGACGCCGGTGTCGCCGTCGTAGCGATGGATGCAGTTTTGCGAGGAATCTGCGACCAACAGGAGGTCGAAGGATGCCCAGGCGGTGGTGGTTGCGCCCAAACTCGTCGCGACGAAACAAAAAAATCTCCCTCTCATTCGATAACTATAACGTATCGGGGAGAAAAGCGCGAACGCTTTTTCGTTCATACAGGGGAGCGGCACACAAAGACGACGAGCCGGTAGATACGCGCATTGCAAGACAAAGTCGCGGCAAAGAGGGAACCGGTACCCCGGCACAAAACAAAGCGCGGGTAAGGCCGCGGACTCTCAAAAAGGCCCAGAACGCCCTAAAGAAATCCCGGCGCTCGCCGATATCTCCAATTGAGCCCAGCTATTAATGCTGGCTTGACGAACCACGGATTGGTGAGTCTCAACGCAAGGACGCGCGGACGGAGATACGCCCGTGCAGATATTAGAAGGATTATTTGGACCGCACCTCGGTAACTTGAACCGGTCAATGAAGCAGGCTAGCTTGCGGCACTCTTTGGTGTCGCAGAACATGGCCAATGTCAACACGCCCGGATACAAGCGCCGCGACATTGATTTCGGCATCGCGCTGGAAACCGCCGAAGGCAAACTCAAGGGAAATCGGCTTCATCCGGACAGCGAGATCAAGGTCTCGACCGGATCGATTCGCCGAGACGGCAACAGCGTTGACCTCGAAAGCGAAGTCGCCGCGATGGCCGAAACCGAATTCCGCTACCGCCTCATGACGGACATGACCACCCGCTATTTCAGCGGCTTGCGCAATGTCATTCGGGGGGGACAATAAACTTAAATGAACATCGGTAGCTCAATGCGAGTGAGCTCTAGCGGCATGACCGCAGAGCGATTCCGGATGGACATCATCAGCGGAAACATCGCGAACGCGAACACCGTGCAGACCCCCGGTCAGCCCGAAATCCGCCGCCAGAGCGTGGTGCTCCGCGCCAACGAAGACGGCGTGGAGATCGCGGAGATCCAACCGGACCGCTCACCGCTTCGACGAGAATACGACCCAGGAAACCCGAACGCCATCAACGGCTGGGTGACCTATACCAATATCAACCCCGTGTACGAGATGGTGGACATGATCGGCGCCAGCCGAGCCTACGAAGCCAACCTCGCTGCCTTCAACACCGCCAAGCAGATGATGAATGCTGCTTTGGGGATTGGGAAGGGGGCTTAGCTAGTCGGTCGTCGCTAGTCGCTCGTCGGTAGCGGCGAACGACGAACGACGAACGACGAACGACCAGCGACTACAACCATGCGCATCGACAATGCAACGGCAAATCTAAAGCTTCAAGAGCACCTTTCGAAAAACGAGACGAAAGGGGCGGGCGGAGACTTTGGAGAGTTACTGACGGACGCCCTGAAGGACGTGAATGCTTCGCAGCTAGAAAGCCGCGAAAAGCAAAGCGCTCTCATGGCGGGTCAGCCGGTGGATGTAGACGACCTCATGATCACAATGGAACGCGCAAGTATCGCGATGCAGCTCACCATGCAGGTGCGCAACAAGGTACTTGAAGCCTACCAAGAAGTGATGAGGACGCAAATCTAATGAACCGGCGACATCAAAGGATTGATGCGCTAAATGGGATCACTTGTTGAACGATTAAAAGATTGGTGGCTGGGGCTTGAGAAGAGCCAGCGGCCAATGTGGCTACTCGGCGGAGCCTTCCTCGCGCTGATGGTGGTGGGAGCGGTGTTTTTCGCCGGTCGCCCCAACATGAGCCTGCTTTTCGGTGGGTTAAACCCTTCCGACCAGGGAATGGTCGTCCAAGAGCTGAACAAACTTGGCATCAGCGCCGAATACGACGCCAACGGCAACGTGCTGGTCCCCTCCAACAAGGTGAATGAGGCCCGTGCCCGTTTGGCGGTGGCAAAGAAGCTTCCAAGCTCCGGCAACCTCGGATACGGCGCGCTCGATGTCATGAACCCGATGATCTCGCCCGAAGTCGAGAAGGAGAAAATCAAGGCCGCCATCGAGGGCGAAATCGCAAACTCCATCCAACTGATGAGCGGGATCGCCAGCGCTCGAGTCCACCTCACACTTTCCGACAACTCCCCCTTTGCTAGAGAAGCGAAGCCCGCGAGTGCCTCCATTATCGTGACCGAAGATGGCGGCAGCCGCCTCGGCCCTGACCAAGCGCAAGCGATTGTGCGATTGGTCCAGTTCGGCGTTGCCGGGCTTGGAGCCGAGAACATCAGCCTGGTTAACGAGCGGGGACAAACCCTTTACGATGGGCAGGAGGCGACCGGAGTGACCGCCAGCGCAGATCGAAAGGTCGCCGCAGAAATCGAGGAAGCTCGCCGCCGGGAGCAAGACCTTCAACGCAAGCTCGACGCGGCATTTGGCCCGGGCAACACGATTGTGTCGATCCCGGTGCTCACCCTCAACTTTGACAAGATCAGCGAGACAAGCATCGAGCGCGGTCCAAGCGCGAAACCGATTACCAAGGAGGAAACCTCTGAGAAAATGGGGGATGCGGGGGTAAGCGGGATGGAAGGAGCAGCTGGCGCTGCTTCGAATGTGCAGGCACCCGTCGATGTGACTGGACAAGAAAAAAAGAACTACACCGGCACGACCAAGAGCGAAGTCTACGAAATCAATGAGACCCAGCGTTCAATTCAGCGCAGCGCGGGTGTTCTGGAAGGCATGACCTTGAGCGTGCTCGTCAACAGCACCGCCATCACTGATGCCGCACCGGTCGAATCTTATGTTCAGAGCTACCTCGGCCCCCTCTCCCAGCAGCCGGAGAAGTTCCAGGCCAGCGTTACTTCGACCGCCTTCGACACGAAAACCGTCGCGGCAGTCGAGACCGCATCAGCCGCAGCAGCAGCGCGAGATCGAAACCAGCAGCTGATCAGTCTCTTGCCGATCGCGGCTTTGCTCGTGGTGGGATTCTTGGTGATGAAGTCCATCAGCAAAACCGCCCCGCCCCGACCAGCCGCCCTTTCGATGCTTGACCAAGTGGACGTGGCATTGCCAAGTGGCGGCACCATGTCCCTGCCCGCTACTGCTTTTCAGGCAATGCCGGCTGGTTCCGGTCATCTCACTCAAAACGAGCGTGGAGAACAGGTGATCGCCATCGAAGGCGGGGAACTCGCCCAGGCGCTCCATGCCCTGGCGGCTTCCTCGCACGCTCAAATTCCGATTGAAGATATCCCCGACCGGGTGAACGTACCGCTGGAACAGATTCGCAAGATGGCATTGAACAAACCTGATGCCGTGGCGAAGCTGATCAAGACTTGGATTTTGGAGGAACGACGATGAGAAAGGTTACAACTGAAGTTGGTTCACGCCGCAAGGCGGCCATCATGCTCACCCTTTTGGGGGCAGAAGCCGCCTCTCTGGTGATCGGTCAATTGAGCGAGGAAGAGATCGAAATGCTTGCGCTTGAGATCGCTCGGCTCGAAAAAGTTACAACCGAGATGCGCGAGCAGATCATCAGCGAATTCCACCACATGGCAACGGCCCAGGAGTACATCTCTGAGGGCGGTATGGACCAGGCGAAGAAGATGCTCGAAGCCGCTCTGGGCAATGACAAGGCAGAGATGATGCTCCGCAAGATCATGAATGCGATGCAGGTCGTGCCGTTCGAATTCTTGAAGCGCGCTGATCCTTCTCAGGTGTTGAGCTTTATCCAGGACGAGCATCCTCAGACCATCGCGCTGATCTTGGCCTATATGCCGATGAATCAAGCGGCCTCAATTCTGAGCAAACTGAGCCCCGAACTCCGTGCCGAAGTCGCCGAGCGGATCGCGATGATGGAGCAAACCCCGCCAGAAGTCATCCGTCGCGTAGAGCAGGTTTTGGAGAAGAAGGTTTCAAGCTTGATCAACACCGAAATGACCAAGGCCGGTGGTCCCAAGATGCTGGTTGACCTGTTGAACCGGGTTGATCGGTCCACCGAGCGACTCATCATTGATAATCTTTGTGAATCCAACCCCGAACTCGCCGAGACGATCAAGAACATGATGTTTGTCTTCGAGGACATCGTGACGCTGGATGACCGAGCGATCCAAGCCGTGCTCAAAGAGATCGACGTTAAGGACCTCGGAACAGCGCTGAAGGGCGTGTCGCTGGAAGTCCAAGAGAAGATCTACAAGAATATGTCCGAGCGTGCGGTGAACATGCTCAAGGAGGACATGGAGTTCATGGGCCCGGTCAAGCTGAGGGTCGTCGAAGAGGCTCAGCAAAAGTTTGTGGCCGTGATCCGAAGGCTTGAAGAAGCCGGCGAAATCCAAATTGGCCGAGGTGAGGAGGATGTCCTTGTTTAAGCGGATCATTCGGTCCCCTGAATTGGCCCTTGGCGGTTCGGTGTTTGATTCGGTACCGAGCGAGCAACTCGACGCCGCACGCGGGCGCATCAAATACGACCCTCGGGAGGAACTGAGGAAAGAGGCGGAATTGCTTCGCACCGAGGCGAGGGCGGCCGGCTTTGCAGAAGGCCATGTAGAGGGGCTGGAAGAAGGAAGAATCCAGGGGCTGGAACTCGGACGCGTCGCAGCCTTTCAACAATTCGAAATGGAGTTGCAGGCGGAACTCGCGGGCCTCCGGTCCGAGCTAGAGCAAGCCATGCAACGACTCAGTTCTGCGACGGAGCAGTTCTATCAGCAGGCGGAAACTGAGTTGACCACCGTCGGCACCGACGTCGTGGAGCGCATTTTGCAAGCTGAGCTTCAGCTCAATCATGAGGCGGTAGTTTCCATTGTTCGGGCGGCGATCTCAGACGTTTCTCAGTCGCGATCCGTGAAGGTGCGCCTCAACCCATTCGATTCAGCGTTGGTGCAGAAGCACCGCGACGAGATTCTCCACGCCTTTAACGGATTGCAACAAATTGAGGTCGTTGACGATCCCACCATCACAGGTGGCTGTATTGTCGAGTCAGACCACGGGGTCGTGGACGCCACGATTCAGACTACGCTCACCTTGTTGGATGGGGAGGCCGCTTAGCCATGATCTCTATCCCCGAGCGCTCGCCCAATTTTGCCGAGATGGCAAATCGATTGCGCACCAATCCGGTTCGTCAGCCGATGGGTTGCGTCGCACAAGTCGTGGGTCTCGTGATTGAATCCGATGGCCCGGCGTCGCGCGTCGGTGACCTGTGCTGGATTGAGACCTCACCGGGCGTATGGCTCCCTGCGGAGGTCGTTGGATTTCGAGACCACCGGACGCTTTTGATGCCGCTGGGTCAGATGGAGGGCGTACGGTCTGGTTGCTTGGTTCGTGCGGCTGGTCGGTGCCTCAGTGTGCCAGTCGGTCCCTCGCTGCTCGGACGAGTGTTGAATGGACTTGGCGAGCCGATGGACGGCGAAGGGTCGCTTGAGACGAGCTTCCGCTATCCGATCGAGAGCATGGCTCCCAATGCTCTTGAGCGGCAGATGATTGAAAGCCCCTTCGAGACTGGAGTGCGGGCGATTGACGGTGTCTTGACGATGGGCATTGGTCAGCGGATGGGCATCTTTGCCGGATCGGGAGTGGGGAAGAGCACTCTGTTGGGAATGATTGCCCGCAACTGCTCGGCTGACGTCAATGTGATTTGCCTTGTCGGTGAGCGGGGCCGTGAAGTGCGGGAGTTCATGGAGTACGACTTGGGCGATGCACTCAGCAAGAGCGTTGTAATATGCGCCACCTCCGATGAGCCTGCGCTAGTCCGTATCAAGGCGGCTCTAACGGCCACCTCGATCGCTGAGTACTACCGCGACCAAGGGCTAAATGTCCTGCTGATGATGGACTCCGTGACTCGATTTGCAATGGCCCAGAGAGAAGTTGGCCTGGCGGTTGGTGAACCCCCCAGCACCAAGGGCTACACGCCGAGCGTCTTCGCTCGTCTGCCGCGACTGATGGAGCGAGCGGGTTGCGGACCGAAGGGCGCCATCACCGCGATCTACACCGTACTCGTGGATGGGGACGACACCAACGAGCCCATCGCCGACGCGGCGCGGTCGATTCTTGACGGGCACATCGTGCTCAATCGTAAACTCACGAGCCGGGGCCACTACCCGCCGATAGATGTGCTGAATTCTCTAAGCCGCGTCATGCCGATGGTGACCGACGAAGAACACGTTCGAGGGGCGGGGAAGTTGCGAGAGTTGCTGGCCGCGTATTCGGACATCGAAGACCTAGTCAGCATCGGGGCGTACAAGCCGGGAAGCAAGCCCCTCAGCGACGAAGCGCTGATGAAGTGGGACGGTCTGAATGCGTTCTTGAGGCAAGACAAGGCTGACGGTAATTCCTATACGGATACGGTGAGCGGCTTGAAGGAGATTGTAAATGCGTAAGTTCAAGTTTCGATTGGAAAGCGTCCTGAAGTACCGACAAGACCAGCGGGATCAGGCGCGAAACTTGTACATCGAGGCTCAGCAGCGGCGGTTCGAAATGGACGACCAAATTCGCGAAGTTGAGCAAGTTCGGAAGGAAAATCTGCGGGGTCCGGCCGACGACCTGCCCTCGCGATTATCACTGCAGTCTTGGGTCGATAACCTAGACAATCAGCAGCAGCAATTTCAAGTTGCGCTCGAAATCCTACTTCAAGAGGAAGAGCATGCGATGCAGGTGTGGATCGAGCGACGCCAGGAAGCAGAGGCGCTCGAAAAGATGCGAGCAAGGCAACTGCAAGAACACCTGCTAGAAGTTGCCCGTTTCGAACAGAACGAGCTTGATGAGTGGGCGACGATGAGGAAGAAAGTAGCATGAAAGTTGGACTGAAGGGACCGGAGGCAATTTTGCAACGGATGAACGAGATTGAGAAGCGCATGGCGTCTCAGCTCAACGTGCGAAAAACGCCTCGCCAAATTTTTCAGCCGGAGGGAGTTCCCGGAGGCATTCCGAATGCCGACTTCGGTGTTGTGCTTCAGGGGGAGATCAGCAAGGGGGGCGGCGAGGTTTCCCCCTTGCGGCCCATGCTGGGCGGGCTGACTCCACTCGCGACGGCGGGGAGAGACATCCGCCCGATGATCGCCAAAATCGCGACTGAAGAAGGCGTCGAACCGAGCTTGCTTGAGGCTTTGGTCAGCGTGGAGAGTAACTTCAATCCCGACGCGGTATCTGCGGTTGGTGCGAAAGGGCTGACTCAACTGATGCCGGGCACTGCACGATCGCTTGGTGTGACCGACCCGTTTGACCCGGAGCAAAATCTGCGGGGCGGAGCTAAGTATCTGCGGCAGATGCTGGACAAGTTTGGTGACTTGCCAACCGCGCTGGCGGCTTACAATGCAGGACCGGGGAACGTAGCGAAGTACGGGGGCATTCCACCTTTCCGCGAAACTCAAAACTACGTCGCTAAAGTCCAACAGCGATACGGCCTTTTGGCAGGAGCGATAACACAAAATGCCCGGTAAGAAAGGTTTGTTGATCGCGATACCGGTCCTATTGGTGCTCGGGGGTGGCGGCTTTTACGGTGCCGCAGTAACGGGCCTCCTGAAGGTGCCCGGCATCACCCCCAAGGCGAAGTTAAGCGCGGCGAAAATGTACGGAGAGGGCGCGAACAAGATGTACGGGGAAGGGAAGGACAGCAAGGTTGCGTCGGTCAAGCCGAGGCCCAAAGCAAAGCCCAAGCCCACTCCGAAGCCCCGCCCAACCCATTTGGACGACCCGGTAAAGGGAGCCGCAGCGGTCGCGGAGGTGTGGAACGGCATGGAACCCGCTCAACTGATTAAGATCGTCGCCGATTGGAGTGACTCCGACCTGGCGCTGGTAATGGCCGGGATGGACACCACCAAAGCGTCGGAGCTTTTGGCGGGGCTCCCGCCGAAGCGCGCCTCAAACGTGAGCCGTGCGATTGAGGCTTACGCTAGCAAGGTACCGATCAAAGATTAGCGCTTGACGGCTTTGCGACCGTCCAGAAAGCCTCGCACCGCGCCGAAGACCATGAATGCCATGGAGACGTAATCCGCTTTCTCCGAAATCCCGCGCGTCAGTGCATGAATGTTTGTGGCTGCTCCCGTTGCTTGGACGCCCACTTTGTCGGTTACAGTCCTTACGGACACCACCAGGTTGTCCACCTTGACGGTGATTCCGTCAATCTTTTTCATCAGGTCCTGCACTTGTGCGGATAGCTTTTTGACCAGTGAAAGCAGGATCACCAAGAGCACAATCAGGGCGATGTAGAACACGATCCCCAGACCGAAAAAGAGTCCAGAGACCACATACCACCACTGAGGAGCTTCGTTCATAACATGACCTTACCTTCGATGGACGTCAATTGGAGTGCGGGAATGACAATACTTGCCTCTACCGCCCCCTCAACCGCATCATAAAGTTTGCCTGCGATCATGAGCTGACTCCCCCACATGCCTTTCACCCGCAAGCGGCACGCGACTGCTTTGTCGCTCGGATTCTGGACTTGAATCGTGAAACTGCGTTTTCGGTGGTCAAGCGCGACTTCCATGATCCGACCAAACGAGACCTCGAATTCCGCCCCGATCTGGCGCAGAACGACCCGTCGCCCAACTCCGTCCCATGGACGAACCTTGTGCATGCCGCCGTCGGCCTCGTAATGACAGCCGAAGGTGTACGTGCCCAGTTCACCGCTAGGCAGTACGTAGGCACCTACTCCTCGCAGGTAATGGAAGTAACCCAGCCCGCTCGCACCGGTGAAGGCGTTGTAGCCGAAGTGTTTGCTGCTTAGGTCGGGGCAGTAGGTCATGCTGGCTGCTCCATCGTTTCTTACGAGGGCCCAAGGGCCGAGCATGCCGCCGAACGCGAGCCGCATGTACACGTCTGGCAGTGCGAGATAGTCTCTGTCGAGAGCTTGGAAGAAAATCAGGGCGTTGGGGATAGTGGTGTGGGCTAGGCAAGCCTCCCCACGATCGAGTAATGCCTCCAGAGGGGTGGAGTCCGCGCCGTCCCAGCTACGCTTGTCGCTGCCGTACCACCACCAACTCGGCGCGAGCGAACGGGCGGCGAAAGCACAGCGCATCGTACGCTCAAGGTGTTCGTCGTCATTCAGCTCTAGGGCCGCGCCGAAAACTTCCTCAAATCCGCCCGTGTCCAGGACGGACTCGCCTGCGTAGGGGTACTGCAGTTTCACCAGCTCCTCCGCCTTGGCGGTGATAAAAGGCTCTAGCTTTTCCACCCAATCTTGTAGCCCCGCCGCCTCTAGGTCGTCAATGATGTCGTAAATGCGCGCGTAGCCCAATATCCCGACGGTGCGAACGTAATGCCGCCAACCAAACTTGAACATTGCCATCGCCGTGGCGGCAGATCGTTGCAAGTATTCCTCCGGCTTATGCTTCGTTTCGCCGTAGGTGTTGGCAATTCTGTACATGGCGTGGTAGAGGCTGAAAATCGATGGATAAGTGAGCGGTCGGCCCGCGTAAGAACCAACTCCGCCACCTTCCCCCAACACACTACCAACGCTCATGTCGCCCGGGTTTTGAAGGTCATCGAGCAGAAAATCTTGGATGAAGGCATCCAAGGCGGCGATCTCGGCACGATCGGGGTAGATCGTGTTCTTTTCGGCTAGAAACAGGGCGTCGGCGAAAGCGCACTCAATCCCGCTCGCACCCACGTACTCCTCTCCCTCAGTCACGCGCTCGTCCTTCACGCAGTTCGTCAGCACGAACGCGTGGTGGAGCGGCGAGTCGTGGTCTACGACGCGTTGGTGATTCAGGATGTAGCTGGCTCGCTTCTGAATAAGTTGGTCAATGGGCTCGGTGAACATGAGGTGCAAATGGCTCAAGCGCCCGGCACTATCTTCAAAGGAAACCCTGATCCGGCCTGGCTCTCTCGGTTTGATGAAACAAAACCCGCCGGAGTCGTCTGCGTCGGTTTGAATCTCCGCCTCGCGGCTGACGAACCAACGCGAAGGTACCGCGCCGGAAACTTCGATGGCGATGCCCACATCAACTGGCGCTACTGCACCGGGAAGAAGCCGAATGGCGGGCCGCTTGCACGCCGCCATGATCGCCATGACGCCATCCACCCGGTCGCGATCAGCGGGTACGAATCGTAGCTCAAACTTGCGCGAATCGCCAGGTTCGAGAATCAGCGAAGTGTGCTCGTTCCACCATCCTGGCCAGCCCTCGCGCTCGATTGTCGCGCGGCTGTAGGCGTACACAACCGGGATCCCCTCCCATTGGTGAGGCGTAGAGAGGCTGGACTGAACTGAGCCATAGAACTCCCAACCGCGGTCATCGCCAGGGAAAATCAGCAGGCCCGGCGGCTCGCTGGTCATTCGCTGTGCGTAAACGTAGCTAGCCGCGCCGCCGATATATTTGTGCACGTACAGCCGCGAATTCCAGAGCTTTTTGAGCTGCTCGTCATTCCAGCCGAAGCCATCATAAAAAGTATTCAGCGCGAGCGGAAAGCCCAACTCGCCGACTTCTACCGAAATCTTGCCCCGATTCCGAATCTCGACTTCCCACACAATTTGAGGGAAAGGGCCGGGGACTTCAAAAAACTTTCCGATCGCCTGAATCTCCGGGATCAGCGGCAATTCGTATTCGAAGGAAACCCCGGTGCCATCAAAACCAATCTCCTCATCAAAAGGGAATAGGCCTTGCGCGTTGGAGTTTCGGGCGAAGATCCAGGGTTCGTCGGGGCTTGTGCGCGCGCCGATCATAATCGTGCCGGGATAGAGGTCTTCCGCGTTTTCCTCGCCGAAGGGAAGCGGCGGGAGGATGAATTGAAATTCCTCCCCTTCTTCGGGCAATGATGGGTCCGCGGCCCAGAGCTGGACGATGCGCCCACCCTGCCCAAATTCCATCGAAATGAGACTGCCGGTGAGTTCGTGACGATCTTCGGGAAAACTGTCCATCTGAGCTGAATTCAGTGTATCACGACGAGCCATCTGGCAACGTACAATAAGAAAGCTATGAAAATGCTCTCCATCTTCGTCGTATGCGCCGGAATTCTCCTTGCAGGATGCTCCTCCGCCCCCACCGAAACCACCCCAACGGACAAGCCCGCCGATTCCACTGCGACCACCTCGCAGAACGTCCTACCTGAAGGCGTGACCGTAGCCAGCGACAACGTCGTGCGGAATGCAAATGGCGAAGCGTTTTGCGTGGTGATGAAGCAGACGATCATCAAGGAACAAG
>JAYUVF010000064.1:0-8868 GCA_043754215.1 Chthonomonas sp. | reverse complement strand
CGCGCTCTTTTCGTTTGAGCCTGGCGTCTATCATTTCTTTCATGTGTTGCGTTGCAAACGACATGGAGGGGGTTGCGTATGAAAAGTGTGTTAAGTCATACTTCCCTGCAGGAACACACGATTGAACATTTCTGACTTATTTTACGGATCGGTTACAGTAGGAGAGCGCGGCCAGATCGTGATTCCTGCGGAGGCACGAGCGGCAATGGACATCAAACCAGGGGATAAGTTGCTGGTGATGCGGGAACCGGTCCACGGTTGCCTCTCCATCGGGCGTCTAGACCGGATGCGGCAAATCATTGACGAATACGAAGCAGCCTACAAGAAAATCATGGCCCTGCACGAAAAGGAAGAACAGGCTTGAAACTCCACACTATTCTTTTGGGACTGCTGGCGGCAACGGGAGCCTTCGCGCAAACTCTGACTCTGGATGAGGCGGAGCGAATCGGCTTCGAGAACTCCCTCAACGTCAAAATCGCTCAGAGCCGGCTTCGGAAAGCTCAGCAGCAATCGAAGCAGGCACTAGCCCAACTGGGTTTTCGGCTCGATGGCTCAGGGCTGTACGAGCGATACATACCTGCTCGACCGACCGGTTTCGGCGACCCCTCAGTGGACGCCAAGCGAGCTTCTCTCGCTCTCAGTTACCCGCTTGACCTCGGTGGCGTCGGGCGCAAAGCGGCGCAAGCCGCGAAGGCGAATGAGGACGCAACCAGCGAAGGGATCAACGTTGAGACTCTGCAACTCAAGTTAGATATCCGCTCCGCTTACTTCAGTGTTCTTCGCTCAGCGTGGAACGTAGAGGTTCAACGCGAGGCTCTCCAGGCAACCACGGCGCGGATGGAAAACGCCCAGAAGCTATTCGTGCAAGGCGCCATCGCGCGGTTCGATATTCTTCGCCTTGAGACCGATGTTCAGCGAGCGACGTCCGCATTGACCGAAGCAGAAAACGGGCTCGCCCTCGCGAAGCAGATTTTAAACAACACGATGTCGCGAGACGTGGACACTCCGGTCGAACTCGATCCGCAAGAGATTTCCATGCGCGGATTCGAGACCCCAGAAATGGCGCTGGAAGAAGGAAGGCTCCTCGCCGTAGCGATCGAAAACCGCCCGGAGCTCCGGCAGCTGGCCAACCAACTTCGAGCCCAGGAGTTTTTCACGCTGACGGAACGCGGGGGACTCACCCCGTCCCTCAACCTGCAGGCGCTTTACACCTACACCTTCGATGCCAATGCTTTCAACAAGCCAAACCAGGTGACTCTGGCCGCGAACCTTAGCTTCCCGCTCTTCGATAATGGACTCACCCGAGCCCGGATCCTCGCGGCGAAGGAGGATGAAGTGCAAATCCGGCTAACCCAAGATCGCACTCGACTAGGCATCGGCCTGGACGTCAAGAGCGCGATAACCAGGGTTCGAAACGCGGTGAGTCAAATGGGATTCGCCACCAAAACCGTCCAGCTTCAAACTGAGGCTCTGCGGCTAGCCGAACTTCGGTACACCTCGGGAGAGGGGATCTTGCTTGACGTCACTACCGCCGACGCAGATCTGCGTGCGGCTCAGGGAGCGCTCGTCAGCGCCCGCGCCGAATATCTCACCGCCATTGCCGCCTTGCGAAAAGCGATCGGCACCGACAATCTCCCCACCGCTACCGGCACCACGGAGCCCCGCTCATGAACCGAAACCTTACTTACGCTGCCATCTTCGTCTTTGCACTCTCGGCCACCGGATGTGTGAACCGAGAGGCTCAAACCCAAGCTAAACGCACCCAAACCATCTTAAGCGACCAGGTTATCCCGGTCCAAGTCGAGCTGGCGGTGGGCAAGCCGTTCGTCGAGATGCTTGAGATCACTGGCTCCCTTACGAGCGCAGATGACACCCAAGTCGGCGCGCGCGTCGCGGGCAAGATCACTCAAGTTTTCGTGAAAGATGGGGACTCGGTTCAAGCGGGTCAGCTCATCGCGATCCAAGACGCTCGCGAAGGTCGAAGTCGAACGAGCCAAGCGCGAGCGCAGCTAGATGGCGCACTCGCCAGCCTGCGACAGGCTGAGGCTGAAGCCGTGGTCGGCCCACGACGCTCACTAGCCGCGGTCCGAGCAGCCCGAGCGCAACTTGCTACCGCAGAATCCAATTTGCTCAAGGCGCGAAACGGAAGCCGCATCGAAGAGCGTCGCCAAGCGGAGGCTCAGCTTCAGGCGGCAAAAACCGGCCTCGACATCGCGAAGAAGGACCGCGACCGGGGACAGATCTTGCTGGAGCAAGGAGCCATCAGCGAGCGAGACTTCGACCGATACCGACAAGCCTACGCCAATGCGTTGGCTCAGTACGAAGGCGCGCTGGAGAACACCCGCATCGTGGCGAACGCGACCCGCCCAGAAGACATCCGGTCGCTAGAGGGGCAGGTGGCGGCCGCCCGCGAACAGCTTCAGTCCGCGCTGGCGTCCCAGCGATTGGATTCGCAGTACGCCGATCGAGTGGATCAGGCGCGAGCCCAGGTCCGATCAGCTCAAGACCAAATTGACCTTGCGCAGCAGACCGTTGGCGACGCGGAAATTCGAGCTCCCTTTGCGGGACGTATTGCCGGAAAACCGCTTCAGATCGGCTCCTACGCGGGACCGGGAACTCAGGTCGTGCGGTTAATCGGCACGGAGGGGATTTACTTCGAGGGCCAGATTCCCGAAGTTAAGATCAACTCCATCCGCACCGGAATGCCGGTGACGATCCAACTCGACGCGCTCGCCGGTCGCTTCTACACCGGGACAATCGCCGCGATCAACCCGCAGGCGGAATCGCTGGGGCGACTTTACAAGGTCCGCGTGATGCTCTCCGGGGCACCGGGCGATCTGAAGGGCGGAATGTTCGCACGCGCCAAGGTGGAACTCAACCGACGTGAAAACGTGGTCACCGTTCCCTCCGGCGCGCTCTTGGGCGAACCCGGGAGCCACTTTGTGTACGTCGCCAACGGCACCAAAGCGGCTAAGCGCATGGTGGAAACCGGCCTCGCACAGGCGGGCCGAACCGAAGTAACGGGAATTTCTGAAGGGGACAAGGTGATCATCAGTGGGCAAACCCAAGTGAAGGCCGACACCCCGATCCGGATCGAGGAGTCGAAAGGAGCTTAACGCGTGGGCTTAACCAAAATTGCAATTACTCGACCCATCTTCATCTTGATGTTGATGTGTCTGGCGGTCTTCGGCGGACTCTTCGCCGTGGGCAAGATGCGCCTAGAAGAAAACCCCGAAGTCCAGTTCGGCGTGGTTACCATCCAGACGGTCTATCCCGGCGCAGGTCCCGACGAAGTCAATACGCTCATCAGTCGAAAGGTGGAAGAGTCCATCTCCGGCGTCAACGGGCTTCTTGAACTGACCTCGACTTCTCAGGAAGGCGTTTCGGTGGTCGTGGCCCAGTTTGAAATCGGGACCAACATGGACGTGGCGTTAAACGACGTCCGCTCCAAGGTGGACCAAATCGTCAGCGATCTGCCTCAGGAAGCACTGCGACCGTCAGTCTCGAAGGTGGACGGATCTAGCGATCCGATCATGATCTTCGCGCTGAAGTCCGACAAGCTCTCGCCCAGAGAGCTACGTGACGTAGCCGAAGACAAAATCGCCGACCGCTTCGCGCGTGTCTCGGGCGTGGGACAAGTTCTGGTCGCTGGCGGCGATGAGAGAGAGATTCAGGTTCGGATCAAGAAAGACCGATTGCTTAGCGCCGGAATCGGCATCATTGATGTACAGCGAGCGATCGCGGCGGCGACGCTCAATGTGCCTAGCGGACGCATCGTCTCTCCCACCGAAGAGATTTCGGTTCGGGTCTTAGGTGAGTACAAGACCACCGATGACATCCGAAACACGGTTATTCGGGTCACCGATCCACAGCGGATGGGTGCCGGCGCCACGATTCGATTGGGCGACGTCGCCGATGTGGTGGACACCCAAAAGGAGCAGCGGGAGATAAGCCGCGTTGAGGGTGAGTCCTCAGTCGTTCTCACGATTCAAAAGGCCAAAGAAGGCAATGCCGTCGAAATCGCCAAGGGAATCAATGCTCTCGTTCCAAAAGTAGAGAAGGAACTTGGAGTGACCCTGGTGAATACCGAAGATCGCTCCGTTCGGGTTGCCGAATCGGTGTTTGACCTACAGCTGACCCTGATCATCGGCATTATCTTGGTGACGGCGATCGTGTATTTGTTCCTCCATAACCTTAGGGGAACGCTGATCGTGGCCGTCTCCATTCCGGTTTGTATCATGGCGACCTTCATCGTGTTGGCTCTCACCGGGAACACGCTGAACAACATGACCCTCCTCGCCATGTCGCTCGCTATCGGTGTGTTGGTGGACGACTCGATTGTGGTGTTGGAGAATATCTATCGGCACCTACAGATGGGCGAAGATCCAACGACAGCCGCGATCAACGGTCGTGGCGAAATTGGTTTGGCCGCCATCGCGATTACTCTCGCCGACGTCGTGGTTTTCCTTCCGATGGCGTTCATGGGCGGCGTGGTGGGGCAGTTCTTCCGCCCGCTCGGTATCGCCTTCGCGGTGGCAGTAACCATCTCGCTATTCGTGAGCTTCACCATCACCCCGATGCTCGCGAGTCGCTGGTACAAGGCGGGCGAAGACGTGGAAGGTCACAGTTCTGGCTTTGCGGCTTGGTTCAATCGCGGCTTCAAGAAGCTCGAAGACCGATATGGCCGCACCCTCGAATGGGCGCTCAACCACCGGTGGTTCGTGTTCATCTCCGGCTTTGCCATTCTGATCGGGGTCGGGTTGTTCATCGGCGGCGGCGCGGCTTCTACCGCGGGTGATGCAATGAAGAACGCGTTGCCGATTATGATGATCTCGGCGGTGATTGGCGTCATTGCCCTCGTGCTAAATGCGATCTTCTACCGCAGGTTCGCATTCCGAGCAATCTGGGGTGCGGCGCTCTTTGCGCTGGTTTTCCCGGTGTTCGCCGTTGCCGGATTCGGTTACGGACAGTGGAAAAATGGCGCACTCTTCAACTTCGAGTTCGCCCCCGCGACCGACCAAGGCACCATCACCATCACGATGGAGTTAGCGCCGAACGCCACGTTGACCCAGACTCAAGCGGTGGTCGAAAAGGTTGAAAGAATCGTGGAAGGGCATCCAGAAACGGAGACGCTCACCACGAGAATCGGCACTTGGACCGGCTCCTTTGGCGGAGCCGGCGGTTCGCGTGGCGCGAACCTGGCCGAGATCCGCGTCAAACTTAAGGAGCGGTCTGCTCCGCTGGACAAGATCACATTCTGGGTTGACCATAAAGGGCAGAATCGAACCCGGCGCGACACCAGCATTGTTGGTGACTTGATCGAGCGCATCGGAAAGGTGCCCGGGACCAAGGTTAAGATCTCGGCGTTGAGCGGCTTTGCCTTCGGTGCGCCTATTCAGATGTCCTTCGCCAGCGACGACCGCGAGCTGCTTCTCAAAACCGTCCGCAACATCGAGCAAAAGCTTAATGACGGAGCCATTGAGGGCGTCATCAGCCCGGAAATCAGTTCTAAACCCGGCAAGCCAGAGTTCCGTGCAATCCCCGATCGTGCCCGGATGGCCGACGCCGGCGTAAGCACCGCCGACATCGCTCAGACGATGCGTATGATGTACGAGGGCAACGACGATGTGAAGCTACGCCAACTCGGCCGGGAGTATCCCATTAGAGTTATGATGGACCTCGAGGACCGAAACAATCCGGATCTGATCAATCAAGTGCCGGTGACCTTCTCGCAAGGCGATCCGATCTATCTGCCGCAGGTGGCGACCCTTGAATCGGGCACCACGGTGGACAAGGTGGAACGCCGCAACCGTCAAGAGGAGATTCGTATCTCGGCGAACCTGCTGCCTGGCTTCTCGCCCGGGAACGTCCAAGCTTTGATCGACGCCTGGATCGTGAAAGAGAATCTGCTACCGGAAGGCGTGGTGATCAAGCCACTCGGGCAAGCGGACGTTCAATCGCGCGAAATGGTCTATCTGATGACCACGCTCCTGATCGGCCTCGTGCTGGTCTACATGGTGCTCGCATCGCTCTACGACAACCTGCTGTACCCGCTGATCATTCAGTTGGCTCAGCCGCAGGCGTTCGTTGGTGCCTTGCTCGCGCTCGTGCTCACCGACAAATCACTGAACATTGTGGGCTTTATCGGCCTCATTGCCTTGGTCGGCTTGGTGGGTAAGAATGCGATCTTGCTCGTGGACTACGCCAACACGCTCCGAGCTCGCGGCGAGACTCGCCACGACGCTTTGGTGGACTCCGGTCGAACTCGGTTGCGTCCGATCTTGATGACCACGCTGGCGGTGCTCCTTGGGATGTTGCCGGTGGCGCTCGCCATCGGACGCGGCTCCGAGTTCCGCGAAACTCTGGGCATCATTATCATCGGCGGCATCACGCTCTCCACGGTTCTCACGCTCGTGGTGATCCCTTGCTCTTACACGATCTTCGACGATCTGAGCGATCTGTTCACGCGGCGCTTTGGACGACGGCCTGCGCCGAGCGAACTGTTCCGAGGCAAGCGAGAAGTCGAAGAACCGACCACTTCGAACGTGGATTAGCCCGTGATTCTTGGGGATGTTCGTACGAATGTCCCCTTGAGTGCCATAATGGGTAGGACCGCCTGTGGTGGCCCGTAGGAACTCCTTTTCGATGTCAACACTCGTGATCGTAGGTGCCCAATGGGGCGATGAGGCCAAAGGCAAAATTGTCGACGTACTCGGTTCTCAAGCCGATATCGTGGCCCGATACAGCGGAGGCAACAATGCCGGGCACACCGTCATCGTGGGAAGCGAGACGTTCAAGTTTCACTTGATCCCAAGCGGCATCCTTCACAAAAACACCAAAGCGGTTTTAGGCGGGGGCATGGTGATTTGTCCTAAGGGGCTCCTCGAAGAACTGGCTCGCACGCGCTCGATGCGAAGCGAACTCGGCACACTGCTGATTTCCAGTGCCGCGCACGTGGTGTTCCCCTACCATCGCCTGCTTGATCAACTTGAAGAAGAAGCAAGAGGGCATAACAAGATCGGCACCACGAGCCGAGGGATCGGCCCTGCTTATCAGGATAAGGTCGCGCGAATCGGTATCCGCATGGGTGAGTTTGCCCGTCCGGAGCGGTTTGAGACACGATTCCGTGAGGTCCTGGCGGTCAAGAATCGCCTGCTGAAGATGTTTGGCCACGCGGAGATCGAGTTCGACGCCGTGTTCCAAGAGTACGCGGGCTACGCAGCTCAGCTTCGGGAGTTCGTGGTGGATACGGAAGTGATTCTTCAAGAAGCCATCGAACGTGGCGAAAAGGTGCTATTCGAGGGTGCTCAGGGGACGTTCCTCGACCTCGACCAGGGGACTTACCCCTACGTGACATCCAGCTATCCCACTGCTGGGGGCGCGTGCATCGGAACCGGCGTCGGCCCCCGGGACATTGACAGCGTGTTGGGCGTCTGCAAAGCCTATACGACGCGCGTCGGCAGCGGCCCCTTCCCCACCGAACTCGACAACGAGCTAGGCGAGAAGATCCGGGAGCAAGGCCAGGAGTATGGAACGACCACCGGACGCGGTCGGCGCTGCGGGTGGCTGGACCTGGTGGCGCTGCGGCAGTCTTGTCGCCTGAATTCTCTGTCGGGATTGGTCGTCACTCGGCTTGATGTGCTGCACGGATTTGAAGAATTAAAGGTTTGCACCGGCTATTTGTTGGATGGTAAGCCGCTTGGTCACCTGCCTTCAGATATTGAAGATTTGGCTCGCGTGGAGCCGGTTTATGAGACTTTGAAAGGCTGGTCGGAAGACTTACAAAACTGCCGCGATCTCTCCGACCTGCCGCGGTCCACTCGGGTTTATCTCGATTTTATTGAGAATTTCACGAACACTCCAGTCGCCATTATCAGCATCGGCCCCGAACGTGAAGAGACCGTTGTATTGCGCAGAGATCTACTCTGGCACAAGTAATTTAAACGATTCCGCTACGGAGAAGGTCCTTCAGGGTGAGCATCCCGAGGGGCCTTTTTTGGGCGTCGAGCACGGGCATTTCACCGATTTTCTTCGGATTATTTTGAAAGTTTTCGAGTGCATCCACGGCTAATAAATCAGGGGACATTTCAGAGTAAGTCGGTGACATCAGATCCTGTGCCGTAGCCACCATGGGCGTTGACGACTGCAGAAAATGGCGCCGAATATCGCCGTCGGAAATGATGCCAATCATCTCTCCAAGTTGATTCACCACGCACGCTGCGCCAGCACCAGCTTTGGTCATGGCTTGCAATACATCAAGAATCGGCACGGATTCCCGCACGACGGCGTTGTCGTCACCGGCACGCATCACGTCCGCCACCGTGAGCAACAGCCGCTTACCGAGCGCGCCGCTGGGATGGAATTTGGCGAAGTCCTCCTTTTTGAACTGGCGAAGCTCCATAACCGCCACCGCGAGGGCATCGCTGAGCGCGAGCATCACAGTCGTGCTGGTGGTGGGGGCCAAGTTGTTGGGGCAGGCCTCTTCGGTCACCTTCGTGTCAAGCACCAGTTGCGCCAACCGAGCGGCGCTGCTTGAAACTCGTCCGGTTACCAGGATTGTTCGCGCACCTAACGAATGCAGTGGATTGAAGAGATTCACGACCTCATCTGTCTCTCCGCTATGGCTGTACAGAAGCACGATATCCTTGTCGGTGACCATGCCGAGATCGCCGTGCACGGCTTCTGAAGCATGCAAAAATAGGCTCGGAGTGCCCGTGCTACTTAAGGTTCCGGCCGTCTTTCGGGCGATGTGCCCCGACTTCCCGACTCCGCAAGTGATGACCCGACCTTGACACCCTAGCATCCACTCGATGGCGGTCTCTACCACACCATCAAGTTGTTCGGCTAGCGAATGAATTGCATTTGCTT
>JAYUVF010000063.1:0-36642 GCA_043754215.1 Chthonomonas sp. | reverse complement strand
CGCTGGCTAAGCGAAAGCGCGGATGAAGCCGCTCACTCCCAAAGGGGTGGGCGCCTCTTCCGGATTGAAGCCTCAGATGGTAGGCTAGTCGTCAATGTCAAACGCTGTTCAAGAGTTGAAGACTAAGCTTTTCGATGTCAATGCGCTGTATGCCGCGATGTCCATGTTGGACTGGGACCAGCAGACCTACATGCCCAAGGGCGGGGCGCATGCGCGGGCGGAGCACTCGAGCATCCTGGCGCGGATGGCGCACGAGGCATTTGTCTCCGACGAGACACAACGACTTCTTGAGAACGCGGGAGGCGAGGTAGAACCAGGCAGCGATGATGCCGCTCTCGTTCGGATTGTTCAGCGAGACATGCGCTTGCGCACCAAATTCCCCTCGGAGCTTGTGGCTCGGAAGTCTAAACTGAGCGCCGAAGGACATGAAGCCTGGGTTGAGGCGCGTCAGAAAAACGACTTCACCACCTTCGCTCCAATCCTCGCCGAGCTTTTCGAGATTACGAAGGAAGAGGCGAATCTCCTCGGTTACACCGACCACATTTACGACGCCTTGATCGACATGTATGAGGAAGGCGCCACGCACAAGCAGTGTCAGGGCATCTTCGATACCATTCGCGGGCCGATTGTGGATCTGGTTCGGCAAATCAAAGAGAGTCCAAATCAGCCCGACGACAAGTTCCTTTACGGCGATTGGCCAACCGACGACCAACGCAAGTTCACGGAGTGGCTCCTTGGCAAAATCGGCTTTGACATGGACCGAGGACGCCAAGATACGGCTCCGCACCCGTTCTGCACCGGCTGGTCCATCGGCGATATCCGCCTGACGACGCGATTCAAGGACTATCTTCCTTCGGCGATCTTCGGCACGCTCCACGAAGCCGGCCACGGGATGTATGAGCAAGGCAGCCCGATGGCCTGGGATCGCACGCCGCTCGCCGGCGGAGTTTCACTTGGTATCCACGAGAGTCAAAGCCGCTTGTGGGAAAACATCGTTGGACGAAGTGAAGCGTTCGTGAACTGGATGATGCCGGAATTCTCCAAGGCATTCCCCGCGCTGGAGGGTGTGGGTACCAAGGTGCTTTATAAGGCCATCAATAAGGTTGAGCCGTCGTTCATCCGGGTTGAGGCCGACGAAGTGACCTACAACTTGCACATCATGGTGCGGTTCGAAGTCGAGTGCGCGGTGCTGGAGGGACGCCTTGACGTCAAGGATATGCCTGCATATTGGAACTCCAAGTACGAGGAGTATCTCGGCATCACCCCGCGCACCGACAGCGAAGGCTGCCTCCAGGATGTGCATTGGAGCATGGGCTCGATCGGCTACTTCCCCACCTACACGATGGGCAACTTGTTGAGCTATCAATTCTGGAATTGCCTGGAGACCGACATTGGGGACACCAACGCACTGATCTCGAGCGGCAACTTCGCCCCGATCTTGGACTGGCTGATCGCGAAAGTTTACAGCAAGGGTTCGAAGTATCCGCCGCAAGAGTTGGTTCCTGCCGTCACCGGTAAGCCGATGGGCGCGGATGACTACCTTGCGCGGCTCACGGCGAAGTACAAGGACATCTACGGCATCGCCTGAGTTCGGTCAGAGGTGTCAGAACCGGGCTGTCTGTACTTTACAGATAGCCCGGCTTTATGCCACTGGGGTCTTAAATTGCTCTAAGTGCTTGCCACAGCATGCGCGGATGCGACCTCGGATTCGGTTGATGTAGGTTGCGCGTTCGGTGACGCTGATCGCGCCCCTCGCATCCAAGATGTTGAACGCATGCGAGCACTTCAGCGCCATGTCGAGCGCCGGATAGACCAGCGCGGTTGCGCCTCGGGGGGTGCCCGCTTCGCCTTCTTTGGTGGTCAAGATGCCCAGTTCGTCATCCCACCGGACGGGTGTTTCCAGGATGCGCTTGCTTTCGGCTTCGTACAGGTCGAAAAGTTGATACAGCATCTCGGTGGATGCCACCTCGAAGTTGTACACGTTGTGTTGCATTTCTAGTTCAAATTCGGTGTCTTTGTAGCTCATCGCCTCATTCCACTGGAGGTCTGTCCAAAAGGAGTTTTGGTTGTTGAGCATGAGGCAGAGCCGCTCGGGGCCGTAGGTGATTTCGGCGCATACCGGGTCGCAGTCGTAGCCGCCCATCTGTTGGAAGAAAGTGAATTGGGTGACTTCGGTGCCGTCCACCCAGACTTCCCAGCCCACTCCTGCTGCGCCGGCGGCTTGGCTCTCCCAGTCGTCCTCCACGAGGCGGATGTCGTTCTTCTGAGTATCAAAGCCGATCGCGTTGAGGCTCTCCATGTAGAGGTCCACGATGTTATCGGGACTCGGCTTCATGACGACTTGATACTGGTAGTAGCGCTGGTTGCGCATGGGGTTGCGCGTGTAGCGGCCATCCGTGGGGCGTCGGCTAGGCTGGATGTAGGCAACGTTCCAAGATTCAGGACCGAGGCATCGGAGGGTGGTGGCAGGGTGCATGGTTCCCGCGCCGACTTCGACGTCGTATCCTTGCAGAATCGCACAACCCTGGGCCGACCAATACTCGTCGAGCCGCCGAATCATTTCTTGGAACGTTACCATGGGTTCCAATAGGATACCGGCTACGAAATCAAGCGAAGGAGCTCCTGCAAACCGATGCCGGTAATTTCCTGAACATCTCGCAGAATGCCGCGCAGGGTGCCCGTCTTCAGCGGTCTATGGGCAGGTATCGAAACCGTCTCACCTGAGACGTGCTTTAGTACGATATGACTTCCCGACTGCCTCAGTATCTCGAATTCGAGTTTCCCAAGCCTCGCTGCGAGGACCTGCCCGTTTAAGTCTCGCGGTAACTTCACGCAGACATAACCTCTTCGCGAACGAAGAGCAATCGAATCATGGAGGGGCGATCTGCCTCATCGAAATGGTTCTTGACCGCGTCCTGAACCATTTCTTTCAGTTCCTCCCAAGTTTCACCTTGAGTGTGGATTCGGTGGCCAAGCGCGTGAGCCTCGTATCCGCCCTCGTCTGATTCCTTGACTTCAAATACCACCTGGTGCATGGCCCTATTGTACGCGGGCAAGGCTATTTCTGCAAATCCGGCACCCAAGCCGTGGTACGGCCGCCGACGGTGTCCCTCCGGATTTCATGCCCGTGATAGGTCGGCTCACCGCGCTTGCCTCCCCAACGGGCATGGAATATCCAGTCCTTGGGAAATCGCTCTTTGTCCGCTCCGACTTCTACGGCGTGCTCCATAACGCTCAAGAGGGCCTCCCGCAGCGCAGAAACCTCGGCGAGGGAGAGAGAAGCACCGAGCCGCTGGGGGGCCAGCCGCGCCTGAAGCATAACTTCGTCGGCGATCCAGTTGCCCACTCCAGCGAAGACCGATTGATCAAGGAGAACTGCCTTGAGCGGGGCCTTTCGCTTCTTGAGTTGATCGAACAACCTTTCGGCTTCCGGAACTTCGAGCCAAGCATCAAACCCCAGCTTTTGGATGCGCTTGTCGGATTCCGGCGAGTCGGAGAGCCAGAGACGACCGAGCCTGCGGCCATCTGTGAAGGCAATTCGCCTTCCCTCATCAGTGGTCAGCATGAGCTTGAGGAAACGTGGTCGACCGTTTTCGTCGTCGAGGGGAGCTTCGCCGTGCTCGCGCAAGCGAATAGTTGGCGCACCCAACTCTCGGATCCAACCGGTCATGCCGAGGTGACCGAAGAGCCAGGGTTTTCGGTCGAGCTCGAGCCACCAGTACTTCCCTTTGCGACCTACTTTCTTCACGGAAGCTCCCAGGAGGAGCTCGCGGATGGGCTCAGCGTCGGCTTTAGAAAGCAAGATGGGGTCGTCGGGCAAGTCCACTTCGACGATTACTTTCCCTCCGAGCACCCGCTCCATCAGGCGTCTCACAGTCTCGACCTCGGGCAGTTCTGGCATCCCCTACATTATCCCTGGAGTGAGCCATTTACGAAAAAGCCCCTCTGGAGCGGAGGGGCTTTTCCACAGCTTACTGGACTGGCTTGCGATCGTCGTCGCCGTCGAAACGGTCCTTCATGTCCTCGACGAAATCTTCAAGTCGCTCTTTGGCTTCCTCGGCTTTCACCCGTGCCGCCTCCGCCAGTCGCTCAAGGCCTTCTTTTGTGTCTTCCGCCTTGTCCTTTAGGAAGTCGCCTGCATTGTCCAGCCCCTCCTTGACATCGTGCCCAGCGTCCTTGGTTTTGTCCGCGGCATGGTCCACTGCGTGATCAATTTTGTGATCGTTGTTCATTTCTATAGTTCCTCATCGCAAAGCGCAAGCTCGTGCATTTACCTATACGTCTCGTGACACTTGCACGAGACGACCTTGGTCAAATGATCCCGACTTTACAAATCGATCACATTCGGCGTCCAACCGATCTTGCTTAAGGTCGCCATGTAGTCTTCCGGCGTAATAGCTTCGGGAGGCTTGCCCAAATAGGCCACGAGGGCCGCTTCCATGACATTTGTGGCGAAGGTCTCCCCACCGATGACCGGCGTCGTGGTGATCACCCGGCGTAATCCCGCTTGGCGGAAGAACTCAAGGTTTGCGGTTCGGATGCTCTGGGTTAGGATCGTCTTTCCGTCGAGTCGGTCTGGAGCGTAGCGTAACACGAACAGGGAATCGCCGCAAATGAAGGTCCGGTCAGCCCAGAGTTTGGGAAACTTGGGGGTACGTGTCTCTTGTTTCTCACCGGTTGGATAGAACCACTTGAACGGGAGTTTGGTGATGATGGGGAGGAGCAACTTCCCTAGCCGCTCCACCCCTTTGTAGGACCGGATGGGAATGGGCAGTCCGATACCGAAATAGAAGTCTCCGTAGATGACATCGGGGCACAGTTTGTCTAGCGCCTGCGCCATGCCATATCGGTCTACCGCGCTGACCAGGAGGGCGCGCTCCTGTCTAAAGTCAACGATGCCTTCGCGCTGCAGATACTCGATGCTGGACCGCTCCAGCGTGTGCTTGAGGCCGCTTCCATCGACGATGGGAGTTTGCGTGACCCCGGCCACGCAATTCGCTATCTCGCGGAAGGTGTACCGCCTGTCTCCGGCAACAACGTGAAGGTCTGCTCCTCCGATCCCGATGGCATCCACTTTGCCGTCGAGATCGCGGAACATTTGGGCGAAGGCTTTCATGTCTCCGTCGGTCCCAATGCGCTCGAGCTCAAACGGCTCGCCCAAAAATTCGAACGTGCTTATTTTGTTTCGCGTGCTGCTGCCGAGGCTTACGCTGACCACTCGCTTCATGAAGGAGAAACCGCGATCATCTCAATTTCGATATCCGCTCCCTTCGGGAGGCCGCTCACCGCGTAGGTCGCGCGGGCGGGAGGGGCGTGGGTGAATCGCTTGCCGTACACCTCGTTGACCGAGGCAAAGTGATCCATGCTGGTCAGCAGGATGGTCGTTTTGACAACGTGATGAAAGTCGAGGCCCGCCGCTGCGAGAACGGCTTCGAGGTTTAACATGACCTGCTCGCACTGCGCCGCGATATCGCCAGTCACCAGCGTGCCATCAGGTTTTAGGGGGACTTGCCCGGAGAGGAAAACGAGCGTGCCGGAAGCCAAAATGGCTTGACTGTATGGGCCGATGGCGGCGGGGGCCTGGTCGGTGGAGATCACTTCACGGAGCATGAACCGATGTTACCGTGCAGGCCCGGCTAGAAAGATTTTCGCAGAATCAGCCACAATAGAAGAACGGCGTCTGGAGTGGTGTCCGAGTGGTCGAAGGAGCGCGATTGGAAATCGCGTATGCGGCAACGTATCGAGGGTTCGAATCCCTCCCGCTCCGCCAGAATTTTCCGTTACCGGTAATCCACCGGCCTCAAGTAGTATTCGCCTACCGCGGTGTCACTGAGCATGGCCACAGTGGCTGGTCGACGCTTCCAATGGGTTCCCTCGACTCGTCGCTCGATCAGGTCATAGTGGTGGGGCAAGATTCCAAGTTCCAACACTTGGGCCTTTGAGTATCCCTTTACCATGGCGTTGAGCACGACATCTATCTCCGCGTAAGTCACTCCGTAGTCCCCTTCGTCGGTTTGCCCCGCGACCAGATCCGCGGATGGAGGCTTGTTGATGATTCCCTCCGGCACGTTTAGGTAGCGCGCGAGGTCGTACACCTGAGTCTTGAAGAGGTCGCCGAGGGGATTTACGGGCGGAGCGTCGTCGCCGTGCCAGGTGTAGTAGCCCAGCAGCCTCTCACTCTTGTTCCCGGTGCCGAGAGGGATTCCTCCCACCTCCATGCTTTGGTCGAACAGAATCACGGTGCGGCACCGAGAGCAGATGTTGCCCAATCTTGCCGGGCTAATTGCGCTTTCGTACGCGGATGCATAGCCGTCCACCATCGGTGTGATGTCAATCACACGCTCCTCCAGTCCGAGCTGCTCGATCACCCTTCCAGCGTCGGCCATGCTCGCGGGGGAGCTAACTTTGTAGGGCATCCTGAACGCAGTTACGTTCTTCGCCCCAAATGCTTCTGCCGCCAAAAACGCAACCACAGCACTGTCCAGGCCGCCCGAAAGTCCTAGGACCACGCGGGTCATTTTCCGCTGGCGAAGGACTTCATCGCGCAGGAATCTAACCAAGTAGTTCGCGACCAATTCGGCGTTGATATCGAGCGAATCTGGGTTCAATGGGTTGACGCTGGGGAACCGAGAGGAGTTGAGCGGCACACCTATAATCTACCAACTTGGCGATGAACCGGACCTAGGGCCTTGTACCTAAGTTCCCAAATTGCGTGTATTCTTGAGGAAAGTTGGCTGGGGTGCCGACGTTTAAGGGTGTATAGCGATGGAAAAAGGATTACTTCGAACCGTTGTCACGATCATCTTCTTGGTCATTGTCGCGCTCCTCGCGATCAACATCATCAAGTCCTTCCTAGGTCTGATGATTCCGATTTTGATCCTGGGCGGCGTCGGCTACATGGTGTACCGATTCAGCCGGTCTAAATCCATCTCGGGTGGCCGCGGCGGAATTCTCCCCTGAGCTAACTTCACCGCACCTATAAGGTAAAAGAGCGACATGCCCCTTTGGCTTGTCGCTCTTTCTATTTCCGCCCAACCGCTCCCGATTGTTAGGGATAATTACGGAGTGCCTCAAGTGCGCGCAGACTCTCAGCTGGCGGCGATGCGCCTGATGGGCCGAGCCGTGGCCGATGACCGACTATGGCAGATGGAGATCAGTCGCCGAGTAGCGCGAGGACGACTGGCGGAAATCATGGGGCAATCCGCCGTCGCGAGTGACATTGCGACCTTCAAGATGGGTTACAGCGACGCCGAAATGCGGGAGATGCTGAGCCGCCTGCGTCCGCAAACGCGGCAGATGTTTGAGCAATACGCCCAGGGTGTGAACGACGCCATTACCAATCGCAAGCGAGCGGGAACGCTTCCGCCGGGCTATGCCCAGTACGGACTTGCTCCGGAACCCTGGACGGTGCTCGATTCGGCGGCAATCGGAGTGCGGCTCGCTCGGCTCTTCGGGACCGGGGGTGCGGGGGAGCTGAGGAACTATTTGCTATCCATCTATCTCAAGGGGCAGAAGGCGGGACCAAAATACCTCGATGTACTGGATGATTTGGCATGGTTCAACGACCCGTCCAGTCCGGTCACGGTGAGTGCCGCAGACGATCCGCTTGCGAAGACTCATCCTGCGTTTCGGGCGCCTAACCGCGCTGAGACTTCGGCTCATCTCGCGAGCCTTCCGCCTTCAAATCTTTTTGAATTGCTACCGGCGGTCCAGCTTGCGAGTATGGAAGACACGCGATTGGTCGCCGAGGCGAACAACGTGCTCTTCAAAACGGGTAGCTACGCGATCGTGGTCGATGGCAAGCGGAGCAAGACCGGGAAGCCGTTGCTCTTAGGGGGGCCCCAGATGGGGCATACGATCCCCAGCGTCGTGCACGAGATTTCGATTCAGGCTCCTGGCATGCGAGTGACCGGGATGAATGTGCCGGGTATTCCGGGCGTGTTGATTGGCTCGACACCCGACATGGCTTGGACGCTTACCAGTGGAGTTGCCGACGTTACCGACATTTTCTACAATGCAAAGTCGGGTCAGACGGACTATCTCGTTGACGGAAAGGCGCGGGCACTGGAGGTGACCTCCGGGACTATTCGAGTCAAGGGTGGGCAAGATGTTCGGGTTGAGCGGATGCGCACTCATCTTGGACCAGTGGTGCTGGATTCCAAAGCCGGGAACGTGGTCTACTCGCAACGCACATCGTTTTGGAAGCGCGAACTGGACGGCATTGAATTCATCTACGGAATGCTGAACGCGAAGACGGGCAAGGCGGCGATGGCGGCTAGCGACGCAAACCCCCTCACTTTCAACCTCTTCTTCGCGGCTCGCAACGGGGATATCGGTTGGCGATACTGCGGACTCGTACCGCTTCGCAATCAGAAACTGGACCCGCGCTTCCCCACTCCGGGTGATACCGAGCACGCTTGGCTCGGGTTCATCCCAAATGGGGGCATGCCGCATGTGCTCAATCCGAAGTCTGGGGTGATCACGAACTGGAACAACAAGCCGGTGGAGTGGTGGCCCAACTGGGACACTCCGGTTTGGGGAACGCATTTCAGGATCGCCGCCCTTCGGCGGGCATTGCCCACGGGGCAAATGGGCGCCAAGGATTTGGAGAAGGCGATCTGGAGCATTGCGCGCCAAGATGAGGGTTCTTGGACCAGTTTCATGCCGCTAATCCGCCGGGCGATTCAGCCGGGGCGCCTCGAACGAACGGAGAAGGTCGCAGCAGGTTGGTTGCTGACCTACGACGGATGGAACACCCAAGGATCGAAATCGGCGGTCATTTACAACGCCGTTCTGGCAGAGTTGAAACAGGAGTTGTTCGTGCCGCACACGGGCAATTTCGTTTCAACGGCAAACCTGAACCTTATCGTCCAGACTTCCCCGCTGTACCAGGCTTTGACCGGCAAAACCAAGTTTGATTACCGAGCGGGGAGCAGCGCCGACGCCATCATTCTGCGGGCCCTCAAGAAGGCGGTCACCACCCTCGCCGCGCGAGAGAAAGATCCGATGAAGTGGGGTTTCAATCCCGGCGGTTTCCGTGCACCGGATGGCACGATCGTTCCTCATGCCAATCGGGGAACCTACATCCAAGTCCTCGCGCTCGATGCTCAAGGTTGGAACGGGCATTCGGTGGCAGAACCGGGAATCGCCGAGTCTGGCCCACACAGCGCCGACCAGATTCCCCTCGCCCGAGAATGGCGATTCAAGCCCATCTGGCGACCGTAGGCGGGGGGTTCGGTATAGTATGGCGATGCGAAAATTAAGCTTGTCTCTTTTTGCGGTTGCGATCGCTGCGGCTGCGTTTGTTGGTTCCGGATGTTCATCGGCGGCGGCTGACCCATTGGTGGGCACCTGGACTTCAGAATTGAACCAGAGCGGAATGACCGGCACCGCCGAAACCGTGTACGGCGCCGATAAGTCCTTCAGCTCCGTCATGACCATGAAGTCGCCGATGGGCGCCCTCAACGTCAATCAGAAGGGCAAGTGGGCTTACGAAGACGGCAAGAAGGTGAAGATCACGCTGGAGAGCGCCGATTTCAACCTCACTGGCGGCGACGAAGCCTCCAAGAAGAGCTTCAACGACTCCTTCAACACTCCTGCCGCCAAAGCGGAAATGATCAAGAAGGCGAACGAGTCTCCCGCGACGGAAATCGTTTGGAAGGGGAATGATGAGTTTTCTACCAGCCTCCAAGGCCAGTCCATGGTCTTCAAGCGCAAGAAGTAAGTTCACCCGCCCTGGGCCAAAGCGGTCCAGGGCAGTCTGCCTTGGGGTATACCCTCCCCAGTCCAAGTGCTCCCGTCGTCTAGCGGTTAGGACATCGCCCTCTCACGGCGAAGATCGCGGGTTCGAATCCCGTCGGGAGTACCATTTCACTGTGGTGGCGTTAGCGCTTGATAGACTTCGCAAACGAAGATATCTCTCTGTAGTACAACTCTAAGACCACGTCGACGAAGAATTTCTCGTAGTCCCCCTCGGTTTGCACGTTGGCGGGCAGGTCCGGTTGGACTACGGTCTTCAAGTTTTTCCCGAAAGCCCTTTCCATCGCCTCGTTGAGCTTGGCGGTGTTGTCCGCCTTTACGAGGGCAGCCCTTAGCTTTGCCTGGCGTTCCGGGTCTTTGGACAACTCCAACAAGTAGTCACCCGCCGCCTTGTCGGGGTGTTTGAAGTCGGGATTTTTAGCCACGTTCGCGACGAAGTCGAAAGCCTGAACATCTCGACCGACGGGATTTTCAAGCCTCCCCTTCATCTCTATTCTCATTGCCGGAATGTTGATCCGCGATCGGCTGTCCGACATAAAATGCGGTCGCCATGATGCCCTCGGAACCGATTTTCGAATTGCGTCTGCGCCTAAATCCCAGGCAAATGTCGCAAAGACTTCGACGTATTTTCGGACATCTGGGTCGCGAAAATCGGAATAAACCACCGGGTTACCAATATAAGCTAGTCCCGCCACGCGGTCCGGATGGTGCTCTGCGATCCACGTCATGTCCATGTTTGCGGGCGCTCGTCCGACAAGGATCGCCTTCTTTATTTTCAGGGCGTCCATGAACGCAACGAAATCTTCAGCCTGTGTGGCGACGTCGAATCCCCAGAAAGTGTCGGTTGACTTGCCCCATCCGCGACGGGTGATCGCGAAAACCCGGTGGTCCTTGACGAACCGAGGAGCGAACCCGACCGCGTCATAATCCACCCATTCCTTGGCGTCGCCGTGGAACGACTGCAGGAAAATGATCGGTAGCCCAGACCCCCCGAAGTCGAGATAGTGGAGGTCTATTCCACGGACCGATACGAACTTCTCCGTGTAGGGCGATGGCTTGTCGCTTTGGGCGAAACAAGTGGTGCATGCAGCGCAAACTGCAACCCATAAGACGAAACGCAAAAGAGGTGTGGCTAGTCGGCAGTTGCTCATCATTTTCCTCCTAATCAGCGGCAGGACTTTCCTGCCGTTTGAGACTCAATATTAGGTGGGCGGAATCTTACCACAGGCTTGCTCGATGTCTCCAGCCATGCCTCTCAGCCAATGGGGGCTCAAGTAGAATTCCGTTCCTTGCGCCATGACTCAATAGCCGCGGTGCATTCGCCAGAGTACTGAGCAGAAATGTCTCGGAGTTGATGCGTACTTCCCGGTCCCGAGCGATGCACCCGCTCGGCCAGTTGGTCGAGATACGCCGCGCCCTCCTGACCATAAGTGGCTACTTCCTCTGCACTCAAGCGGATTAAAACGCTATAGCCCACCGCGCTCTGGCCGCAGTTGACATCCAGCAAGAGGTCGTTTTTCTGCTGGAACAGAAACCAAGTGTGCGGCTGATGATCTATGACTTGCATTGCGGTCACGTCACCCGACGTACACTTGCTGATCGTCCCAGCACGTCTGCAAATAGTCGATCTGACCGAGGTGAAGGGTGGCGTGCCAGCCGGGGAGGTTCATGAGTTGCTTCATGGGCATTGACCAGCCTTGAGCAGAGACGAGGTTCATTTCCACCTCTTCTGGGGTGAGGGAGTCCAGGGCGGCGAGGACTTCGGTGGTGCCTTCATGAAATACCCGCTCCATCTCCTCGCGGCTCGTAATTGCGACCTCCTCGGCTTCCCTCTCGGCTAGCCACTGCGGGAGATCGTCAGGGGTGGGGAGGCGGCGATCACGAATCAATTGCGCGAACCGTCCGGCGTAAAGACCGGTATGGGCGGCGAATCTAAGAGCCGACTTGTAGGTCGGCGTGGGGGTCCAGGTCAACCGATCGTCAGGGACGTAAGAGAAGTTGCGCAGGAACATCTCCATGCCGCCGGTGGCGCGTTGCTTCGCGATTTCAATCAAATCCATAGATTTGAATACACAGCGCCAAAACACGGGCTCGACCAGGAATGGTTGAGCCCGCATCTGTGTTTCCCGCCGCTTAGTTGCGGTGAATTTTGACGTTGCCGTGGCTGAGCGTGTGACCGTAGCTGAAGATCAAGGCCCCCGTCACCGGATTGTAGATGTCGAAGTCAACGCTGTCGTTGGTGCCGGGTGTGCCGTTGTCAACGACGTGCACGAAGAACCGGTAATTTCCGGAGCCGTTGAGCCGGCAGAAGCCGCTGAAATAACCCTCTGTCAGGTTGGGGGCGTAAACCCAATCCACGGAGGTGCTCTTGAAGTTCATCAAATTAGCGTGGTCTTGGAATTCAAAGTTGCCTCGCACACTGCCGTTTCCAAGAACCTGAGCGACGAAGCCCATGGTGTCTTTTCCGCCGCTATTGACATACCACCCGCCACCAGTGATGTGGCCCGCGGCATCGGGTCGCACGGCGCTGACGATCGCCACGGTTTCGCTGCTGAGTTGCACGCCGTTGAAGTAGCTCACCGCCTGGACGGTAAACGTGGCGTCAACGGGCGGGAACCAGTTGACGGAAATGTTGCCGAAAATATCGGGCACCGCGGTCAGAGTCGCCACTGCTTGGTCGCCCGGAGTTTCAATTTCGATTCTGACTTCGTTCGCCCCGTTCACGACCGTGCCGGTAAAGGTCACGAGATCGGAAGCGAAGACGGTCACCGATAAGGGACCTCCCGTACTGCCGCCTCCCCCTCCGTCGCCAATCGGCCCTATTCGGATAGCCTGGCTAATTGCGGCCGCGAGAAGTACTGAGAAAACACAAAATGCCCTTATCACGGAAACTCTATTCCCGATGCAGGCCGGCGTTTGCTCCGGACATCTACCAGATGTCGATTCGTGAGGGGTAGCCTATGGACTATGAAGCCAAAAACCACGCTCTGCCTCTGGTACGACAAAGACGCCCTCGAAGCGGCGCGATTCTATGCCGAGACCTTCCCCGATAGCGAGATTCTCTCCGTGTTCGAAGCCCCCAGTGACTTCCCTGGCGGCGCGGCTGGCGACGTTCTGACCGTCGATTTCACCGTTCTCGGAATCCCTTGCATGGGTCTCAACGGCGGGCCGACATTCAAGCATTCGGAAGCATTCTCGTTCCAAATCGCGACCGATGATCAGGAAGAGACCGACCGGTATTGGAACGCGATCGTCGGCAACGGGGGTCAGGAGAGTCAGTGCGGTTGGTGCAAGGACAAATGGGGCCTTTCGTGGCAAATCACTCCCCGCGCGCTCTCCGATGCGCTGGCGGCCGGGGGCGACGAAGCAAAACGCGCCTTCGAAGCGATGATGACGATGCAGAAAATCGACGTTGCGGCGATCAAAGCGGCTCGGAAAGGGTGAGGCCGCACTCGCAACCTCACCCCCCTGGGCTACGGCCTTATCACTTTCACGGCCGCGCTGCCTTTCTCGTTGCCGGTCGTGGTCACGACGTACACCTTGAACCACGCGACTGCGCCGGATGCGACGAGGCCGAAGTCGGTGTCGAAGCTGGTGTTGCCAGGGTTTAGCCGGTCCACCGCTTGCTCTTCGGCGGCTTTGTAGCGTGGGCCGGGGTGGTAGCGAATGGAGTAGTTGTCGAGATTCGCGTTGTCGGATGCGGTCCAGGTCAGGGTCGCGCGGTCCACGTTCCAGACGGCGCTCAGGCGAACGGGCTTGGGCGTCGAGCCGCTGGGGGCCGTCAATGCGGGAATTGAGGCAATCAAAGCCGAGCCGGCGGTGAGTTTGGCGATCGCCGCGCCGCGATATTGCTTGAGTCGCTGGACCAACGTCGCCATCAAGATGTTGCGGTTGTCACGGGCGATCGAGGCGTTTTGCTGTCTCGCCGCGTAGTTGGTGGCGGACGCGCGCAGGGCGGCGAGATCAGTGTTGAAGGTCGCCAAAGTGTAGGTCGAGCCGAGCGTCAGCGGGCCGGTGAAGCCGGTTGGCGGAGTCGCATTGATCTGCCCCCACAAGTTCGCCATGTCGTCGAAGGCGGACAGAAACTTGCCAATACCGGACGAAGCGTTCGGCACTTTCGGAGGCGCGTTCTGATAGCTGCTGCCCCCCAGGTAAGCGTTGCACGCGCCGCGGAACTGCCGCAGGCGCACGACCAAGGCCGCACGTTTGATGTCCATGTCGGAGCGCGCGATGTTCCACACGTTGTCCGCCGCCGTCACCGCCGTCATCAATGCGTCGAGCGCGGTGCGGTCGGTGGTCAAAGTAGCGACGGGATACGCTCCCAGGAGCGTCAAGGGGCCCCCCGCCCCCAGTTCGGTGTTGACTTGAGTCCAGTGGTTAATGAACTCTTGAAGCGTCGGCAGGTAGGAATTAAGGCTCGTGATCGGCATGGTGTTGGTTATCTCCAGGACATAAGGTTTCACCGGTGGATCGGGGTCAATGGGATCGTCGTCCGGCATGATGTTACTGACGAAGCAATTGATTTATATGATTCTTGTAAGAACGGAAAGGTAACAGGACTTCCCTGCTGACATCCGCGTGCACTCAAGGAAGATAAATGTTCGCTCGGGGTGGGCAAATGTTCCCTCGGGGTCCGTAAATGTTTGCTCGTGGTCGGCAAATGCTGACTCGGAATCGAAAATGTTTGCTCAGAGTCGACAAATGCTGACTCGGAATCGAAAATGTTTGCTCGGGGTGGGCAAATGCTGACTCGGAAGCGAAAATGTTTGCTCAGTGTGGGCAAATGCTGACTCGGAAGCGAAAATGATTGCAAAATGGCCACCAGAATCCGTGGGGCATGGCAAATTGCGGGCGTGTCCTAATCTATGGTGTCAGCATTTTGTACAATTATTGCGTTGGGTATTCCATTTTCTTGACACACTGCAATACTATATGGCGCATATGCGAACTGATCAGATTACTTCGCAGCAGGTGGAACCTAGCAACGAGCGCCCCATGCCCGCAGTAAGCCGCGGAATTGGATTGGTGGCCGGCATCTATCTGTTGCTGGGTGGGATCGTTTCTTTGTTGGGCTGGGTTCTGGATGTGCCCCGGCTTACGGATTGGGATGGGAATGGAATTTCCATCATGCCGAACGCGGCGGTGTGCGCTTTTTCCACGGGAGCGGGGCTCATGGCGCTCAGTTTGGGGCGTGCGCGGCTGGCGCGGGCGTTTGGGCTCGTGGTTGCGTTTTTCGCCTTTGGGACGGCGCTGGAACACATCGCCAATGTCCAGCTTTTCGACAACTGGTTCCTGTTCGGTCGAGAATGGGGGCGAGAGGGGGTCATCGTCCCCGGGCGTATGGGGCTGGTGGGCACCGTGTCGTGGTGCGTGATTTCATCGGCCCTCATCGCGCTGAGCGTGGGCCTGCGGTTTCATCGTTGGGCCGCGATCGCGGCGCTCGCCGTGCTCTCGATCTCATCCGTTTCGCTGATCGGCTACGCTTTTCAAGCCGAAAACCTTTATTCCATTCCGTTGTTCACGGTGATCGCGTTACAGACGGCATCGTTTATCTGGGTAGGCGGCATCGGCTTGGTCTCGCTCGCGCACGACCGCGAACCCGCCCGGACGTTGCTCACGGATGACGCCGCTGGAGCGTTGGCGAGGCGGGTCCTACCGTGGGCGCTGGCAACGCCTTTGCTGGCGCGTTGGATGCGGATGGTGGGCGAACGAAACGGAGTGTTTTCCGCGGAGTATGGCATCGCGCTGGGCGCGGTCTTAGAAATGCTCGTGATCGGGGCTTTGCTTTGGAGCGGTGTGCGACTCGTTTCGGCGAAGGAGCGGGCCCTGAAACAGGCTCTCGAAGTTGAGCGCATTCTGAAGAGCCAGATCGCCGAGCGGGAGGAGTTTGCGCAGGGCGTGTTGGGAACACTTCCGGATGCATTCTGTGTGCTGGACAACGAATGGCGGTTCACCTTTTTGAATCAGCACTTTGCAGATCGGACGGGAAAGAGCGTGGACCATTTGCTTGGCAAAAGCATGTGGGACGAGTTTCCCGAGGCGGTGGGCACCGAGGGCTACCACCATCTGCAAACAGCAATGGAGCAGCGGACCAATGTGGAGTACAACGTGTTTTACGAGCCGTATCAAAAACATTTCCGCGACAAGGCCCACGTGACGGCAAGCGGGCTCTCGGTGTACTCGACCGACATCACCGAAAGCAAGAAGCAGGAGCAAGAGCTTCAGGATATAGATCGTCGCAAGGATGTCTTTTTGGCTACTCTTGCCCACGAGCTCCGAAATCCGCTGGCCCCGATTTGCCTTTCGCTCGATCTGCTGAATATGACCCAGGACGAGGCAGTCGTTGGAGAGGCAAAAGCCGCCATGGTCCGCCAAGTCACTCACATGGTCCGGCTCATTGACGATCTGCTCGACGTGAGCCGAATCAAGCAGGGCAAGGTCGTACTTCAAACGAGCCGGGTTGAGCTTCGGGACATTGTGAGTGCGGCGGCAGAGGACTGTGCCGCCTTCGTGCAAGGGGCGGGCCACCGTTTAACCATCGAACTTCCAGCTGAACCCGTTTATGTTGACGGGGACACGATTCGGCTGACCCAAGTCCTGGTGAACTTGCTTCGGAACGCGGGTAAGTTCACCCCCGAACACGGTGCGATTTCCTTGTCGCTTGTTCTGGAGGAACGCGTTGCGGCGGTCCGCGTGAAGGACAACGGGGTTGGCATCTCGCCTGACTGCCTTGAGCAGATTTTTGAGCCGTTTTCGCAAGTGGATGGAACCGTCGGGCGTTCGCAAGGCGGCCTTGGCGTGGGGCTGATGTTGTGCCAGCAATTGGTGGCTCTGCACGGAGGCGAACTCACCGCCCAAAGCGATGGGCTGGGCAAGGGCTCCGAATTTACGGTGCGACTCCCTCTCGCTACGGGCCCGGCGGGTGTCGCTGCGGTGACGATGGCTGCCCCGAGCACCGAGCTTAGCTACCGCGTCCTCGTCGTTGATGACACGCACGACATTGCGCGGTGCCTCTCACTTCTCTTGGAACAGATGGGATGTGAGGTTGACACTGCCCTTGACGGGAAAGATGCGATTGAGCACGCCGCCCAGTTTTTGCCGGACGTCATTCTTCTTGATATTGGGCTGCCCGACATGACCGGGTACGAGGTCTGCGAGACAATCCGGGCAAAACCTTGGGGCAAGGATATAACGATCATTGCGCTTACTGGCTGGGGAAGTTCCGACGATCTGCTGAGAGCAAAAGTTGCCGGATTCGACACCCACGTGCTTAAGCCCATTGATCTCGACACCCTTTTGAAAGTGCTGAAACGCAACGCCAAATTGCGTGTGTAAAGGGTTATGTGTCGGTAGCGCTCATGAGAATGCTGATGCAGCAGATGACTTCCTCGGCGTCGTCCCGAACGGGAACCACCTTTAGCATCATGTCGGCGTAGGCATCGCACAGGGGGACTTGGCGGGGGGTGCCGGCGAGGGCGGCGAGATGGGCGGCGATGGCCGGATGGGCTTTGTCCTGCGTTTGGAAGACCTCGTAGATGGTTTTGCCATCCTGCCAAGTGACGCCGGAGCGGCCGGATGGAAGCCCGCCGTTGGTGAGGAAATGAATGCGCAGATCGTCGGCGGTGGCCCAGGCGCAGGAGAGGTTGAAATCCATGGCGAGTTGGAGCATCGCTAGCCGGGTGCGAAGCTCGACTCCCCTCGCCTTTTCCGCGATCACGTCAAGAATCTCTCGCTTCTCAAGAATGGATGAAAGCGCTGCCCAGTCCACTCTCTCTTGCTTGAGGGCGAGCTCGTGCCGCTTCTTAAAGATGCCCAGAACCGTGTCGGTGCGACCCTGCCCGCCGGTTTTCAGCTTGATGCGCAGCCAATAGGTGTTGACCGTGCCGATGCTCAGCCCTAACTGATTCGCGATCGCGTCGTTGGTGAGCCCTTCGGCCGCGAGTTCTACGATGGCTGCTTCTCGTGGGGAAAGGTCATCTTTTGCCATTTCTTCACCGTCGGGTCTGGCAACTTAATCTAGGCGCCAGGTTCTCATACGCCGCTGGGTTGAATCATTTACATTCCGCCGAAAGCGTTAACAAAGTCGTTTGCCCTTGCAGGCATAGTACCGCCCAGGCGTGTTTGAGGAGCCGATTAATTTTGCATGAGTTCGCGCGCTTGACTTTTACGGGTGAGGTTGAGCTTGAGTGTGCTCCCTTCCTGCGGAGCGAAAGTCATCTATACTGACCACATGGGCAAACCCACGGCGGCAATGCAAGAGCTAGCCCTGAAGCTGGTTGCGCTGGAAGAGACATGCGGGTCAGGTGCGGATTCCGCGACTCACGTGATCGAAAAACTGAGAATCACGTTGACCCGATTCTCGGGCGTGGACAGCTTCACCGCCCTCATGCGACGCGCCGTCGCTCTAACTCGCGCTGAGGATCCCACACTAGCAAGCCGCACGATCACTCGCTACGATTCCGTAGCTTCATTTGAAGGGTTATCGTATGACACCGTTTTGATGGTGAATGGTCATCTGCTCGATTTGATGAGCACCTTTGTTGGCAAGGCGCTCACATTGAAGTTAATCACTGACACATGGCCAGGGGCCGATTTATAGGATCGCTGAGATTATGAGAAAGCAACCAAGGGAAAACAACCCAGACCAAGTCGAGATTCGCCTGCTGGCGACCGGCGTACCTGGGCTAGATGAGATTTTGGGCGGCGGTTTGCCTGAGTTTTCATTTAATATCATCGCGGGTGCCCCGGGTGGCGGTAAAACCACCTTGGCGCACCAGATCATGTTCGCTAACGCGACGCCCGAGCGACCGGCTCTCTACTTCACCGTGCTCGGCGAACCCGCGATCAAGATGCTGCGTTATCAGCAGCAGTTCGCTTTTTTCGACCATGCGATCATGCAGGGCTCGATCCGCTTCATTAACTTGAGCCAATTGGTTCTGGAGCATGATTTAGGCACGGTGCTCGAAGCCATCATTAAAGAGGTTGAGGATTCTAACCCGAGCATCGTGGTGGTGGATTCTTTCCGCACCGTGGTCCGCAAAGCTCAGCAAGGCTCCAGCGAGATTGATGTCCAAGGCTTCGTCCAGCGCCTAGCCCTACACCTCACGAGCTGGCAGGCGACAACATTCTTGATCGGCGAATACGTTGAGAATGAACTACGTGACAATCCTGTCTTCACCGTAGCGGACGGCCTCATCTGGCTCAACCAGAGCATCGAACGCAACTCCATCGTCCGCAAAATGCAGGTCATGAAGATGCGTGGTCAGAACACCGTACCTGGCCTCCATACCTTCCGCATCACCGAGGACGGAGTCCAGTGCTTCCCCCGCACCTTCGGCCTCAGCGATATTAATGCAGCGCGCGCAAAGGGCGAGCGGCGGCTCTCCACGGGCGTACCCGCACTTGACGAGCTCATGGGCGGCGGCATCCCGGAAGGCGACAGCATGCTATTGGCGGGCCCGTCAGGCGGTGGCAAAACCGTGCTCGGCATCCAGTACATCGCGGAAGGCCTCAAGATGGGCGAGCCGTGCATCATTGCGATGTTCGAGGAACTCCCAAACGAGTACCTTCAGCGCGCCGCCTGGTTTGGTTTCGAGTTCGACGAATACGTGAAAAACGGATTGCTCCGACTGATCTACCTGCGACCGCTCGACCTTTCGGTGGATGAGACCGTCCACGAAATCGTCACCGCAGTTAGGGAGATGGGTTGCAAACGGCTTGTGATTGACTCCTTGGTGGGCTTCGAGATGGCACTCGCCCCCGACTTCCGCACGGATTTCCGTGAGTCGTTGTATCGAATGATCGGCGCATTAACTAGGCTCGGCGTTACGATTATCAGCACCGTCGAAGTTGAGGAGAACTTCACCTCCATGGGCCTTTCCAACTTCACCATTTCATTCCTGGCAGACGACATCGTGCGACTGCGCTACGCTTCAATCGGCGGGCAACTTCGGAAGATGCTGATGGTGGTTAAGATGCGGCGCAGCGGTCACAGCATCGACATGTGCGCCTACGAAGTGACGGGCGCGGGGCTAAAGGTTGGCGAGCCTATGCGCGGGTATCGCGCGCTCACCTCCGGCATTCCCGGCCCGTGGTCGTTTGAGTCCGATAAGAACGACCCAGGTGATCTTTAGGGCGGAACTCATGGGGAGTCTAGCAATGACAATTGCGACCTCAGGGCGAGTAAATCTTCCCTCATCGCCAGCACCTCTCGGTGAAGTTCCTCAATAGCTGTTGCACTTGCTACCTCCGCCTCTTCATTCTCGGCGTCACGACCTACAAAGAACGTGGCCAGGGCGGCGGTCAAGTAACCGAACATCGCCAGCGCATACAGGGACAGAACGATACAGAGCACTCGCCCTTCGAGAGTTTCCGGCCAGTACTGCGAGCCCATGGTCGTTAAAACCATCAAGGTCCACCACAATGCCTCGCCGTAAGACTTGGGCCCATCGGGAACATCCCGTTCGAAAGCAAAGATGCCCGCAGCTCCGGCCAGCACAACGAGAACGGTAAGAGCGGCAACGTAGCCGAGCCCACGCCGTCCCAAACTCGCCCCAAGGGCGCCCATCCCTCGATTGAGCGAAGTCAATACGCGGACTAGTCGCACGCTCCTACCCACTCTTGCGAGACGGAGCAGGCGAAATGCACGGAAGAGGCGAAAGAGCCTAAGCGCCGGCAGCATCAGCGACAGGACGACGAGCCAGTTCTTCTTGAGGTGGGCGATTTTCCTCGGCGCCAGGATGAGCTCCACCAGAAAGGCGAGGATGAAAATAACCCAAATGACCGTGCCCAAGACATTGAAAGCCCGGCTCTCGCCCAGTACAAATTCGCCGATAAGAAGTGCCAGCCACACGAAGGAGAGAACCAGCATTGGCACCTCCAGCCAATCTTGTACGCGCTGCAGGAGTTTTCCCCTCTCCACTTCAAGTTGCTGTGCTTCCACCTCATTCCGTTGGTCCATGAGCGTCCTTACGACTCCGCGCTACGGGGCGATCATTTTTTTGGTTGCTCAGTGAGACGGCACCTTCACCTTTGTAATCGGGGAGCATTAACAACCAACTCCTCCTGAAAGACGGAATTCAACTGCGTGGTTCCGCTTCGGGAGGAACCGACATCGCGTCGAGAACACCTCCGCGGAACCGTCCCACGAACGAACGATTTGACGTATGGAATGTGGGAACAGTCTTCGGGAGAATTCTATGAAGGGATATGTACAAAATATTGAAAGCGCCGCGATCATAAATGATCATTTTCGTGCCGTGATCTACACGGCGAAGAACTGTCAGCTCGTTCTGATGGCCTTGAATCCAAAGGAGGAGATCGGCGCGGAAGTGCACCAGCTCGACCAATTTTTCCGCGTGGAAGAAGGGTCGGGTGAGGCTATTTTGGACGGGGTCACCACGAAGATAAGTGCCGGATTCGCAGTCCTGGTGCCAGCCGGGTCGAACCACAACATCGTCAACACGGGCGAAGTGCCCCTCAAGCTGTACACGCTCTACTCTCCCCCAAATCATCGGGACGCGGTCGTCCACCACACTCGAGCCGACGCCGAGAAGGATAACGAAGAGTTCGATGGTAAAACAACTGAGTAGCACTGCCCCGACCGCTCGCGTCACCAAGTTGCCTCGTCACGTGGGACTCATCCCCGACGGCAACCGGCGGTGGGCGCGGGAAAGGGGTCTCCCGGTCTCGGATGGCTACGAGATGGGCGTTTGCAAGGGATTGCAGATGCTGCAGGACTGCATTCATCTCGGCATCGAAGAAGTGTCGCTCTACGGATTCACCCAGGACAACACGAAGCGACCGAAGGAACAGCGCATTGCCTTTGCCGCGGCTTGCGTGGCTTTTGTCGACGCGGCGATGAATTCTGAAATCGCCCTTTTGGTTGGTCGGCGACACCACGTCACCCATGTTTCCCGACGCGCTTAAGCCGTTCGCCAAGGAGCGACATGGCAAGGGGATCAAGGTGAACATGCTGGTGAATTACGGCTGGGAATGGGACTTGCAGTCCGCCCTGAACTCGGGAAAGACCAAAACGCTGGATGGGCTGGCCTCCTCCCAAGTTTCTCGCATTGACATGATCGTCCGGTGGGGTGGGTTCCGGCGTCTGAGCGGCTTCTTGCCGGTGCAGTCGGTCTACGCGGATTTCTACGTGGTGGATGACTACTGGCCGGACTACGAACTCGACCAGTTCCTGGGTGCCTTAACGTGGTTTCAGACCCAAGAACCTTCGCTCGGCGGTTGACGGATCTGAGTGGGGCGGCCAACACCTCTATATTTCTCGATGTGTTGAGGTACACTTTGGGCATGAGCGAAAGTGATGTGACAGCGATGTTCCGGGCGCTCGGAGACCCCACTCGGAGGGCAATTTTTGAGTTCCTCTGCGAGAGGTGTTGCCCTGTCGCCGTTGAGGAGTCCGGCGAGGTCCACCAAGTCCGAGGCGCGACTGTTGGCGAAGTGTGCTGCCACGTGACTGGCAGCGACAAATTCAGCTCGACGATCTCCTTCCATCTCAAAGAATTGAGACTCTCCGGGCTGATCACGGCCGAGAAGAGCGGCAAATTTATGATCTGCGCGGTGAATCGCGCCTCTATTCAGGCGCTCACGGACTACTTCTCTTCCCTGCCCGCCCCCGACCTTGCCAAATGCTAACTGAGAGGAAAACGACCATGAAAACACTGCTAATTTTTGACCCTGCCATGTGCTGCTCGACTGGTGTCTGCGGACCCAGCGTTGATCAAAAGTTGGTGAAGCTTGCTGCTGACGTGGCGTTCCTCAAGAGCAAAGGCGTTGTGGTCGAGCGATTCAATCTCGCCCACCAGCCAGAGGCGTTCACGGAGAACCCGGGTGTGCTTGAAGCGATGGGAGCCTACGCCGAAAATCTGCCGCTGTTCATGGTGGATGGCAAGATCTGCGCGAAAGGGACGTACCCCAATCGGGCTGAGTTGGCATCTTGGTTTGGCTTAGAGTCCGGCATTGTCGAGCTCAAAATGGCGCAGCCCAAATGCTGTGATTCTGAAGACGGGTGTTGCTGATGTGGACGGACGGCCTGAACACCAGGCATCTCTTCTTCACCGGCAAGGGAGGAGTCGGTAAGACCTCGCTCGCGTGCGCCACGGCGCTTCAACTTGCTGAGAGCGGCAAGCGAACTTTGATCGTCAGCACCGACCCCGCCAGCAATCTGGATGAGGTTTTTGGGGTCAAGTTAGGCACCACGCCTATGGCCATCCCGACGGCTCCGGGCCTGTTTGGCGCGAATCTCGACCCAGAGGCCGCCGCGGCGGCTTACCGCGAAAAGATGGTTGGGCCGTACCGAGGCAAGCTTCCTGAGGCGGTCATTCGGAACATGGAAGAACAATTCTCCGGCGCGTGCACCACGGAGATCGCGGCGTTCGATGAGTTCGTTCGCCTGATGGCCGATCCCGAAGCCACCGCAAACTTTGACCATATCGTTTTCGACACCGCACCGACGGGCCATACGCTAAGACTACTGAGCTTGCCCAGCGCGTGGAGCGGTTATCTTAACACCACCACTGCCGAGGCCAGTTGTCTCGGTCCGCTCGCGGGCCTGAAGGACCAACGAGCTTTATACGAATCGGCGTTCACTCACTTGGCCGATCCGACAGACACCACGGTTGTCCTCGTCGCCAGAGCCGAGCGATCAAGTCTCAAGGAAGCCGCCCGAACGCAATCGGAGCTGGCAGAACTCAACATCAAGAATTTGCGCCTCGTCGTGAATGCCGTCTACAAAACTGAGTGCACGACCGATCCGGTGGCTGCGGCCTTCGCGAAGGTTGTTTCGGACGGCCTTTCGTCCATGCCTCCTGCGCTTAAAGAGGTGCCGTTCAGCTTGGTGCCATTGTTGCCCGGAAACGTAGTTGGGCTTGACGCTCTCAAACAACTACTCCACCCCGTTGAAGAACCGCTCAGGTCGAACCAAGTGACGTTGCCTCAAGGTGGCATTGACTTTGGCGACTTCGTCGACCGGCTCGCCGCTGATGGGCATGGCGTCATCATGACCATGGGAAAGGGCGGCGTCGGCAAAACGACCGTCGCAATCTCCATCGCGAAGGCACTTGCTGAACGGGGACACTCCGTTCTCCTGACGACCACGGACCCGGCTGGGAACGTGCTGGACCTAGTGGGCGGCATAAGCAATAGGATCGAAGTGGCAAGGATCAGCGCCGAGGAAGAGGTTGCCAAGTACACCGCGGCGGCGCTCGCGAAGGCGTCTACGTCTTTGGATGAAGCGGGTCTGGAGCTCTTGCGAGAGGACCTCCGATCGCCATGCACGGAAGAGATCGCGGTGTTCCGCGCCTTTGCCGATACGGTGGCAGAGGGCTCAGATCGGTTCGTGGTCATTGACACCGCCCCGACAGGGCACACAATCTTGCTCATGGACGCGACAGAAGCTTATCATCGCGAAGTCGCCCGGACCCAGAGCGACGCACCCGAATCGGTTCGCCAACTGTTGCCGAGACTGCGCGACCCACAGTTCACAAAAGTGGTTTTGGTCGCGCTTCCCGAGCCCACGCCCGTTCACGAAGCGATGAAGCTGAAGGCGGATTTGGAGCGTGCAGGCATCAAGTCTTTCGGATGGGTGATCAACCGTTCGTTGGCGCTGGCTGGCGTCACTGAGCCGCTACTCGCGGGCAAAGCATCGCAAGAGCTTGGGCCGATTCAAGAAGTGATTGCTACCGGTGACATGGTGTCGATACAACCATGGTCCGCCATAGCGCCCTCAGAAACCGCCGCGGTTCTCACCGTATAAGTTCGAAAGCTCCAACTGTGGGCTTTCTTATCCCATTCCTTTTGTCTAACCGCGCGCCAAAAGGGTTTTCTCGGAAGCGGGAGCGTCTTCCCTTCCTGTACATCTATGGCTTCCGGTACTCCGAAAGACATTAGCTGATCAATGGAAACACTTATGGAAACAACACAGGATCGAGAGCAACTAGACGGATACATGGCAAAGGAGACCGCCGCAACCGCGTCTGGCACAGCGACCGGAATGGCAGTCGCGACTGCACAGGCAGCGCGGGAAACAGCCGCGACCGCAGCTGGCACAGCCACCGGCGGCGCGATGGTCGCGGCCCAAGCAGCTCGAGAAGCCGCAGCGATCAGTTCGGGAGCACAGGCCGGCATGGCCGTAGGCACTGCTCAAGCGGCTCGCGAAGCAACTGCTGGCGCAGTTGGTGCAGCCACTGGCACGGCAAGCGGACTCAGCATGGGTCTTCTCGTCGGCATGATGGCGGGAATGTTCGCGATCGTTGTCGGAATGTCCATCGGTCGTGCGGACCGATCCCATGCCGCTGATCGGCACTAGAGCCAGTTAGCTACCAACTCATCCCTCGGCTCACAAACGCCGAGGGATCGGTTTCGCCGGCTTTATTGAAGTTTCGACGACTCCGCCGCGCTGATGAGCCCGTGCAGCATCTTACTGAACACGATGCCGTGGAGAGGCACGACCATGTACCAATAGGCGATGCCAAACAGTCCGCGTGGCCGGAAACGCGCGGTCATCACGAGATGAGTCTTTGATGGGTGTGTGGTCAGAGGCTTGACGTCAAAGGTCAAGGTCGCCACGCCAGGAAGTTTCATCTCGGCGGTGAGTCGGAGGTGGGAGGGGGGATCAATCGCTGAGACACGCCAGAAATCCAACGAGTCGCCCAGCCGCAGGTCGTGGGCATCGCGTCGGCCTCGACGCAAGCCGGGCCCGCCAATTAGCCGGTCTAATGCTCCCCGTAGCCGCCAGAGCCAATCGGCGCCCAGATAGCCTCGATCACCTCCGATCGCAGAGACGGAAGCCCACACCGCCTGAACCGACGCAGTAGTTGTCGCATCGCGGCAATCAATGAAGACGGTGCCACCTGCCCACGACGGATCTCCCGGCATGACGCCCGCATCAGACCATGAGGTTTCGATTTTTCCCGCGTGCATCACCTCAATCGAAGCCTTAATCGCGGTCCGCACCGTGAGGCACTCGTGGGGCATGAGCTGTTTTGCTTGGCCATCTCGGCAGACCACGCGGTTGCGCAGGCCTTCGGCCAAAGGTCTCGCGATGCTCGAATGAAGCGGAGTCACGAGATGAATCCAAAGTGAGCTGAGGCGCGGGGTCAATACGGGAACCGGAATGACCAAGCGCCGTCGAAGCCCCAATGCCGACGCCATCTCGCGCATGAGTTCGGCATAAGATAGGACGTCGGGTCCGCCGATGTCGATGGTTTTGGCGATGGTCTCGGGAACGGCGAGCACCTCGATCAGATAGAAAAGCACGTCCCGTATCGCAATGGGCTGCGATTCTGTGGTGACCCAGCGAGGGGTTACCATAACGGGGAGCCGCTCAACTAGGTACCTCAATATTTCGAAGGAGGCTGAGCCCGAGCCGATGATCATTGCGGCTCGCAACACCGTCACCGGCACACCGCTAGATTGCAGCGCCTTCTCCACTTCTCGGCGAGACGTTAAGTGCTTACTGAGCCCTGCGCCGACCTCGCCCAAGCCACCCAGGTAGATGATTCGCTGAACTCCGGCCCTTGCGCATGCCCGGCCGAAGATTTCCGCCAAGGCGTAATCCTGAGATCGATACTCACCGACCGAAGCCTCCATGGAGTGAATCAAGTAGTAGGCGACATCACATCCGGTGAGGGCCTCAACCAAGGTGTCCTCGTTGGAGACGTCCCCCTCGAAAAACTCCACGCCGTCGCGGGAGGCCCATGGCCTGGCGCGCAGTTTCGCAACGCTCCTCGCGAGGCAACGCACGGTGTAGCCAGCTTCAAGGAGCCTAGGCGCCAGACGTCCCCCGATGTACCCGGTAGCGCCGGTAAGGAAGACCCGGCGATGCGTTAAGGAAGCGTTAGGAGTTTGATCCAATACGCTAGCATACGTGATGTCAAGCTAGTTCGATCTGCTCGCCTCACTGGTCATCTATCATCCGTAAGAGATGTAGATATGAAATTCCTAGTAGCTATCCATCACCCAGACAACTATAATCCGTACTTGGAGGACGATCAGATGGGCCGCGACATTGATGTACTGAATGACGAAATGGTCGCGACCGGCATCAGGGTGTTCGTCGGTGGCCTGCATCAGGCAAACACCTCGATGGTGGTCATCGCCCAACCCGGTGGTGAGGTGACCACGACGACTGGACCGTACCTGAACACCACGGAGCATGTGGGCGGTTTTTGGGTGCTGGAGTGCGCCGATATGGACGAGGCGTTAGCGTGGGGTCGAAAGGCCGCAGTCGCTTGCCGCGCCCCGGTCGAAGTCCGCCAGTTCCACTAATCCCAAAGAATTTCCACATTTACTAGGGCGGTTTTCACGAATCCGTGGCTATACTAGAATAGTAGACTTATGTCTGTATTCTACGTTCAACTTCGCGGACTGATCGTGTCCGTCTTCCATTCCGATGCCACACCTGCCGTTGTATCTTCTGGGCGAGCGGTGCTTGACTTCAACGTGTCAGCCGCCGCGCTGGGGGCCCGGGAGGGGATGAGCACAAGGGAGGCGAAATCGTTGATTTCGGGGCTGGGCGTCTATGAATTCGACGCCGAGAAGTGCGAAGCCCGGCGGAACGAGTGGCTAAACATTGCGCGGCAATACACCGACGAAATCGAAGCTGTCTCTCCGCACGCGGCCTTCTTTGACCTCAGCAAACACTATGATCAGGAAGATGTAGCGCGACTGTTCCTTGACCACATCGAGAGGCGATTTGCGTACTCCTACATCGCTGGCCTGAGCCCGACCAAATGGGTCGCGCAGTCCCTGGCCAACTTCCCTCTCCGGGTCATGCCGTTGCCCGGATTGGCCCTGTTCCGGGAATCGGTCCAGGTGCTCAGCCCGATTGATCCTATGTTCCGCGAGCGGCTCGATTTTCTTGGTTACAGGCGGGTGGGCGACGTTCAAACTCTCCCCCTAGCCACTTTGAAATCCCAGTTCGAAGGAGAGGCGATGCGGATCCTGCTCGCCGCGAACGGCGCGCTTTGCAACCCCATTTACTCCAATTACCCGATGCCGAGTGCGCACGTCGTGCGGTCCTTGGCCGGCGGATGTGCGGATTTGCAGCAGCTTGATTTTGTCCTGTCGGAGATGTGCCGAGAACTCATGGTCGAGCTAAACACCCGTAGTCTAGACGCGAAAGAAGCGCGGCTCATCGTGGGCTTAGAAGATGACCAGATCGAGTTCACCACAACCTACGCCAGACCGATTCGAGCCGCCACTGCCTTGCGCATATCCCTCTCAAGGATCATCCAGGAGAAGATCAGGCAGCCCGTTTATCGGTTCTGTATTGTGTTGCCGAATTTGGTGAGGGCTAAGCCACGTCAACGGACCATCAAGGGGATGGAGTACTCCGACACCGGGCATGTCGAAGACGCGCTAGAACCGTTGCGAAACAAACTCGGGAACTACGCGATCCATCTCGCGAGTGAGCATCAAGAGCCGCGCCGCGTGGAGGTTTTGCGGGCCTGGTCGAAGGCGACGGGGTGGATATGAACCCCCTGCGGCATTGGTGCGAAGTGGGCCAATGGTGGCTGAACGAGCCCAGCCTTGAGATCATCGAAGGGCTGGACGAGAAAGGGATCAAGCGCGAGAAAAGTCGTGAAATCCCGAGCCCATTTCGGCCTTACGACACGGTGATTCCAGAGCCGGTTGAAGAAGACCACACCGAAGACTGGTCGCTCCGGGCGAGGAAGCATCGTGACGAGAAAGTCGCCATTTCGTACTTCGGAAGGCCTCAGCCTCTCACTCTCATTAAGGGCACAACCAAGACCCCCTATGTGCCCCTCCATGTTTCGAGTGGCTACTCCTTCGGTCGTGGAATTATGCTTCCCGAGGAGATCGTGCAGTTCGCCTCGAATGCGGGCCTACCGGCGGTGGCGATCACCGATCAGTTCTCGCTGGCAGGAGCCTACGAGCTTGAGCTGGCGGCGAGAGGGGCCGGGATTCAAGCCATCATCGGGGCGACTTTTACCCTTGAATGCGGCGGGGAGATTGTCCTGATCGCGCAGAATGCGTTGGGTTACGTGAACCTCTCGCGCATCATCACCCTATGCCATCTGCGAGAACCGCGTCAATTCCCGTTGTTGCGATGGAGCTACCTTGAAGATACGGTCGGGCTACTCTGCCTGACAGGAGGCAACATCGGTCCCCTCATCCCCCGGCTGGTTCGCCGCGATTACGCAGGAGCGGAGGCGGTCGTTGACCAACTCCAACGGTACTTCGGGGCGAATCTCGCGCTTGAAATCGAGCGTAGCTTCATGCCACACGAAATCCGCTGCAATGACCTGTTGCTTCAACTCGGAGAGCAGAAAGGGATTCTTTGTGTGGCCGGTGGGTTGATCACCCACGCGCGTAGGAGCCACTTCCCCGTGCAAGACGTGATCACCTGCGCGCACTCTCTGTGCGCGATAGACGAGATTCTTGGCCGCAAGCCCTATCGCCACGACAGCCAACCCGAGCGATTTCATCTCCCCGAGCGGGGAATCAACGCCGAACGATTCCTCCACACCACGCGCGAGATGCAGACGCTCTATGCCGATCTCCCTGAACTGCTCATGAATACACTGCGCTTGAGCGAGCGCATTGAGCCAAGCGTTTTACCCAAGCGCACGAGGCTACCAAAGCTCTTCGATGAACCTGAACAGGTGCTGGGCGACATCGTCGAGCAAGGCGCCTTGGCGCGTTACCGGAAGATCCCCCCAAAACTTCGCCAGCGGATCACCCACGAACTCAGTCGCATCAATCGACTTGGTTTCACCGAACACTTTCTGACCTCCTGGGACATGTGCGCGTGGGCGGAGGCGCAGCGAATCAGCTTCAGCGGGCGGGGGTCGGTGGTGGATTCCGTGGTGGCGTATTGCCTCGGGTTCTCCCGGATAGATGCCTTTCGCCATAACCTCCACTTCGATCGGTTTTTGCCCGAAGACGGAAGCAAACGGCCCGACATTGACATCGACTTCCCGGCGGCTCACCGCAACTCCGTCCGAACCTATCTCACCAAGAAGTACGGCAAAGAGAAGGTCGCCACCGTCGCCGCATTTGGGGCTTATTGCACGCGCGGGATCATCCGAGAAGTCGGCAAGGTTTTCGGCATTCCGAACGAGACGATCAGCTTCATTACCAAGCACCTCCACGGCGGCATCCGCGCTCACCACTTGGAGCTCTCCTTGGCAAACCGCCCCGAGTTGCGTGAGAGCTCAATTCCCAAAGAGACCCTGCAATGGGTGTTCTCCCTCGCGACGCGCATGGCGGACATCCCGCACAATGTTCGAGCCCACTCGTCGGGGGTGATTATCTCCTCTCGCCCCATTTGGGAGACTGTTCCGGTGATGCTCTCCGCGACCGAAGACGAAGGCGAAAATCTGCAGATCATCCAGTGGGATAAGCGCTCCGCGAAGCATTGCTTTGACAAGTTCGACATTCTATGCCTTCGGGGGCAAGACGTCCTTCAGGGAACGGAGCACCGCATCCGCGAGACGATCAGCGATTACAATGTCTCGGCGGACTTCGCCGAGGTCGAGGAGAACTTCGCCGCGATGCGGTCGGGGCAGCTCATCGGGATTCCTCAATCGGCGTCTCCCGCCATGCGCCAAGCTCATGTCCGCCTCAAGACGCGCAACATTGATGACGCGAGCCTGGTGCAAGCGGGAATTCGCCCTGGCGTGGGTGGAGCGGTCAAACTCAACGAGCTTATCGCGAGGCGGAATGGCAAACCGTACGAGTTCGCCCACCCCCAACTCGAGGAGATCCTAGGCAACACCTACGGGATTATCGTTTTCCAAGAGCAGGTGGATCAGCTCCTGCAGACCTTCGCGGGCTACTCTTCGGGCGAAGCAGAAGACACCCGCGAGCTGATCCACAAGCGTCGCCGAGAAGACTTTGGTCAGGCGATTCGGGAATCCGTCATGCATCGAATCCTCGCCAACGGATACGCACTCAATATCGCGGAAGAGGTTTTTGAACTCATTGCCGGCTTCAAAGGCTACGGGTTTGCGCAAGGGCATGCGCTGGCATTCGCCGAAATCTCACTGCGTTCCACCTACCTCCAGCAGAACTTCCCCGCTCCCTACTTCGCCGCGCTCCTCGATGCTCAGCCCGCAGGCTACTACGGCCCATGCACTTTGGCGGTCGAGGCAAGAAGCCGGGGCGTGGTCTTCCTTCCGCCTTGCGTGAATAAAAGCGCCGCGACGTTCTTGGTCGAAGACGTGAAATCCAAGGAGGACCCCAAGATCATCTTCCCCAGCGGCGGAATCCGCATCGCCTTGCGGCAGATTCATGGCCTGTCCACCGGTTTGGTGGAGCGGATCGTCACCGAGCAGCCGTTTCATTCCATCTACGACTTCGCCCTTCGGGTTCGCCCGAATCGAGATGAGCTGGAAACGCTCATCCTTTGCGGATGCTTTGATGATCTCCACCCCAACCGGCGCGGGCTACTGTGGACGATCCCCCAGATCATGCAGTTCTATCACGCCCAAACTCAGCCGGGAACGCTTCCGCTCGATTGCCCCGAACCAACTATCGTCGACAACATCGCCGACTTCAACGAAGCTGAGAAACTGATTCACGAGCGCCGGATTCTCAGCATGGACGTCACCACCCACCTCATGGCGCTGGAGCGGGACCGAGTCCTCAGCAAGGGCGGGCTGACCACCGCCGAAGTCAATCGCCTGGGGCATGGTCAGAAAGTCATCGTCGTAGGCAATCCCATTCGTTTGCGATTCCCCCCGACGCCGAGCGGTAAGCGGGTGGTGTTTTTTGATCTAGAAGATGAGACGAGCATCCTGAATGTCACCTGTTTTGATGCGGTGTATCAGCGCGATGGGCACGCGATTGTGTGCGCGCCCTATGTCACTCTGATCGGCGTTACCCAGATTCGCGACGGGCATTTGGCGTTTCTCGCGAGCCGAGTTTTCCCCTATCGCCCCCAGATTCTCAATGCGCTGGATGCCGCCGAATCGCCGGTCACGGGCAAAGCGGATATGGGTTGGGGTTCGGCCACCCTGCCCATCACCACCGCCGACTTCCTCGTGGGATAAGATGGCAATTGCGCCCCACCGAGCCTGACACTGCTTCGGCGAAGTCGTGATTCCAAGCACCCAACAAAATGACTACCATCGAAGCCATTCAAAACGCATTTGCCTCCCGAAACGAAGGCTTTCCCCAACTCGCCGAGGCGCTACGACAAGCCGGCGTTGTCCAAAACATCTGGGATTTACCGGGGTGCCAGTCCATCTTCATCACCCAAAACGATGCCGTGGTGATGCAAAACCCGCCGCTCGTCTCCGGCATGACGACAGTGCCCACGTTCGATGAAGCCGCCGTCATCCGCGCCATCCGTGCCGATCAAGCGGGCGAAACCACCTTCCCCGAGTTCCTCGAAGGCGCGTGGAAAGCGGGCGTCGTGCGCTACATCGTGGACTTCCACGCGCGCACGGTCACCTACTCCGGCTACACCGGCGAATCGTACGTCGAAGAGTATCCAGCGGTGAGCTAATCAGCCACGTAGTCCCGTCCACACCGGTTCGGGATCGTGAATGGTCATCGAAATAGCCTTCCCGGCTTCCACTCGGAAACGAATGCGCACCGAAGGCGCGCCGGGCGGCGCGAAGCCATGGGCCTCCACTTTGCGCAAATTCAGCATCGTTTGCCCGCGCTTGAGCTGGAGGATTTTCCGGCTGTTCATCGCTACTTCGACGACATCCTCATTTCCTCCCGCGCCATAAATGCCTGCGTAGATTGCCTTTTCTTCTTCGGTCGTTGCCTGATTCGGCTCTGAGATATCCGCATCGCCAAGCCCCGCCAAGTAGGCGTGAGTCGGGGTGTCGGGTTCCGCGTGAGCCAGTAGCGTGATGCCGTGAGGTCCGCGCACTCGCTGGATGCCAGGGTTTGCGCCGATGATTGCCTTCACTGCCTCTAGGTGACCCATCGTCACGTGCGTAAAAAGATCTGCCCGAGCCCCGTTCTTCAGCAGCAACGCGACGATTTCAAGATTGCCCACGTGCGATGCCGCACCGAGGGCGGTCTCCCAATCGCCAAAACCCCAGTCCCAAGCCGCGTTGGCGAGCGAGGGGTGCAGGGCAAGCAGCTCTTTCACCTTTGCCAAGTTGGCGTGCGATGCGCCCACCATCGTCCGGACCAGGTCAGGGTCTTGCGTCGGGAAGAGAGCGTACTTGCTCACCTCGGGCGGAGCGGTCAGCGCGAGATGCGGCAGCGCTAACGTCGCCGGAACCAACCCCAAGAAAAAGCGCCGAGAGTACTCCGTCCGCATGGCAAAGCTACCCACTGCCATTTCCAAATGGTTCCCGCGACTCAGAACTTGTGCCTCGGATACTTACCGCATCCACGCAGACGTAAGGTTTCTCGCGACGAAAGTCTCCGCCGCATTTGCTTCTGGCACGACCGCGCCCATTCCGAAAAACTCATGGGTCACCCCCATATAGAGCCTTTCCGAGACGGAAACGCCTGCGGAACGCATGTTCTTTGCCAGCATCTGGCCTTCGGAGAGCAAAGGGTCAATCTCGGCGAATACGAACGTGGTGGAAGGCAGACCGGCCAAATCGTCCGCGCTCACCAATGAAATGTAGTCGTTGCGACCATCCTCGGAGGAGCGCAGATACTTGTCAAAGAACCAGCGCATCATCGGCGCATTGAGTGGCTTGGCGTTCGCGTGTTCCATGTAGCTGGGCGTGTTGGCGCTATAGCCAGCAATCGGATAAATCGCGACGATGTGCTTCGGCAGTTTGTCTGCGGAACGCTTCATCCGCAACGCCGTCGCGACCGCCAAGTTTCCACCGGCGCTCTCTCCACCAATGGCGATCTTGGCGGAGGAGACTCCACATTTGCTCGCATTCTGCATGATCCAGGTCGTCGCCGAGTAAGCGTCGTCATGCGCCGCCGGAAATTTATTCTCAGGAGCCTGCCGATACGACACCGATAAGACCGTGCACTTGCCCATGTTAGCGAGCGCGCGGCAAGTCGCGTCGTAGCTATCCAGGCCGCCGATCACCCAGCCGCCCCCGTGAAAATAGACCAACCCCGGACCATTGCTCACGGGCGCGCCCTTCCCGCGGTAAGAACGAACCAGAATTTCACCGGTGGAAGACGGCACCTTGAAGTGGGTGAGCTTGGCGACCTCCATCACGCCGGGTTTGCCCCTTTTTGCGAGGAGAGCTGAAGCGGCGTTGGCCGGTCCCGGCAGTTGGCGCGCGATCCTAACTTCCTGCTTTTCAACGGGAATTGGTCCGAGTGCGTTCAATTCGTTCAGAACCGCACGCATGGCGGGATTCGGTACGGCAGGTTTGGATGGCGCACTCCCGATCATCGAAGAAGAAAGGAGCAGGCCCAGCAAAGTAAAGGTGTTCATGCGAGTCCATACGCATCTGACGGCTTAATCAGACGAGGACCATAGGAAACTCAGACCCAAGGCTTGTACATTTTCAACTGCCTTGGAGGCGGAGGCTTAATGCGTGTCCTCCGGAACCGTGGGCCCGTGTTCGCGAATCGGACCAACCGAGCGAGAATCTCGTGCATCGCCTTGATCATCAAACGGCTGTTCCGCGCGATGAATCAGCCCTAAAGAGCTCGCTCGACTTGCTGTAGACTCTCGATCGCCTCAGCTGCAGCCCGAATTACTGTCCGCTTCCAATACTCAGTTTCGGGGTCATCTTTGCGCTTTGTTGCTTGCACGAGCGCCGGAATCGCTCGTGGATCGCCCAGGTCGGCCAATGCACTCGCGGCGTCGCGACGGATGGAGCCATCGATATTTGAGTTCAAAATAGCGGTCATATAAGGCAACGCCTTCGAAGAGCGCGTATCGATCAGTGCGTCGAGGGCGGCATGCCCAATCATTCCTTCCGGATTCTGCGCTAACCTCGCCAGATTTGCAAACGCCTCGTTGCGTTCGAAAGTGTCAGAAGACAATGTGGCAATCAACCCCCAAGCTCGCGCCTGAACAATCCCACCTTTGGCGGAAACGAGCCTTCGTGCCGGGACAATAGCTTGCGATTCTCTCATCGCGGTCAGAGCGATCAACGCAGCTTCTTGATCCGCGCCGCGATCGGAGCCCAGCCACTCCATCAAGAGCGGCACATCCTTTTTGCGCATCAACTTACCGAGTGCGGGTGCGACGTTCTCGGGCCGCAACAGACCCCTGGATTGGGCATGCAATAACAGATCGACTGTCTCGTCAGAAGGATAGTTGGCCACCGGTTGCACGAGAAAGGTCCGCGTAATCCAGTCGCTTACATTGACAAGAGCCTTCGCTCCTTCTCTTATTCCTTCGGGATTGCGAACGCTTGTGTACATAATTGCCGCCCAAGTTCGAGCACCTTTGCTCTCGTTGGGGTCCAAGATGACCGCGAGAAGACCCTTCCACGACCCATTCCGAATCTCAGACAGAGCTAAATGCGCTTCATCGCGAATGGCATGGGACGGCGCCTCCTCGTGGAGGTTAACCAACTCGCTCACCGTGCGCTCAGGCATCGGAGTGAAAAACACTCTGCCCACTGAATTTTTCCAGTCAAGGAGCAGCGATTTATTTGGGCCCCTGCGCAAGTAGAACCCCTGCTCAAGTGTGGCTGGCCGAATACGCATTAAAGAAGCCGTAGTTAGAGTCGATGGAATCTCGCGAACCTCGTCGAAAACCATCGCAAAACGGTCCCTGTCCCCCCGCCAAAATCCTCGTCGCTCTTGCCCTGTAATAGAAAAGCGGTTTGACTCCGAAGAGATGATCAGAAAGGAGTCTAGAAAGTACTCGCCTAGTTCGAGTTGGTCAGCGACGGTGGCGTTCGTTAAATCCACTCGATAGCTGCCTTCAGGGAAGGTCACCGGCGCATTCCCGAGGAATGTGACCGCAAAGGCAAGGACCGCGTGCATCAACCGAAGCATAGCACTGTTCTAGCTACAATCGACCGATTCACTCGGACGACGCAGTCAAACGATGAATCAACCGAGTGACTGCTTTGTCAGATGACGGAGCTGTGCTTTGCGCCACACTCGCTGGATTGCAAAACCGAGCAAATCCGTCGTTGAACGCACAGGCTTCTTCGTGCGACGGACCCGGGTTGTTCGACGACGGACCGGCTCTGTTCGACGACAGACTCGATGCATTTTAGGTCGCTCAGGTTCAGCCGGCGACTATTTCCAGCTTAATTGCGGATATTTGGGAAAATGTGGAATGAGGAGTTTACGGAGGAATCCTACAACAACGATGGCGAATCAATTCCGAAAACAAAATATTCCCGCACTGACCGAAAATATCGGCACGACTTTGAGCGTGGTGATCGAATCTCCCACCGCATACGGGGTCACAACCTCCCAATGCGAAGTGATCGGCGACCTGCGCGACGAACTGATCGTGGCGTCGGAAACGGCAAACCTGACGAACCAAGCAAAGCTGGCGGCTTTTGAGGCGCGGAACGTCAAGTGGGAGCAGTTGCTGGATGCGATTGGCGATTTTACCAAACGCATTTATGCCGATCCCAACGTGGATGACCAGATGCTGAAAGCGGCTGGACTTTCGGAGCGGGCGGTTCCGGCGGCGCGCCCCCCACAGCTTCCTCTAGAATTGGTGGCGACCCCCAACGCCAACGGAACCGTCGAGCTGAAGTGGAAGCGCAACGGTAATCCGCCGAACGCGGTCTTCGTGGTGGAGAGCCGCGGCGCAACGGGTGGCTGGTCAGTCGTCGGCAATTTCACGGTCACCCGCGTGACGGTGAACAACTTTGCCCCCGGAGTCGAGCGGTTTTTCCGCGTCTACGCAACGCGAAACAACCAATCGTCGCTGAAGAGCAACGAGGCGGTGATCTATCCCGATGGCGAGTCGTTTACTTTGAGCGAAGCGGCATAAGCTCGGCTATGGGATAACTGCATAGGGCGGCGCGTTCG
>JAYUVF010000062.1:0-29346 GCA_043754215.1 Chthonomonas sp. | reverse complement strand
ACACGCTTTTAAAATGAGCTTGGAGGCACGTCTCGATCAATAAGGGCACTTCGATCGCTTCGGCGTTGCTGCGCACCATCGCGTCCATCACAAGAGGATGAAAAAGCTGATTGACTAACCGCCGCATTGCTGGTTGAGCAACGAGAATTTCTCGCACTCGAGCTTTAGAGATTTCTCCTGTGACATCCAGCACCTCGGCTAAGCCCGTCAATAGGTCTGGTCTTTCCCACAGCTCCGCCACCAACGCATCGGCTGAAACAACTTGGAGGCCCTCCGTTCGGAGGACCTCCAAGACTGTGCTCTTCCCTTCTGCGATCCCACCGGTGATGGCGAGTGGCAGCAACGGGATCACTCTGCCGACTTTTCGGCTTCGGGAGCTTCGGGAGCTGCCGGGGCTGCGGGAGTTTCGACCGCTTCCGAAGTTTCCGTTGCGGGCGCGTCGTCTCCTTCGCTTCGGAAGTGGAAGCCCTTGAGCATTCCAAGTCGCTCGCCGATGGTGGCACCGCCGCCGCCGCTTCGACCAGAGTCGAAGTCGCCGTCGCGACCCTTGCCGCCGCCGCTCTTCTTGCCGCCAGCCGGCTTCTTCATGCGGTCCTTGGGCGCGCCCTTTCGATCGTCATATTCTGCCGGGGCTGGAGCACCGTAACCGTAGCCGATTTGCGGCTCGGCCGTGGAGCCATGCTTGAGGCTGAGAACCATGCGGCGCTCGTCGGGACGAAGGTCAATCACCGTCAGTTCGACTTCCTGACCTTCGGTCAAAACGTCTTGCGGCTTCCCGATGCGTCGGTGGCTGATTTCGCTGATCGGCAAGAACGCTTCTGCGCCCTCAGCCAACTTGACAAATGCGCCGCTCTGGACCATTCGGCTGATGATGACGGTCATCTTCTGGCCAATGGTGTAGTTGTCCTTAATCTGGTTCCAAGGATCGGGAAGTACTTGGCGGAGGCCAAGGCTGATCTTTCCGGTGTCCTTGTCGAGCTTCAAGACCATCACATTAATCTTTTGGCCTTCCTTCAGGACTTCCTTCGGATGGTTGATGCGCATCCAGCTCATTTCGCTGATATGAAGCAAGCCGTCAATGCCGCCCAGATCAACGAACGCGCCGTAGTCAGTAAGCCGTCGCACGGAGCCTTCCAGAACATCGCCTGGATTGACATCGGTGAAAATCTGATCCTTCAGTTCGTCGCGTCGCTTGTCTTCGGCATCTCGGTTTGACAGCACAACTTTCTTGCGCTCCTTATCAATTTCGATGACCTTGAGCTCAAGCGGCTGACCGACGTACTTGTCGAGGTTGCGGAGCTTGCCGCTGCCGACATGGGTTGCCGGGACGAATCCGCGAACGCCGATGTCTACCACGAGGCCGCCCTTGACCCGCTCCACCACGGGAGCGGTGATCATCGTGCCTTCGACGTGGGCCTCCACAATCTTCAGCCAGGCTTCATCGAAGTCTGCCTTCTTCTTGGAGACGATGGGGTTGCCATCGCCGCCATCGGTGCGGATCACGACAACGTTGATCTTGTCGCCGACCTGGACGAGGCCTTCGGCCGAGTCCACGTTTTCGTCAGTTAATTCGTTAAGAGGAACGACGCCTTCCGACTTCGTACCCAGGTCAACAAAGACTCGATCCTTGGTGACTTGAATGACGGTAGCTTCGATTCGGTCGCCGCGATTCAGGCGGCGGCGGTTGTCCGAAGACTCCGTCTTGGCTTGGTCGGGGCTAGACATCCACTGATCAAAGAGATCAAGGTCGTCCGCCACTTCGACGGCAGGCTTGTCGGCATCCGAAACTGGGGCTACAGGAGCTGGCGTCCGGACCGCTGGGGCCACGGCTGCGGGTGCAGGTATTTGGGTGGCCACGGTTGCGGGGGCAACGGGCGCTGGCTCCGAGACGGCTTCTGGCGCGGGTGTCGGGGCCGGTGTAGCCACGGCTGCGGGTGCAGCGGGGGCTGGCTCCGAGACGGCGACTGGCGCAGCTTCGGGGGTCGGGGCTTCCGCAGGAGATTCCGCGGTAGCTGTGGTACTCGTCGTGGCGCCCTCGGCGGCAACTGCCGACTTGGTCGCTTCATTTTGCGCGACTTCGGGAGTTGCGGGGACGGTCTGTTCCTCGTTGATAGTCATGACATGAACACGCAGATTTCTAAAAAATCCGGAAGCACAAATGTACCCGATTTCGTTCGCAATGCGAGGACTTTTTGCGACTTCACGTGATGTTTCTTCGTCTGATACAATCCTCTTAATGACTCGCACGGTGGTGGACGTTGGCTCTAATTCGGTTCTTGCGCTAGTGGCCACCCAAGAGAGCGCCGGTTGGCGCACGGTGTTTGAGTCGTCCGTTGTGACGGGACTTGGGACCGGGACTAAACTCACGGGGCTCCTTAGCGAGCCCAGCATGGCGGCCACGTTACTGGCACTAGCGGAGGCCAAGCAAGTCTCCGACAGCCACGGGGTGACCGAATGGATCGCTGCGGCTACCATGGCGGCGAGAATCGCGACCAACTCTGGCGATTTTTTGGATCGGGCGTCAGCGCAAGGCACTCCGGTCACGATCCTTTCCGGCGAGGACGAAGCAGAGCTCGGGTTCCTCGCAGTGTCCGAGGATCCGCTTTTTGCCGGTTCGGATCGGATTTCCATTGTTGACCCAGGCGGGCAGAGCACGGAAATGGTCACTGCAGACCGTTTTTGGCATCAACCCGCTGGTGCCGTTGAGGCTTCCCCGCAATGGAAAATCGGTTTTCGGAAGAGCTTTCCGGTTGGAGCCCTCGGCCTACGCGAAAGCACCCTCGCGGAGGAATCCCCAAATTTCATGGCCCGAATGCGGGCCAGTGGTGAAATCGACGACTTGCTGAGCTTTGCCTACCGCCCTAATGAGTGCGGGACCGTCGTGGCGCTTGGGGCGACGGGGACTAATCTCATCACCATTCGGGAGCAAATGACGACTTGGCAGCCCGACCGCGTTCACGGGGCGGTCCTGGAGTATGAAGAAATCAGCCGCGCAGCCAATTGGCTGATGGACATGACGGACGAAGAGCGAGCTGCCGTGCCAGGCATGGAGCGAGGTCGAGAGCGGACGATTCACATTGGGGCGCTCATCCTTGAGCGGTTTTTGTTTGCACTCCGCGCAGAGAAATGTGTGGTCAGCACTCGGGGTTGGCGGCATGCACTGCTCGCCCGTGGTCCCGCGTTCATTCGCTCAGATCAGTAGACAGACCACAACTTGCAGTCACTTTGGCAATTCGTTAAGATAAGCTTTTCTCCGCCAATTTTGCGGGGTTGAGGTTAAAATGGCATTGGACAGTTGGCAGAAGACAGGCATATCGGGGATCGCGGCCATCGGCATCGCGTTTGCGGGCTACTCGGGCGTGCAAATGTCTCGCAACGGCGCGATGACCACCGGGCCTAAGCCGCAAATCCAAGTTCATGTGACGGGCGCGGTCAACCGGCAAGGCGTATTCAAAGTATCTGAAGGTGCGCGAGTTCAAGATGCGATTGACGCAGCCGGTGGCGCCAAGCGGGACGCAGACATGCAGGGATTGAACCTTGCGGAAGAGCTTCAGGACGGATCGCAAGTGGACATCGCTAGCTCTATGGACGTAAATTCTTTGATGTCCATGCCTTCCTCGGTGAGGCATCCGGAGAAGGCCAGCTCGAGTGCTCGTGCCGCATCAGCAGCCCCGACGACCTCTGGGCCAATTTCGTTGAGCCGAGCGAGCGCGGAGGAATTGGACAAGCTGCCAGGCGTCGGCCCGAGTACGGCCGCAAAGATCATTGCCTACCGGAATGCCAACGGGCCGTTCAAGACAGTGGATGATCTTCTCCATGTCAAAGGCATCGGCCCTAAAAAGCTGAACGACATCCGCCCGCACGCCATTCCCTAGCGTTCGGGTTAACTCGTTCGGTGGAAAGCTTCGGCCCCATTGCCCCCCATTACGACCTCCTTATGGCCACGGTGCCATACAGGATGTGGGCCGAGTATTTCAAGCTCCTCCTTACTCGGCAAGGCAACCCCGCGCTGAAGATTTTGGACGTGTGCTGTGGGACGGGGAGCGTCGCCGAGATGCTCACTTTCGATGGCTACAGCGTCACCGGATTTGATTTGAGCCCAGAGATGATCGCGTCGGCCCGAGCAAAGGCCCTTGAAGGGAACCTCACTATTCGTTACGAAGTGGCAGACGCCCGTGATTTTGAACTGAACGACACCTTTGAGGCCGCATTTTCATTCTTTGATAGCCTCAATTACATTGCCGACCTCGAGGGCTTTCGAGCGGCGGTTGCCCAAGTGGCGAAGCACCTTGAGCCAGAAGGCTCCTTCATTTTCGATCTCAACACCGCCTACGCCTTTGAGCATGAGATGTTCACGCAGACGGATATGCGCAAAAACTCTATTCTCAAGTACAAGTGGGACGGACAATACGATCCCGCCTCGCGGATCATCCGGGTGGAAATGGACTTTTGGAAAGACGGAGAGCACCTGCAAGAAGTCCATATTCAGCGGGCGCACAGCGACGAGGAGGTGCGGGCTGCCTTGCAAGATGCCGGGTTCGAAGAAATCGAGCTTTACGAGAGCTACACCTTACGTAAGCCCCGCAAATCGACGGACCGGGTGCACTACGTCGCCCGACTTCAATCATAATTTCTGATTGATGGAGATCGTCGTCCCTGACGAGTTCAAATATCTGTACGTCACCAATGCCGAACGCCCGGTGGTCAAGATTCCTGACCCGGTGCTTCGGAAGAAGGCGCACGAAGTCACGAGTATCGGCAAGAAATCGGAAGAACTGATTGACCGCATGCTCCGCGCGATGCGTCTCGCCAACGGCATTGGGCTTGCCGCCCCCCAAATGGGAGCTTCGGAACGCATCATCGTCATCTCGCCGGGAGACATGCGTCCGGTTGTGATGCTCAATCCAGTGATTATCTCTCGAGGCGGTGAGCAATTGGGACAAGAGGGGTGCCTCAGCATTCCCGGGCTTTATGGAGATGTGGTCCGCGCCATGCGCATCGAGGTGGAGGCATTTGATCGGAAAGGCAAGCCGTTCGCCTATGAGCTGGAAGGGCTCCCGGCTCGGGTCGTCCAGCACGAGGTAGATCACCTTGACGGCATTTTGTTTATCGATAAGGTCGAACTTCCGACCTTGCACTGGACGCATCCTGATCAGGATGATGACGACGCCGAATGAGGATCGTCTTTTTTGGCACCGCGAGCTTCGCGGTGCCCTCATTCGAGGCCGTTCAAGAGCACGTTGTCGCGGTGGTTTCTCAGCCTGACCGTCCTTCGGGCCGGGGACTAAAGCTCAGCCCTTCGCCAGTTAAAGCAAAAGCGCTGGAGCTCGGGCACGAGGTCGTGACCCCAGAGAAAGCGCGCGATCCGGAATTTGTGTCGTGGGTTCGATCCTTGGACGCGGATTTTTTGCTAGTCGCCGCGTTCGGGCAGATTCTGAGCGTCGCCTTGCTGGAATCCGCACGGCATGGCGGAATCAATCTGCACGGGTCCATCCTCCCCGAGTACCGAGGCGCGGCACCGATCCAGCGAACCCTACTTGACGGACGTAGCGAAACCGGCATCACGATGATCCAGATGGACAAAGGGATGGACTCGGGAGATGTGATCGCCATCGAGAAAATGGCGATCTTGCCGGACGAGACTTACGGGGAATTGCAAGATCGGTTAGCAGTTTTGGCGGCAGGAATGGCCAAAGCGTGGGCTCCGCGGCTTGCCGCAGGCGATTACCCAAGAGAAGTGCAGAATCACGAGGTTGCGACAGCGGCCCAGAAGATTGAAAAGGCAGAGGCGCATATCCGCTGGGATCACGATGCGGCTTCGGAGTACAACCGGTTCAGGGCGTTCACGCCGGCACCGGGTGCGGTCCTCGATACCCATCTTGGCCCAGCGCGGCTCTCCCAAGTGCGCTTGTCACAGGAAGCGGGTGAACCGGGCCAGGTGCTCGCGATTCAACCCGATTTGCGGGTGGCATTCGCTTCCGGATCGCTGGACATTCTCGAGCTCCAGCCAGCGGGAAAGAAGCGGATGAGCGGCCGGGATTTCGCGAACGGAAGCCGACTCAAAATCGGCGATTCGCTGCTCCCCGAAACTTAACGCTGCCGCCTCGGGTTAAATCAGAGCAGACATGGCCCAAACCGAACCGCGCCCCGAGTTTAAGAATCAGCGTCTCTTGCTCCGGCTTGCCGTCGGATTGTTGCTCATCGCCGGCTTGGTCTTCGGGTTCCAAATGCTCCGCAACTACGGCCAAGATCCGGACATTCTGCCCGGGGTCAGCGTTGACATGGTCGCCGCCCTCAAGTACGAAGGGGAAGGGGCCAAGGTGGTGGTTTTCGACGCTCAGGGCAACATGACCGAAGTTCCGGGCTGGAAGTCTGGCGTCAAAGACGGGCCGCCGGTGTGGCGCCCTGACGGTCATCGGCTCTTCTTCAGCAGCGATCGGGAGGAAAACACTTTCCACATCTACCGCTGGCGACCGGGCGCGGCGGAGAAAGCTGATCGCCGAACCGTGGGGACTCGGAGCAAGGGCACCCCTTGGTTCGGGCCTTTGGGATACGAAGGCATCAACGATACGGCGATTCTGACCAGTTCTGGCTTCGTCAACGAGTATTCACCGAAGGACGGCTCCATTCGCCAACTGCTTCCTCCGGTGACCGGGGGCGGCACGCAACAAGGGGAGGAGGGCGGCACGATCGATCAGTTCGCGGCACTCTATGAGCGAATCGGCGAGAGCTTCAAAGTGGCACGGTGGGGGAAAGACCGCCGCTTCATGATTGCCACGATGCGGCGCGAAGACGGCGACGTGTTGATGTTGCAGGACTTCCAACCGAATGCTGAAGGGGTGCTCCCTCCACCAGTCCCCATCTTTGCTGGCGAGAATATCGCTTTTGATGTCGCATTGGACGGCTCAGTAACGGCGGCGATCCAAGAATTCAGTTGGATCGACCCCGAGGAGATTCCCGAGCAGTTTGTTAAAGATGGGGTCGCCAATCGACCGTTCGTCCATGGGGCAATTCACTTTGACCCTGCCGATCTTAAAACGCTTAAGATCGTGTTTGCCGCGCAGGATGGAACGCAAGTCGCCGCCAATCCCACGTATTCCCCAGATGGATCGAAGCTGCTGTTCTCGGTAGGAACGGTCACCGCAGGCAATTTCGATCCGAAGGGCATCATCATCGGCGAGCCAGGAAAGCCGGTGGGCGAATACACGGTGCTGACCGACAAGGTCTGCTTTGAGATCGCATGGCTTCCCAGCGGAGAGAGCCTGATCTACGCTCGCCGAGACGGGAAGAACCGCCGCATCTACCGCTACGATCTCACCGCCGGCACCGAAACCGCCATCAACTCCGGCGAAGGCGAGTTTGCCTTCCCCACGTTCAGTCCGCAGCGGCCGGAGCAGAAGTAACTCTTGAGCGCGGTCAAGGGGACCGTCTATCTTGGGGTCTCCAGGGGGCTTGCCCTCATCTTGAATCTTTGGGCATTCGGCCGCTATGTAGCCTGGCTAGGTGATGAACTCTGGGGGGCGGTTGCACTTCTGCTGGTGCTCTCGACGATCATCTCCGCTGTGTGCGACCTCGGGATGGGTAACGGCACCATCAACGCCGTGGTCAAGGCGTTCCACGGGGGCGATGTGGAGCGGGCGGACCGGGTGCTTTCGTCCCATACCATCGTCTCGTTGATGCTGACGAGTACGGCAGCCCTGTTCTTTGTGGTGCTGTTTTTTACGCAGTACATCAAGGGGGTTGGGCAAGACATCCACGGGGTGCTGTTTTATTTCACGGCTGCTGCAACCGTGATCCAGGTTTTCGTGCTGAACGGCCATAACGCTGTCCTGGTTTCTAAGGGCGAATACGGGTTCATAAGCGTGGTCTCTTTGATCGGGGTTGTGATCAATACGGCGGTTAGCCTGGCGTTGGTTTATAGCACCCGTCATCCATGGGGTTTTATGGCGGGCAACATGGTGAGCTCGTTCTTTGTGATCCTTTGTTACGAGCGTAAATCTCGCAACTACGGGCTGCGGAGGGTTCCGTTCCGCTACTACGCCGAGGAGTTTGCTCCGGTCAAGGAGTTCGTCCGTCGGTCATGGCTGGGGAACACGGCTCAAATTTTCTCCGGACTCGACAAAGTCATTCTAAAGCAGGTGATGGGCCAGGGTGCCCTCGGGGTTTATGACCAAGCATCAAAGATACCGGCCACGCTGAATTCCACGATGCCGCTTGCCCAGGTCTTTCCTGCTGAGATCGCCAAGTCGAACTTAGAGGGGCCTGAGGCCCTGCTCAAAACCTACTGGAAGGTGATGCCCACCACACTCGCACTCATGATGGCGGTCTTGTTCATTCCCTCCGCCTTTGGGGGGCAAATCTTGGGGCTCTTCCTAGACAAGGTGACCGTGCCGATGATCGCGGTGTTCGTGCTTGCTTCGCTGGATGCGACTTTCTCGGTGTACGGCTCGATGTTTGCCATCTTCGCGAACGGCGTCGGTAAGCCAAATGTCGCGACGCCATTCATTTGGTACATGCTAATCGGCGTGGCGGCACTGGCCTACCCCTCGGCGTTGTATTTCGGCTTGGTTGGGGTTGCCGGATCACGGGTGTTGCTACAAGTTCTTCAGTTCTATTTGATCGAGCGCAGCCTTAAACGGCACGTCATTCCGGATCTTCCTATGGGTCGAGCCCTGACACGTAAGGCACTCATCTTCTGCGTAGGTCTTCTCGTTTGGGGGGCGGGGTATGCGATCAACTCCTTCGCCGTGATCCCGGCGTGGACGGCCCTATTGCTGGCGACCGCGCTCTCCTACTCGTTCATGGTCCTGATGGTCTGCTCACGCATGATCGTTCTTCCCTCCAAGCTCGAGTTCTTGGTTCCAAAATTCCGGCGCGCCTAGCCTGGGGGCCAGGTGAGGGGGCGGCCTGCGATGAGGTGCAAGTGGAGGTGGGGGACGCTTTGCCCGGCTCCCTCGCCTTGATTGATCACCAATCGGTAGCCATCGTTGAGTTCGAGCATCTCGGCGACCGATCGGGCCGCGTTGAGCAGGTGGGTATGGTCGCCAACCTCCGGCACTTCCGCGACCCCAGAAATCTCGGCACGCGGAACGATCAGCACATGAACCGGGGCCACCGGCTGAATGTCGCGAAAGGCGACGCATTGGTCGTTTTGCCAAATGATATCGGCGGGGATTTCGCCGTTGATGATCTTGGTGAAGAGGGTGGGCATGACGTTGTCTATCTTACGCCGATCAGCAGAACTACCGTAGCCGACTTTTGAACCCAGATGGGTATGCTTGCTGGCAATTCACCATGGCAAATGCAATCCAAATGACTTCCTCGGGACTCCAGGTTCCCAACGACCCGATCATCCCGTTCATCGAAGGAGATGGGATTGGGCCGGATATTTGGGCGGCGAGTGTGCGCGTTTTTGATGCGGCGGTGGCGAAGGCTTATGGCGGCAGCAAAAAGGTCGAGTGGAAGGAAGTGCTGGCGGGCGAGAAGGCGTTTAACCAGACCGGCAGCTGGCTTCCCGACGCTACGCTCGATGATTTTCGGGAGTATCTGATCGGCATCAAAGGGCCGTTGACGACCCCGGTAGGCGGCGGAATTACTTCGCTGAACGTTGCTTTGCGCCAGATTCTTGACCTCTACGTCTGCCTGCGCCCGGTGCGCTGGTTCAATGGCGTGCCGAGCCCGGTGAAAGACCCCGGCGCGGTGGATATGGTCATCTTCCGCGAGAACACGGAAGACATTTACGCGGGCATCGAATTCCCCGCTGGCTCCCCGGAAGCCAAGGAAGTTCTGGATTTCATTCAGGCGAAATTCCCGAAGTTGGCGAAGAAGATTCGGTTCAGTACGACCGAGCAGATCGAGGGCTGGCACAAGGCGGTTGGGCACGGAACCGATACCGATTTGCAACTGGGCATCGGCATCAAGCCGGTGAGCAAACAAGGTTCGCAGCGGCTCATTTACAGCGCGATTCGGTACGCGATCGACAATAACCAGAAGTCGGTCACGTTGGTCCACAAGGGGAACATCATGAAGTTCACCGAGGGGGCGTTCCGGGACTGGGGCTATGAACTCGCCAAGGAAGTTTTTGGAGCGGTGGAGATTGACGGTGGGCCGTGGTGCAAGATTCCGGAAGGTCTTCCTGGCGCGGGCATCGTGATCAAGGATGCGATTGCGGACATCACGCTCCAGCAAGTCCTCACCCGACCGGCTGATTTTGATGTGATCGCGACCCTCAACTTGAACGGCGACTATTTGAGTGATGCGCTGGCGGCGCAGGTTGGCGGTATCGGCATCGCGCCGGGGGCCAACATCAACTACATCACGGGTCATGCGATCTTCGAGGCGACCCACGGTACCGCACCTAAGTACGCGGGGCAAGACAAGGTGAATCCTTGCAGCGTGATCTTGAGCGGCGAGATGATGTTCCGGTTTATGGGCTGGACTGAGGTTGCGGATCTCATTCTGAAGGGCGTGGATGGGGCGATTGCTTCGAAGCGGGTCACTTATGACTTTGCTCGTCAGATGGATGGCGCGACGGAGATTGCTTGCAGCGCGTTTGGCGACAACATCATCGCTCATATGTAAAGGCTCTTTGCTAGATCTGTCACATTCGAAAACGTGGCTCACGGATGCGAAGGTCCTATTCTCGGATTGGGACCTGATTTGAACCTGAATGTGCGTGTTATGTTTGACGCATTCACGGATGCGTTGGATTTGCATGCTTTTTCTTTTGAGGGAAATAGAGGGATCGTAGAGGGACTTTGAGGGACGTCGAGGCGCACACGTTATCCGGCATTGGGAGGTGGGTTCGTCAACGGCTCTCTTGTGAGACGGTGAGTTGGGGAATGGCAAGAGGCCAAGGTCGTTGGACACCATTACGGTTGATTCGGGGAAAATCTTAATCGATTCGCAGCCATTTGCCTATATAGTAGGGGCATACCGAAAGCTCCCATGAAGCGCACTCAATTTTTCGCCGTGTTGATGACCCTGCTGGCCGCCGTTCAGGCGCCTGCGGTGTTCATCGACAACTTCGACTCCCTTTCCCCTGATTGGGAGTTTATCAATGTCGAGACTTCCTCCAATCTAATCTACGATGTTAGTGGGGGGTTCTTTCGGGCAAGCGGGTTCACTTCCGGAAGCGGGGGGCCCACGCGTACAAACTGGGTCAGGCGTAACATGTTTGGGCCAGGAGCGCCCGGACAAAACAACTTGACGCTAAGGACCAAAATGTCTTTGCCGTTGACACAGTCCATCAACAGAGTAGGTTTCTCTATACTTAACATCGATGAGTTCAATAACCAGCGCGGGACTCGGGAAGTAAGTTTACGAAGGCTGGGTACCGACTACCGTGTCAGCTTAAGTGCAGGTTCTATTTTTACGACCGTCACCGTGGTGGGTTTAGTAAACGAAGTTGAGATCGAACTGCAAAATGAAGGGCCAACGGCAAGGCTCTACTTGAACGGCACGCTCGTGAGCACCGTGACGAACAACGCGTTTTTTGACCAAAATCCTGAATATCGTTTTGTTCAAATGAACTTGACTGGTGAACCAGGTACTTCGCCGCCCGTCAATGTGGATTACATCCAAGTCGTTCCGGAACCCACTGCGTTTGCAGGTTTCGGTCTTGCCTCACTGATCGCAGCCGGCCGTGCTCGGACCCGAGGACGTGGTTAGAAGACTCTTTCGTAGAAGTGCTACGGTCAGCATGGTGCACCAAAGCCCCATCCATATTCCCGTTTGGGAGAAGGGTTTCGCACGTCTTGGGGGCTTGGGCGGCTTTCGGGAGTTCTAGGTTCCCTCTTTCGAGGGAATGACGAATGTTGGCCGAGCGTCGCGTCTCTGCATACTCGCACAGTCCACGGATATCGGACGGGTGGTCGGGGAGAAAAAACTCCCTCTTAGGGATGCTACGGACAGCGGGGCTCGGATTACCGAACTTACCAATCGTGCCAACCCAAGCCCTGATGTCCGTATTTCACGCATGCGACAATACCCCTTCCACAGCCATATCCTACACCAACATAGAGCCAACTCGGCAGCCTGACAATATAGTCCAGCATCGGGGATGATTACGGCGACTCCGCGCCGCTCAGGTTGAGGCGCGTGGGCAGCGGTGGCAAACCTAAAGCACACGGTCATCGAGGCTCGGTTTAGCGTTAGCGAAGGAGGGGAAGAATGCCGCCTCGCTGGCCGTGGCAACCTGCTCAGGAGGTTTTACAAAAGCCACTGTCCGGTTGACTCAGGCCCATCTTGGTAACGACTTACTACAGGGGTGCAAGGGCAAGCGAGCCATTCATCCCTCTGCCGAAGCAATCGTTGTGAAAAACAGCAGGAAAAGTGGGAATACGGGAGTTTGCCACTGGTGCCCAGCCATCTCCAGCGAATCCCCAAACCCTTCATCATGTTCATCAACTTCATCACTTCAGATATCCGAGCCTGGCGACGGGTGGACGAGTTGAAAAAATCCTCTCTCAGGGGTGCCGCGGCCAGCCGTATCCAGCCGGCTAGGGCAGTTTACGCGAGTACTGGGTTCCTTCTTTCGAGGGAATGACGAGGGTGCCGCTCTGCGGCGCAGATCACTAGAGTTCGGGGCAGTGATCTCTCAACCATAAACGAAAACAGCCTTCCCGAAGGAAGGCTGTCATCTTTGAGTTGCATCGTTTGGTCGTGGCTCCGTAACTGGAGCGAGAGGAAATCTGGGGGTCTGGAGTTTTGGCTCCAGACCCGTTTTGTGTTATCGCAGGAGCGAGAGGACCGACTGCGGAGCCGAGTTGGCTTGCGCCAGCATCGAGAGACCGCTCTGCTGCAGGATCTGCAACTTGGTGTAGTTGGTCATTTCTTGCGCCACGTCGATGTCGCGGATCGAGCTCTCGGTAGCGGCGAGGTTTTCTCGCTGCACGCCGAGCGATCGGACGTTGGTTTCGAGGGTATTTCGGATGAAGTTACCGATCGTTCCACGAGCGGAGCTCACTTCGCTGATTGCCTTGTCGATGACCGACATGGCGTCCGTAGCACCAGAGTCGCTGAGCAAGCTGAGCGTGCTCAGATTCGCACCACTGACAACCCCGCTACCCAATCCGGAAGCGGCGAAGTTATTCAAGGACAGCGAAGCGGTTTCGCCAGCGTTACCGCCAACTTGGAAGTTTGCGGAACCGACTGATGCGTATCCAACTGCAGCGGCCGCACCGTTCGTGTTACCGAACACTTCGCCGAGAGCAATGGAGTTGCCGTTCGTGTCTTGCAGGTTGAGACCCTTACCAGCCGCGAACGAGACCGTGGTACCGCCGATGATGACATCTGCCACCGCGTTGGTACCAGCCGCGCTCAACACGTTGCCAGTGAAGCCGAGCTGACCGCTCGTGTCAACCAGGTTGATCTTCGCATCAGAACCGTAGTTCTGCGACGTGAGCACCAGGTTGTTCGAACCGTCGAGGCTGGCGGTGACGCCGGTCTGCCCGGATGCTTGGTTCAATCGAGCCAAGACATCATTTCGGGTGTCTGCAGTGGTCCAGGAAACGGAAACACCGTTCAACGTTGCTGAGCCAGCAGCCGTCATTGCAGCCGTTCCGGTCAACAGTGCGGTTCCAGTGCCAGTAGCCTTGGCCGCGGCCGTCGTGATGTCCACGGTGACCACGCTGTTGGCAGTAAGCGCACTCGTACCAAAGGTGCCGCTCAAGCTGATGGACTTGACGCTGGCCGCGTTGGTGCTGGCTGCCGTAATGCCAGCGCTGCCGTCCAACAACTTTTTACCGCCGAAGCTGGTGCTCGACGAAATTCGGTTGATTGAACTGACGATGGAGCTCAGCTGCTGCTGGTTTGCTTGTCGTTGAGCGTCGGTGAGCGCCGCGCCGTTGCCACTGGCCACAGCCAGCGAACGGGCGTCGTTCAACAGCTTGTTGACTTCGCTCAATGCACCTTCTGCGGTTTTCGCGTAGTTGGTGGCGTCTTGGTTGTTGCGCACGGCTTGGTCAATGCCAGTAAGCTGAGCGCGAAACTGTTCGGAAACGATGAGACCCGCCGGATCATCGGCGGCAGAATTGATTCGCAGACCCGTCGAAAGACGAGTCATCGACTTCTGCATCTCCATCCCGGAGTTGCCGAGATTGCGGAGCGTGTTCATCGCTTGGACGTTGGTGTTGATTCTGAACGACATGTGTTTTTTATGATCCTCCGTGATGACAAGCAGGCCAATCCATGGCCAAGTGCTTTCGGCAACGCCTCATGGGTTTTGCCACTGAGTGGATTCCGTAGGGTTGCCGGGTTGGTCCCTGAGCAAAATACGGGGATTGGCAAAGGCCGTCAGAATTACTAGGATTTCCTTCTTAATGAACCCGATCATGCCCCGCAATCCTGAGGAGCTCAAACTCGCATTGTCGCTGACGAGAGATCTACCAGCGACGCCCAAGCACCTTTCGCGGGTGGCGGAGAAGCTCGGTCCTGAGTTGGCCCGATGGGGTTTCGAGCAGTGGGATCTTCGCAAGCGTGGCGCGGCTAAATTTGCTCGCGCGGGGGAAATGCTTTTTGTCCGAGAGGCGCTGGAGCAGGCTACACACGAGCGGGTGGCCGCCTATCACGCCTCGCAGTTCCCGGCGGGGGAGTTGGTGGTGGATGCCACCTGTGGCATCGCCGCGGACTTGATTTCATTTGCCGGCCGCGGTAGGGCGCGAGGGTATGACCTAGATTCGGAGCGATTGGATTGCGCGCGGCATAACCTCCGGGTTCATGGGCTTGAGGCTGAGTTGGTTGAGAGCGATTCTCTGGCAGCGGACTGGGGGGCGGAGTACGCTTTTGCGGATCCGGCACGGCGGGTGGGTGGGCAGCGAACGTTCGACCCTAGCCACTTCTCTCCCGATCCAGAGGCTCTCGCGGCCAGGATGCGGCCTCTACGTCGGGGTGGCATCAAGCTCAGCCCGCTGCTCTTTGATGGGTATTTGGAAGCATTGGGGCCACGGCTGGAGTTCGTGGAGTACGGCGGCGAGTGCCGCGAAGCGCTGGTATGGCTGGGCTCCGACGTTGAACCGGGACGCGGTGCGGTGCAGGCGGAAACGGGCGAGTTTTTGCCCGAGGCAGACCTTCATTACTCCGTGGAAGCGCCAGGCGCATACTTGATAGAGGCGGGGCCAAGCGTGATTCGGGCACATGCCCTCGGAAACTTCGGCATGCCGGGGCTGGGGGATTCCAACGGCTACCTCACGGGAGCGGCGCAGACTTCCGATTGGCTTAGGTGCTACCCGGTGCTGTGGCAAGGCAAGTTTGATGTGGCCCTGCTCAAGCGCGAGCTGAAAAAACTGGATGCCAGCACGCCCGAGATCAAGCAAAGGGGAGCGAAGCAGGATTTAACTAAGCTCCGCAAGCAGTGGATTCTGGATGGTTCGCAACCAGTGGCAGTAGCGATCTGGCCCGTCGGCAAAAGCCTTCGGGCCGCGATTCTAGCGCTCTCCTAAGGGGAGCCGTGGATCTTTTCTGGGTGACCGCCCTCATTCTTGGACGGATTTGCGATGGCAGGTGCCTTCACCGACTTCTTCACCATAGCGGCAAACTTAGCCGTGTCCTTGTTGAATGGTTCAATGCAACCGCCGCAGCAAAGGTAGTAGCGCACGCCTTGGAAGTCCTTGAAGTTCGAAGCATTGGCGTAGCCGCCAATCTTCTCTTCGCTCACTGGGCAGACCAGAGATTCCTGTTTCGGCATTTCGCCGAACTGCGCGGGCTTGGCGTCGAACTTGGTTTTGTTCGCGGCATTCTCAAAGAAGAAGCGCACACCCTTGTAATCGGAGAAGCCCTTTGCCTTGGCTTCGTAAACGCGCGAGCCGTTCACGGGGTCGAACAGGCTCTTGCCGCCCACCCATTTTTTCTCCGTCATCTTGGCGATGGCCTTGGCCGGGTCAGCGGCGAATTTTGCATCGCAACCGGCGCAGCAGTAGGTGAATCGGACTCCGGCGTAATCGTCGAAGGACTTCGAGGTAGCCGAAACGGGCGAACCCATGATTGGGCAAACCATCGGTGCAGGTGGGGCAAGCACAACCGCAGTGGCAAGAAGCGTGGTGAGTATCATCCCCCTTAGTTTACAGGTTGAGCGCCCGATTTGCGCAACTTTCTCCGGCAACGTACCCAGTGGACCAGGCGGCTTGAAGGTTATATCCGCCTACTGGACCGGCGATGTCGAGGATTTCGCCGCAGAGAAACAGGCCCGGAATACGCTTGCTTTCCATAGTCTTTGGGTCCACTTCGTCGAGTTGGACCCCGCCGGCCACGACTTCCCCTTTCTCCAGAGGAACGGCTCGCACCACCCCGAGGGGGAGCATCTTGAGGGATTCGATTAAACGGTTTCGGGTTTTCTTGTCGAGGTCCTTGTTGCGCATGTCGCCCTTGGCTTCTGCAGCGTTGAGGATGATCTCGACAACTCGCGCCGGGAAGTCCCGCTCTAGGCCATTCGCAACCGATCGGTGGGGATGCTGGTGCGCTTCTTCGAGGAATCTTTGAGAGAGGGTTTCGAACGATTGGTCGGGATACAGGTCCACATCGAGGCGCACTTCGCCCTCGGCCTGGCGCTCCGCGATGGTTCGGCTCACGCCGAGTGCGCATGGTCCGCTGAGCCCTTGGTGAGTAAAGAGCAGGTCTCCGCGCCAGCGATCGAATTCCTTTCCTCCTTGCCGAGCCTTAAGGATGCAATCTCGGAGAGACACCCCGCTGGGCGATTCTGCCTCCAGTTTTAGATAGATGGGGGCAAGGGCCGCGCGGAGGGGAGCGATGCGGTGGCCAAGCTCTCGCATCCAAGGCCAGCCGTCGCCGGTGGTGCCGCTAGCGGGGAAACTGCTACCGCCCACGCTCACGACGATTTGACGACAATCTATTATTTCGTTTCCGATCTCGACGCCTTTCAGTTCTGATTCGTTGGTTATGATCCGGGTTACACCGGCGTTGAACAGGATTCTAACTCCTACTTCATCGAGCATTTGGCGCAGAATGGCGACCACGTCCTTGGCGGTTTGGTGCACGGGAAAAATGCGTCCGTCGGGGCGCGTGTAGACCTCGAGCCCCCTGTCTACCAGCAACGCCACCATCTCGTCATTGGTGAATCGGTAAAAGCTCGGGCGGAGGAAGCGTGCCTCGTTGGGTCGGAACGCATTCAGGACAAGTTCAAGAGGCCCGCCGTGAGTGATGTTGCATTTCCCGCCTCCTGAAACCAAAATCTTGGTACCAAGGCGCACGGTTTTCTCGAGCATGAGCACGTTGGCACCCAGTTGGGCCGCTCGCCAGGCCGCCAAGATGCCAGCTGCCCCCGCTCCCACAATCACAACATCTGGCTTCGTCACCGAACTCATGGTACCGGGCGGCAGACCTGCTACAATAGCCGAAACCCAATGGACCCGAGTTTAGCGGCGCTGATCAGCGTCTTACTGGTGGTAGGAAACGCGCTGTTCGTGGCGGCAGAGTATGCGCTGGTGGCCTCCCGCAGGAGTCGCGTCGAAGCGTTCGCTCAGAAGGGATCCAAATCCGCAAAACTTCTTCTGGGGGCTCTCGACAACACCGCGCGCTACGTGGCCGGAATTCAGGTCGGAATCACGGTGTGCGGATTGGCTCTTGGTTCTCTCACCGAGCCATTGGTCAGTGCGATGATCGCTCGCTTAATCGGACCAGTGTTGCCCCAGCCGGCGACCTTTCTGATTTCTCTGATTTTGGTGACCTTTGTTTTGGTTGTGGTGGGGGAGTTGGTGCCCAAGTATCTAACTCTGAAGCATCCAGAACATATGGCTTTGCGGCTAATTCGCCCGTTAAATGCGGTCGTTCTGTTGCTCTCACCTGTTGCCTCCGTCGCGCAGATGGTGGGGGGTCTCATTTTGAAGCCAATGGGCGTGGACATCAATTCAATGCGTGAGACGAGCATTTCTCGCGAGGAGCTGGCGATGCTGGTTCGCGCTGGGGAAACGGAGGGGATGCTTGAAGAGTCTCACGCGAATGTGGTGACCCGGGCGCTTCGATTTGACAAACTCGACGCGGCGGACATCATGATCCACCGGCTGGATATAAAGTGGATTGACGTCAATTTGCCCCGCGAAGAGGTTTTCGAGGCTTGCTCCAAGATCCCGCACAGCCGGGTGCCGGTGTGTCGCGGAGATATCGACGACTGCGTGGGCGTTTTGTACATTCAAGACCTCATGCGTCACGGGCCCACTGAGGAATTTTGCTTAGAGAAGTTAGCCCGAGCAATCGAGGTCGTTCCGGAGAATATCACCCTAAATAAGATCGTCAATCGTATGCGGGAGGCTCGCACGCAGATCCTTTTGGTCGTGGACGAGTATGGAGGAACGAGCGGGTTGATTACGCTTGAAGACGTCGTCGAGGAGGTTTTTGGAGAAATTGAGGATCAGTTGGAGGGTGAGCGGCCCCCTATCGAGCGAGGAGCCTCGAATCGACTCTCGGCTCGGGCGGATGTGCGCTACGATGAAATACTGGAATTTCTTGATTTACCGGGCGACGACGAACAATCGACTGAGACGCTTGCTCAGATTTTGATTAATTCCCTGGAGCGGATGCCCAAGATGGGCGATTCTATTGAAATCGAAATTGGCACATTAATGGTTGAAAATATGGCGCGGCAGCGCATCACGCGCGTGCGCATCATTTTGAAGCCAGAAATAAGTGGCTAAAGCAATGTGACGTTTTCACGGCTTGCGAGCGCAGACGTCATGTTTCTCGTGTCCAAGAAGTGCTTCGCTGACCGAACAATTCGCTCTATGTCGAATGACGTGTGTTGAGTCGTGCCGATGATCAGATCGCAGCTTCGAATGAGATCATTGCTTAGTTCACTGTTCAACATCGTTACACCATGCTCGTCTATCGACTTCACGTGCGGGTCATGATAAAACACTTCGGAACCCGAAGCTTGTAACAGTTTGATTACTTCGACGGCGGGGGACTCTCGGTAATCGTCAATGTCCTTCTTGTAGGAAACTCCGAGCACCAATATGCGTGACCGCGAAAGGGCGATACCTTGTACATTGAGAATTCGGCTGGCTTTGTCCACCACGAACGCCGGCATAGACCGATTAATTTCACCGGCAAGCGTGACAAATTTGGTCTGGAAATTATATTCCCGAGCTTTAAACTCTAAATAATGCGGATCGAGGGGGATGCAATGACCGCCAACTCCGGGGCCCGGATAGAACGGCATGATGCCAAATGGCTTGGTAAAAGCGGCATCTAGAACCTCCCACACGTTCAAGTCCATCCGATCACACAACTGCGCCAACTCGTTGACCAACGCGACATTGACCGACCGAAAAATATTCTCGTAAACTTTCACTAGTTCGGCGGCTCGAGCACTACTTACCGGGACTGTTTGATCGACCGTGCTGGAGTAAAACAGCGTGGCCAGTTCCGTAGACTTGGGCCCCACGCCACCAACGACCTTCGTCGTATTTTTGGTATTAAATCGGGAATTTCCTGGATCGATTCGTTCGGGGGAATGAGCCAAAAAGAAATCCCCCTCAACCTTTAGCCCCGCCGCCTCTAATATGGGTTGCATTACATCATCGGTGGTGCCAGGGAAAGTTGTAGACTCAAGAGTCACCAGTTGGCCCGGTCGTAAGTGCGCGGCAATTTCTCGAGTCGCCGACTCAATGTAGGTGAGGTCGGGGACGAGGTTTTTAGTCAGCGGACTGGGAACCGCCACGACGACTACGTCGCAATCTCGCAGCGCTTCAAAGTTTGTGGTGGCGAACAGTCCGTGCTCAACTACAGCCTCTTGGAGTTGGTCGGTGGTGACGTCCCCGATGTAGCTCGAGCCTGCGTTCACGCTGCCCACTTTCTCCTGGCTTACGTCGAAGCCGACCGTTGCAAATCCGGATTCTGCCGCTTGCACGGCAAAGGGCAGTCCCACGTACCCAAGACCCACTACGCCAATAACTGCGGAGCGATCTAACAGTTTGCCGCGCAATGTGGTGTAGGCATCAGCAGGCTGCGCAGTAAGTGCGTGCCCCGTCAAATTGCGGGCGGAGTTCATACCTCTCAAATGTCGGCAACTCTCACGACCGACTTCAGGTTTGTGGCCCCATAATGTTGAGAAATGTTGTCCCCTGGCGTTTACCCTGCCGCCGTCACTCCACTTGATACCAAAGGTCGGCCAGATGTGCTCTCGTTGGCGAGGTTAATGGCTTGGTTCGACGCCTCCGGGTGCGCTGGAGTGGTGATCGCAGGAACGAACGGAGAAGGGCCGAGTCTCAGCGCTCCCACTAAGCGCGATTTGCTCCGTGCCGCCGTTGCGACGAAGGGCAGGCTTAAAGTCATTCTGGGCATCGCCAGCAACAGCCTCGAGGAAGTGATCTGGCTCGGGCAGCAGGCGGCGAAAACAGGCGCAGATGCGACGCTCGTGATGGCCCCGGGCTTTTTTCGAAATGCCGCACCGGAGGCCATCGAACGCTGGTTCGACGCTGTTTTTGAAACCAGTCCGCTTCCGGTGCTGGCCTACAACTTCCCCGCTCGGTGCGGCTTTACCATCACGCCGCAGATGGTCGAGGGATGGCATCGATTCCCGATGTTCGCTGGCCTCAAGGACAGTAGCGGTTCTGTGGAGAATTTGGCAGGTTATCAAGTGGATTCAACCAGGTGCCGTTTCTTAGGCGATGAGACGCTCTTGTCTCAAGCCCTTCAGCAAGGCTGGAGTGGCACGATCAGTGGTTTGGCGAACGTGATCCCTCAGTGGCTGGTGCAGGAACTGCATGCACACCCACGACTCCCAATCGAACTCCTCGCGGAACTTCGTTCGATGCCTCAGCCGGCGGTGCATAAGGCGGTTCTCCAGGCCTTGGGCATCATTGAGACTGACCAAGTGATTTTGCCTCTCGAGCCCGCCACGGTGGAACAACGGTCTCGCGCACTGCACCTCTTGGAATCCGCGCTAGGCATTCGCCCGGGCACACCTCTGATCCTGGGCTACTGAGTTCGGGGGCCGCCGAGAAGCCGCAGGCCGTTCAAGATCACGAGGACTGTTGAACCCTCATGCCCTAGGACGGCAATCGCCAATGGCAAATTTAGGAAGAACGAGGAAAGCGTTAGCGCTACGATGACACCCGCCGCGAATATCAGATTCACCCGGATGATCTGGTTGGTCATCCGCCCGAGCCGGATGAGATGGGGGAGCAGCTGAATATGGTCTTGCACCAGGACCACATCCGCAGCTCGGAGGGCGACTTCACTCCCGAGTCCGCCCATCGCCACGCCCAGATGGGCGGTGCTTAGCGCGGGGGCGTCATTTATGCCGTCACCAACCATCATCACACGCTCGCCCTCTTTCACCCAGCCCTCGATGAGTCTTTGCTTGCTCTCCGGCATGAGCGCGGAATGAACTTCCGTGATGCCGAGCTCGCCCGCGACCGCCGAAGCAGTCCCGGAGTTGTCACCGGTGAGCATGGCTATGCGCCTGACGCCCGCGTTCTTGAAGGCAAGGATGGTGTCTGCGGACTCTGAGCGGGGTTCGTCCCGAAGTCCGATCGCCGCCCAATGCTGGCCTTGGTTCACCAGCACGGCGGTCACTCCTCGCGACCGCATTTCGTCCACGTGCTCGACGAACTCTTGCGGCATCTCTGCGCCATCGAAGAATTTAGGTTGCCCCACGCGGACATTTCCCGATGGCAACTCCGCCTCAACGCCCAGTCCGGCGTGGGCCTGATGTGACAGCGCCTCTGGAACATCTATTCCCAAAGCTCGGGCGTGAGAGACGATGGAGTCTGCGATGGGGTGAGTGCTGAATTGCTCGGCTCCTGCCGCCCACGTAAGGGCTTGGGACGCTTCGCTGCCGAGCGCGTCTTCCTGATGCCAGCAGACGATTTTGCACTCCTGACCGGCGTGGCTCAGGCCGGTGCAAATTTCCACCACCTTAGGACGGCCTTCGGTCAGCGTGCCCGTTTTGTCCATCGCCAGCATGGTGATGCGACCGGCTTCTTCCATATACTCGCCACCCCGAACGAGGATTCCTTTTCGGGCCGCATGGGCGAGGGCGGAGAGCGAGGCGGCGGGCGAACTGATGACTAGTGCGCAAGGAGATAGGGCGACCAGCAAGATCAGCGAAGAGTAGAACGCCGCGTTCCAGGTTGCACCGAGCGCCACTCGGACACCGAGCGAGATCAGAAACGCAACGACCACGAAGATCGTGTACCGCTCGCCAAACCATTTGCTGATGCGCTCACCGCTCGCCTTATTGTCCTGTGCCTCGCGGACGAGTTCGACGATCTTGTCTAGGGTGCTGTCGCCGACGCCGTGAGAGACCCGACATAGGAGCATCTGATCAAGGTTTTGGGTACCCGCCATCAGCTTGTCGCCCGCTCTCTTCTCCACTGGGATGCTCTCGCCGGTCATCGCGCTCTGATTGACTCCGGCATGTTCGCTCAGCAGAACGCCATCCGCAGGAATCGGCTCAAACGGGAGCACGCGAACAGTGTCGCCGGGAACAAGGGTTTCAACTCGTACGCGTTCGTCGCCAGAGTCAGTGACTTTCAGAGCCTCGTCCGGTCGCAGGCGGACAAGGGCCTCGATGGCGCTTTGAGTTTTGGCCATCGCCATCGCCTCTAGTGTGCTTCCGAGGCTGAACAAGAAGAGCAAGACGGCGGCGTCTTCAATATGACCTACCGCGATCGCACCGACGGCCGCGATGACCATCAGCAGATTCACGTCGAAACTTCGCTCGCGAATGGACGCAAACCCCGACTTGATGGCAAAGTAAGCACCGAACAAAACGGCGGGGATAGACCACTGCGCAGAGGTGCCGAAGGTCCATCCAGGAATGAGCGCAACCAGCGCCATGGCCAGGCAAATTCCGCACAGTGCGGTCAGCCCAATTTGGATTCGGTCGGCGGACCACGTCATGTTGCTAGTGTATCTGACGGGACAAGTCGTGGCTAAATGCAACAGCCGCCGTTCGCTGCGTCTCGCAAATTTGAAGTTGATGCTTCACTCCAACTGTGCGGAGCAGGTCTCCACTTTTTGAGCAAGCAGGTAACCTTGTAGCAAGCCATGCCCCACCCCATCGAAGAGTTGACGCCGACGCAAATCGTAGCCGAATTGGACCTGTACATCATTGGTCAGTCGGAGGCGAAGAAGGCAGTGGCGGTCGCTCTCCGTAACCGATATCGACGCCAACAGCTCGGGGAACAGGATCGGCAAGATATCGTCCCTAAGAACATTTTGATGATCGGCCCCACTGGCGTGGGCAAGACAGAAATTGCCCGACGCCTGGCCCAGCTTGCACGAGCCCCCTTTGTGAAGGTCGAGGCTACCAAGTTCACGGAGGTCGGTTACGTGGGTCGAGATGTGGACTCGATGATCCGCGATCTCGCTGCAAATGCCGTACGCATCGTCGAATCTGAGCGAAAAGAGGCGGTCAAGGAGGCTGCGCATCAACGCATGCTGGAGAAGATCGCCGACCTCATCCTGATGAAGCGGAGCCTAGAGCAACCCCATGCTCCGTCCGAGGCGATGGAGTTGGGATTCGGGTCGGACTATCCTATCTCTACCGACCAAATGCCTGAGTTCAAGGAGGCGTCGCCGGAAGAACGGGCCGAACTTATCCGTCAAATCGAGGCGGGGGACGAAGACGAGACGCAGATTGAAGTCGAAGTTGAAGAGCAAGGCTCCAATTTCCTCCAGGTCTTCACTCCCCAAGGGATGGAGGAGATGGGGCTAGACATGTTCGGCGGGCAAAACCCGTTCGGTGGCTCGAAGCGAACGTACCGCACGATGCCGGTGAGCGAAGCCAAATTCATCCTCGAAGACAGCGAGGCCGGGATCTTGATCGAGAGCGCCTCGCTGAACAAAGAGGCCGTCGAGCGAGCGGAGCAGACCGGGGTCATCTTCATCGACGAGATTGACAAGGTGGCCATTCCGACGGGTGGTGGTTCTGGGCCAGACGTGAGCCGCGAGGGTGTTCAACGCGATTTGCTTCCGGTCATTGAGGGAAGCACGGTGGCGACCAAGTATGGCCCCGTGCGTACCGACCACATTCTGTTCATCTGCGCCGGCGCATTTCACCTGGCGCAACCCAGCGATTTGATTCCAGAGTTGCAAGGTCGTCTGCCAATTCGAGTTGAACTCACGTCGCTTGCAGAGGAAGACTTTGCCAGGATCTTGCGCGAGCCTAAGAATGCGATCGTGAAGCAGTATCAAAAGCTTCTGGCCGTGGATGGGACTCAGGTGTCTTTTACTGAAAATGCACTCGATGAAGTGGCGCACTTCGCCGTGGAGTTAAACAATAAATTTGAGAACATTGGCGCGCGACGGCTTCACACCCTGATGGAGAAACTCTTGGAGCAGTTGCTCTTCGATGCGCCCGACTGTGGCCCGAGGGAGATCGTGTACGACGTTGATCACATCCGCCAGGTTTTGGCTCCCCTGGTGAAAGATACCGATAAGAGCCGCAACCTACTTTAGGGAAGGACTGATTTCAAGTGAGCACACCGGAACGAACCGTCAAATGGCCAGTGAAGGCACTTTGGGTGTTCCACGTCGTGATGATCTCACTCTGGAGCCTTCCCCACGCGCCCCCAGCCGTGCTTGCCGGACGATCGACCGGAACGCCGGTGGACATGGCACTTAAGCTCAGCGATAAGGGTGTGCGCGAAGGGCCATTAAAGTACTACTTGATGTCCACCGGCCTCTGGCAGTATTGGGACATGTTCGCCCCAGATCCTCTGCGGCTGGACTACTACGTGGATGCCGTCGTGCGCTACGAAGACGGGACTTTAAGAGAAGCTAAATTCCCTCGATTGGCGGATATGCCCGTGTTGTCCCGTTACGCAAAGGAGCGGTATCGAAAGTACATAGAGCGGGTCCAAGGGGACGAGGCGTACTTTCTGCAGCCCGAGCTCGCTCAGTGGATCGCGCTACAGAATTTTGATGACCCTAAGAACCCACCAGTCGGGGTGAACATCCGTCGGCACTCCCGCCGAATCCCAGCACCGCCCGAGCCCGTCAATCCGAATCGTCGGTTCAATGAGGAGGTCATCTACCCTTCAATGGTAGACCAGGTCCGGCTGTATAAGGCCAAAGGGTGGACGAAGCCATGATTCGAAAGTTGGATCGCTGGATTTTTGGCTACGGCTCGCCGCTGACTCTGGGGGTGTACCGAGCGGTTTTCGGGAGCATCATTTTCTTCGGCTTGCTGATGCTCAGCTTCGATTTCGGGGACTGGTTCACCGAAACGGGACTCGTGCCTCAAACCGGGGCCAAGCTATGGGCGGGCGACGTTTGGCGGCTGAGCCTCCTCAACGGGGTCACCGATTCCAGAATCACCGGCGCAGTCTTCGCGATGACGTTGCTAGCCTCGCTCACAACAGCTCTGGGGCTTTGGACGCGGGTTTCCACGATCCTCCTTGCTCTCGGGTTGGTTAGCCTGCATCACCGCAACCCATTCATCCTGAACGGCGGCGACTCGCTCATCCGCGTCACCGCGATCTACTTTGCGGTGATGCCGGTTGGAGCGGCGTTCAGCCTGGATCGCCTGCGCATTTGCCGTCGGGGAGGTCCGGAGGCCAGCCCGATCAGTCTGTGGCCTCAGCGCTTGATTCAAGTTCAAATGGCAATCGTTTACGGCACCACCGTGCTGCACAAGCTCACTGGGGTGCACTGGATGGATGGCACCGCCGCGTGGTATCCGCCGCATCTCACGGAGTTCAATCGCTTCCCCACTCCGGCTTTCGTGGACTTCCCTCCGTTCTTGCAAGTCTCGACATGGGGAACGCTGGTCATTGAGGTGTTTCTCGCCACTTTGGTGTTTTGGCGCCCCGCACGAAAATGGGTGTTGCTCTCCGGGCTAGTACTTCACGGGATCATCGAATACCGATTCAATATCCCCCTCTTTGCGTTCCTAAGCGTCGCTCAGTTCATCTCCCATTACGACGGAGAAGAGATCGCCGACTGGTGGAAGCGCCGACGTCCCCAGGAGGTATCCAATGCGCCCACCCCAGCGTAAGCTCTCCGACCTCTTCAAGTTCAGTAAGCCGAAAACCCCCGGCTACGAGATATCGAAGGACTACTACTTGAGTGTTTTGGCCGGGACGCCCACGCTTCCCAGTTGCCGTGCCGTGATGACTCCCAAGGGCGAGAACGGAGCAATTCCCGGCATGCTCGCTCCGCTGGGTGGCAAAGACAAGTCGGTTCTAGAGGCCCCCATGCAGCGCGGGGTTTACGCGATCGCCGCTCCGGACCAAAAGACGATCCTTAAGCTGATGATCATGCCGCGCGACGAGGCGGGATTTGATCCTGAACCTTTCCTTCGCAGCCCGATTGCTCAGTCTTTCGGGGACGAGACACGGACACGAGTTGCCGCCACCTGGCACGTCATGCAGCTGACGTTCGAGGCGTTTGAGCCAAGCATCTTTCCCGCGCTCGACTTCTTTCTATTGACTGCGCGCCGCCTTGCCGAGCTCACGGGTGGTGTGGTGGCCGATCCGATCTGCCAGCGGTATCTGTTGCCAGAACAAGTGATCTGCTCGCCGCGGCGGCGACCCGAGTTGGACGCTCGGGAACACATCGTTTTTCGCCCGACCACGCGTCGGGAGGGCCTGTATACTTTTGGCATGGTCAAGTTCGCCCTTCCCGAGATCGAACTACCGGACGTGCCGACGTCGCATCTGCTCTTGGCCGAGTCGTTCTTGCTGAACTTGTGCGAGGCGATCCTATTGGGTAACGTGCTCGAGCCAGGGGCGATGGTCGGCCCATTTTTGGTCGCTCATGGCGGCACCGATTTGGCCCAGTGGGAGGGCATTCCGGTCTATGAACTGCTCCCAGCGGGCAAGAAGTCGGTGGCGGAAGAACTCGACAATTGGGCCTCGCAAGTCGCTCCATAATCACCTCATGAATCACGCCTTCGAAGACACCCTGAATCGCATCCGCAGTTCCCCATCGAGCGGGTTCGTGTTGAGGCAGGTGGCGATGCAGCTCATTTCCGCACTGCCGGGATACAACTGGTGCGGTATTTATCGGCTGGAAGGCCGGACTTTGGTTTTGGATGCCTTCGTCGGCGCTCCAACTGATCACACCCGCATCCCGATCGGGACGGGCGTGTGCGGGACGGCGGTGGCTGAGGACCGGAATATTGTTGTCAGCGACGTCCGCGAGGTGGACAATTATCTCGCCTGCTCAGTGAGCACTCGGTCGGAAATCGTCGTTTTAATCCGGCGAGGTGAGCGGGTGCTTGGTCAGATTGACATCGATGGGCACGAAGTCGGCGCTTTCGGGGCCGAGGATGAGAAGTTCCTGACAGAGCTCAGCGATCTGCTGGCGCTGAAGTGGGAATAGCGCAAGTTGCGGGGAGCTTGAGCCACTTACTGATGAGCAACCGGTTCTTGGCCACAATTTTGTAGCCGATTCGGGCGACCCAGATGAACGGCGGGAGCGCTAGGATGCGGGCGACAATGCCCCACCCGGTGTACTGCATGAAGAAGAACACCGCGTCAGCTCCACCCAGATACTTCTCGTCACGAGTCCAAACCACGATCTCTCGGCCCAATTGAGCGGCTAGCTCGGGGGTCATCGGAGGTGAGGGACATCGCTGTCGGGATACGGCAGTGAACAGGCCCTTGCGGTCGCGGCGCATCAGCCGATCTGCGGACCACTGGCAGAAGCCGCAGTCGCCATCGAAGATCAGTAAGTGCCGGTCTTTCATATCTCCTCATTCTACGTTGGCGGGGCCGGGGAGACGCCATAAACATCGCCCGACGTGTTTCGCTCTAGGTCTCCCGAGCCCTTGGATCTGATCGTGATCGTCACTTCGACGGGACCTCTGAGCCCGTCAAAGTGGACCACGTTGTTCTCGTCGAAGTTTCCAGTGGACCCGCACGGCTCGACAGAAAGAGTGCCCGTCAGGCCTGTGACCTCAACTTTGTCGATCCAGACTCCGTAGGCTCCACCGCCGTACTGGATCGCAATAGAAAAGCCTCTTGACGAGTCGAAGTCCGACGGCAAGATGCACTTCACTTCATAAGGCTCTGCCCCCACTTCTCCAATGGGCCAGCCGCCGATGCGGGTGTACCCAGCGGGAACTTGAGGTTGCAGGGGACGAAAACGATAGTTGGCCCGCTCCAGCCGGACTAGGTGTCCAGATAGGCGTTCTTCGAACTCTGCAAAGCTCGCGTCCCCTGGCTTGCCCCACAGCACTTCGCTGAGCGCACACAACCTTGGAAGGGCCATGTACTCCACTTGATCGCTGGTCCGTAGGTACTCACTCCATAGTTGCCCTTGACCACCTAGAACGTGCTTGGCCGCAGCGTCATCAAGGTCGGACGGTACTGGTTCGAATTCGTAAACTCGTTCGATGGGAAGGTAGCCGCCGATGGCAGTTGGCTCAAGTGATTTGAACTGAGACTGGTAGTGATCGAAGTAGCAGAATCCGGTTGGAGCCATGACGACGTCGTGGCCCATTTTCGCCGCCGCGATACCGCCCTCGAAGCCGCGCCAACTCATCACCGTCGCCCCGGGGGCGAGCCCGCCTTCCAAGATTTCGTCCCAACCCACGAGCCGCCTTCCTCGTTCGCTTAGCCAGCGGTCAAAGTGCCGGATGAACCAGCTTTGCAACTCGTCTTCATTGGCAAGGCCCTCAGCCTTGATTTTCGCTTGAGCTACCGCGGACGCCTTCCACTGCGCCTTCGGCACCTCGTCTCCGCCGACGTGGATGAACTTGCTTGGGAAGATATCGAGGACCTCGGTGAGCACGTCTTCAAGGAACTGGATCGTCTCTGGCTGTACTCCGTACACGTCTTCGATCACGCCGAAACGAGCGGATGGCTCCAGCCGGATGCCGGTGTTGCCTAGCTCTGGATAGGCCGCGAGGGCGGCTTGGCAATGACCGGGCAGTTCGATCTCGGGGACAACGTTGATCCCCTGCTCAGCGGCGTATCGGACAATCTCGCGCAGGTCGTCTTGCGAGTAGAAACCTTGGTGTGGCGTGCCGTCGTTGGTCTCATCGCCCGGCCGAAGTTGGGTGGCGGATCGCTTCGATCCGATTTCGGTCAATCGAGGATACTGTTTGATCTCAATCCGCCAGCCCTGGTCGTCGCACAGGTGCAAGTGCAAGGAATTCATCTTGTGCATTCCGAGCAGGTCGATGAACTTGAGCACGAATGCTTTGGGCACAAAGTGGCGAGACGGATCGAGCATCATTCCTCGCCAACGAAATCGGGGTGAGTCTTCAATGGTCAGACACCCTATTCGGTCCTCGACGATGAGCTGCGAGAGAGTCTCGATCGCGTACAGACGCCCGTTCAGGTCACTGGCTTCAATTTGAATTCGAGTCTCGCCAACGGAAAGCCGATACCCTTCTGGGGCGATCTCGGGAGCCTCGACAAACTCGACCACCTGGCC
>JAYUVF010000061.1:0-2554 GCA_043754215.1 Chthonomonas sp. | reverse complement strand
CCTCTCCCCTTGGGAGAGGGCCGGGGTGAGGGTCTCCCGACCCCGCCCCTCGTCCACAAACAATTGTACACATCCGGTTGGCACAATCAATACCTTCTGACAAAGATTTTCCGAAATTCTCAAAATGAGACGCGGGCCTCTTGAATGCCCTCCCGCCCCCGCCCGAGCTTGCCTCGGTGGAGCGATGTTTCTGCACCAGCCATTCCAGCACGAATCTCTCGCCCCCGCCGGGCTCGTCCCGGTGGAGCGCATGACCTCGCGGGGAATCATGCGTTCCACAGGGCACAAGGTCGGTGGGGACGGGTACATGCGCAGCCGCGTTCCTAGTGCAGAATCACGGCTCCACCGAGACAAGCTCGGCGGGGGCCGGTGACGACATCAACGCCTCACCGTCGCGCCGAAACAACGCTTACGCTACTGGCCGGATGCAGTCGTCGGTGACGAGCCTGGCGGGATCGGGATAGCCCGGCGGAATGCCAGGCGCGGTCACGATTTCACCCGCTTCGATTCTGGCAGCGACGCTTTGGTTAAGTTCTAGAATTTGGGCCAGCAGGTCTTTCCGGGGAGAGAAGCCGTACGCATCGAGTACTGCCGCATCCAGGGCGGCATGGGCGTCCTTGAGAGGGCTTTTACCAGGTAACTCCAAGTTGCGATACACGGCCCGCATTCCACCTTTATTGATTTTGGAGAGTGCATGGTCTCGTACTCGTCTAACTTCACATCCAGCCTTAGCAACGACGTTGATCAGTTTGGCAGATGCCGACTGAGGCCACGGGAAGGTGTCGAAGACCGATTCAGCGCTGTATCGAAATCGCTCGGTCAACTTGCCACATTTTGTGATGAACCAGAGCCAATGCACATTCGACTGCAAGAGGCCGAAGCTATAATCATCGGCAAAACCAAAAACTTGAAGCAAATTGCTAGGACGAATCTTGCGATTGACGAAAAAGAACACTGGGCGTTTCGTCACATAGGCGCATGCGAGGTAACGTGGCAGCGGTTTGATTACCGAGAGCATTTCTGGGCGGCCAAAGCTGAGCCGCCACCAATGCGATAAAAAGGCCTTGTGATGTGGCCGCACTTTGCCCGACTTATCTTTTCCCTCCTCAGCCTTTTCAGATCGATCTGCGAGCACATTCTCGCGTACCCAGGCAAATGCACTTTTATGACCGGCAGCGCTCAATTGATCCATCTGCTCGAAGTCGAGAACGTAGCGGTCGCCTTCCCCGCCAATCGTCAGGACGTCTAAGCCGTTGAGATAAGGGTGGATGACTTTTGCCGACTGCGCATCGCGTGCGATGATCTTCGCGCGCTGCTCGCGCGAAAGCAAAAAGCCGCGATGCCCAAGCATCTGCCCATTAAAGCATCGTTGCGGGTGGGTGTTGCACAGGAGCGGTTCGGCACCGCTCACATCAGTTTTGTCGCTCAGCGCGGAATTGATCTCCCGGCATACGCGAAACGCCAACTCGTACTCTTTCAATGCCGGTCCACTTCCCTTTTTCCGGATCTTCTTTTTTCCCGGAAGGGCTTCGACCTTGAACCATAATCGGCGATCTGCGGGAATTAGTAGTTGCTCACGGGCGGCGGATTGCTCTCGCTTCGTCAGTCGCGGTTTGGAGGAGGGATGCTTCACCCAATTGGCGATTGAAACATGAACATTCGCTTCACCCGACCAAGGTTGGTTCTCTACGGCTTCAACGATAGTGCCGCTCTGCACGACATAGTCCAGTCCACCCACCCGAGACTGGTTGTTGCGAATGTTTTGCGTGCCAACGAGCCCCGCGCGGCCGGAAACGGGATCCTCGGGGGTACATTCTGGCAGATGATCATGCGCTTTGCGCAACCAGTAAACGCAGTAATCGGCCATGCCGGGCACATTCGGATAAGCATTCCGCACTATGTTCACGTAATCAGGTCCACGTTCCGGCTTGAGCAGCTTCGCGCCCAAAAACGGCGGATTGCCGATGATCACGTCCGCTTTCGGCCACTTGGTGGGGCGGCCTTCGGCATCGATCAGGGCGTCCGTAGCCAAAAAGTTGGCGTCGAGATTATCAAGAGGCAATGGCTCCTCATTAACGTGCAACTCGTCGATAGCCAGCTTGCGGGCGATCATCATGGTGACTTTGGCGAGTTCGACCGCAAAGGGATTGATGTCGATGCCGAAGAACTGCGCCGCGGTGACGAAGCCGATCACCCTCTGCCCTGTGTCACCCCGCGTCGAAAGCTCGTTCATCCGCTCGAAGATGCGGGCTTCCAGCCGCTTCATCTCGCGGTAGGCGATGTAAAGGAAGTTGCCACTGCCGCAGGCCGGATCGAGCACCCGCAGATGTTCCAGCCGCTGCCGCAGCTCGGCCAGCCGCTTGATGGTCTTGGCCTCTTCGATGAGCTGCCGCCACGGTTCGACGATGGTCGGGCCGACGATCTTCATGATGTCGACCGGGCTGGTGAAATGAGCGCCGAAGGCGTGCCGCTCCTTCGATTCCATCGAGTGCTGGAACAGAGTCCCGAAGATTTCGGGCTGCACCTTCGACCAGTCCGCCTTGGCCGCCTGCTT